>JAFSDI010000030.1 GCA_017436325.1 Alphaproteobacteria bacterium | reverse complement strand
TTTGATTTGCTTTCAGGTCTAGTGATGTGCTGAGTGCGTATTCTGTTAATTTTTCGTCTAAAAATCCGCTTGATACGATTGATGCGTTTGCAGTGCCTGTGCTAACAATTCCTAATATCGTGCCGAATATGCCGGCGGTTAAAAGTTTTCTCATTTTCGTTGCCCCTTTGGTTCCGTGCGTTAAACTAAAAAACCGCAATGAAAATCCAATGCGGTCGGGGAGTTCGTAAATCATCTTGTTATTGATTCTGTGGCTTTTAGGAAAAATCCCTGTTGTATAACCATCAGCCCCCCGACTAAAGCACAGTCAGGGTATATTAAAATACAGTGCAAATATGAGGAAACACTTTGTCGAAACTTTGGAATTACGACACACTTAAATATACGTTTGCATATATTTGCACCGAACAAGATAGGCCTACGACAGCCCCGAACCAGATTCCCATCCAGTTCATATTGAATTATAGCATATATCATATTTTTCTTGCAATATTAAAAATTAAAACAGTTTCAAATAAAATAATTATATGCTAAAAGGCAATATATCTGGATTTTTTATTGTATATAGTCTTGCAAGCAGTTTATCAGCATGTTATTATATTTCGTAGATTATAAGGATTTTAATTATGAAAAATGAATTGTTGCAGGAATTAGAAGCACGTGGATTTATCAATCAAACATCAAATTTTGACGGTATTAATGATGCACTAAATGCTGGCAAGATAACAGCGTATTGGGGAACAGACCCAACCGGCGATTCGTTACATGTCGGACATTTGGCGTCTTTGATGTTAATGCGCTGGTTTCAAAAATATGGCCATCGTCCAATTACTTTGGTTGGTGGTGCAACTGGTCGTATTGGTGACCCGTCCGGTCGTGATAAGGGACGACCAATGTTGACAGACGAACAGATTGAAAAAAATTGTGCAGGATTACGTAAATCTATATCAAAATTTATTAGTTTTGATAATAATCAAGCGATTATGGTTGATAACTATGATTGGATGAAAAATTATAGTCATTTAGATTTTTTGCGCGATTTTGGAATGGATTTTACAGTGCCCAGAATGTTATCAATGGATTCGGTAAAGCGCAGGCTTGATA
The DNA here is from genome assembly GCA_017436325.1 of Alphaproteobacteria bacterium. Lineage (GTDB taxonomy): Bacteria > Pseudomonadota > Alphaproteobacteria > Rs-D84 > Rs-D84 > Enterousia. Next base: position 2,037 of record JAFSDI010000030.1, on the reverse strand, counting down.
ACGGTATGACATTCTTGGAATTTAATTATATGACTTTTCAGGCTGTTGATTTCTTGGAACTATATAAAAAGCATAATTGTATTTTACAATTCTGTGGTGCAGACCAATGGGGAAATTCAATTATGGGAATTGAATTAGTCAGAAAAAAAATGGCTAAAGAGGTTTTTGTCTTGTCGACTGCATTGATTACAGATGCGAACGGTAATAAAATTGGAAAGTCTGCTGGGAATGCGGTTTGGGTAAACGAGGAAAAAACAAGCCCATATGAATATTATCAGTATTTCCGTAATATTTCTGATGATTTAGTTGAAAAATTTTTAAAAATCTTTACAGAAATTCCGCTTAAAGAAATTGCACAGTTGTCAGCATTACAGGGCGCAGATATAAATCAGGCAAAAAAGCGTCTGGCATTTGCGGCAACTGAAATCGCACATGGTCACGATGCTGCAATTGCGGCAGAACAGGCATCGAATGCCTTGTTTGCTGGTGGGGCGGATATGTCAAATGTACCAAGTGTCGAATTAGAAATGTCTGCAGATATGCCAATTTTGGATTTCTTGGTAATGACGGGGTTGTTCTCTTCAAAGTCAGAGGCACGACGTATGGTCGAACAAGGTGGAATTCAAATTGATGGTGTAAAAATCTCTGATATTAAGCATATTGTATCAATTGCAGATGAATATATGGTACAAAAAGGTAAAAAGACATTCTTGAAAGTGATAAAAAAATAATGAAGAAAATTATAATTATTTGTTCTTTGTTGTTTTTATGCGCTGGAAATGCCCAGGCAGTAACGGAATTGTCAAAGATAAATGCTGAAATAAAGCAAACTGAACAACAAAATAAAAAGCTGGAAAAACAAGTAGAAACATCTGAACGTGATGTCGCGCGTACTAAAAAGGATATTGTAAAAGCTGCAGATAAAGTTAGTGCGTTGGAAGAACAACGCGCAGAGGTTGAAAAAAAAATAGCAGAACTTGACAAGCAACGCGATAAAATTACAGCAGATATACAAAAAAACCACGGGCGAATCGCTGATTCGGTGGCCAGTGTGTTATTTGTTGCATCGCATCCAAATTTTGATTCCCAAGATATGCGAAACTTTGTTTTAACATCTGCTGTGTTGACAGGTATGGCAGATAGGTTGAATTCTGAAATCGCACAGGCAGAAAAATATGTAAAAGAACTTGATAAAATACGCGATGCACGTGCCGTTGAAAAAGAAAAGTTAGATAAAAGTGCAAAAAAATATGCGCGTGAAAAATCTGATTTGGATAAGTTGCTGATTCAACGCAATGCGCAAAATGAAAAATTGAAAAATCAACATTCCGCATTACAGAAAAAATTAAAGGAATTATCTGCACGTGCAAAAACTATTTCTGAGTTGTCCGCTGGCGTTGGCAGTTCTGAAATGTCTGCTGATGCAAAATTTTCAAGACGTAAATTAAATTTACCTGTTCGTGGTCGAATTGTGGTAAGGTTTGGTGAAAAAACAGCATTGGGTCTGATGTCTGACGGCTGGCGCGTGCGTACGCGTGGTGATGCATTGGTTATGGCGCCGGCAGATGGTGTTGTAAAGTTTGCTGATGCCTTTCGTGGATTTGGTCGTGTTGTAATTATGTCGCATAAAAATGGTTATAATACTGTTATGACAAATCTGGGGGATATTAATGTCGCCCTTGGGCAAGAGGTTTTGGCCGGTGAACCGATTGGTCGTATGAATCCTGATAAATCAGAAATGTATTTAGAAGTAAGACGTGGAAACAAGGCAATAGATCCCGCAAGATTATTTAAAGAAGATTAATTTTAATTAGTATAAAAAATATATTTACAAAAATTTATAATCTGTGTTATAGTAAATACGAACTAGATGGGAATCTGGTTCGGGGCTGTCGTAGGCCTAGTATCTTCGGTGCAAATATATGTGAACATATATTAAATGTGTCGTAATTCCAAAGTTTCGACATAAATTTCCTCATATTTGCACTGTATTTTAATATACCCTGACTGTGTTTTAGTCGGGGGGCTGATGGTTAT
>JAFSDI010000029.1 GCA_017436325.1 Alphaproteobacteria bacterium | reverse complement strand
GTTTTGCAAATAAAAAATGATTCTATGACCTAGGTTCCATGGTCAAGCCATGGAATGACAATTTTTTTTGCAAAAAAATTGTTGTACTTTCAACACAATTTCTCAGTAAAAACTTTAGAATTTAACCTTTTGTCATCGCTGTGTTTTTTTTCGGGCCCCGCAAAATTTTATAATAAATTTTTAACCCTTGTCATCCTGTGGCTTTTTCGGGCCCCGCAAAATTTTTGGAAAAAATTTTGTGGGTGAATGTCCCACAGGACCCAGGTTTTGCAAATAAAAAATGATTCTATGACCTAGGTTCTATGGTCAAGCCATGGAATGACAATTTTTTTTTGCAAAAAATTGTTTTGCTTTATTCTTTCAAAATAATAGGGTGTTTAGGATTTTATACTTGCAATAGTGATGTGCTTTGTTTATTGTGAAAGTAAGATTGTTTTCTGATTTTAAAGGTGTCTGTTATGATTAAGTTTTCTGTAATTATGCCAACATATAATCGTGCTTTTTGTATTGGTAATGCAATTCGTCATATCTTGGGACAATCGTATAGTGATTTTGAATTATTAATTATAGATGATGGTTCAACGGATAATACGTATGATTTTATTATGAAAAATTATTCTGCAGAATTGAAATCAGGAAAGATTGTTTATTATAAAATTATTAATAACGCAGGGGTTTGTGCAGCCAGAAATATGGGATTGCGTTTGGCAAAAAATGATTGGATTGTATATTGTGATACTGATAATACTGTTCGTTCAAATTTCTTGGATGTTTTTGCAAATGCAATTAAATCATTTCCAAATACAAAAACTTTTTATGCAAAGTTTCAATATCAGACATCAGGGACTGTCTTAGGACAACCATTCGACTTTATGCAATTGTGTCGTGGAAATTATATTGATATGGGGGTGTTTTGTCATCACAGGTCTTTGGTTGATGAATTTGGTGGTTTTGATATGAATATCAAGCGCTTGGTTGATTATGATTTGATTTTGACGTATACAAGGCATTATACACCAGTTTTTATAGATGAAGTTATAATGGATTATAATGATAAAAATGACTTTCGGCGAATTACAAATTCAGAAGATGGTAATATGCAATATATTTATAAAAAACATGGTATTAATATTAAAAAGACTGTATATCCAAAATGGATTGCCAGAATAATTTGTTGCTTTATCCCCAGTCGAAGAAATCGCAATAGCTTTATGATAAATCATGTGAAATATAAAGCAAAAAAATAAAAAACATTTGGGGCATTTATTTTATTGAATCAAAATTCTTTTTTATTATGCGACCGCTGCGCCGAAGTGCGGCAGATTCTGTTGAGTCCATTTTTGGTGTTAATGTTGATATCACACCATTTCTGCCAATAATTCTGGGCAAGGACATCGCAAGTCGTTTATCATTAATGCCATCAACTGTTGATACCGTTAATATTCTGTGTTCGTCATTGATTATGCAACGTATAAGGTCTGCAACAGCGCCTGCGATTCCGTCCCATGTGGCACCGCGGCCTTGGATTATTTCATAGGCAGCATTGTGAACACGATGTTCGATTGTGTTACGTGTGCTGGCCGGCAAGGCATTCTTTGTTTGACGGCAAAATGTATTTAAATCAAGTCCCCCAATGCATGCAGATGACCAGTTTATCATACTGCTGTCACCGTGTTCGCCCAGAACATATGCATTTATTGATTGGGTGGATACAGATAGTTGACGTGCTAATATTGTACGTAGACGGGCAGAATCAAGTAATGTGCCAGTACCAATAACACGATTGGCGGGCAGTTTGGATATTTGCTGTGCCAACATCACCATAACGTCAAGTGGATTTGTGACAATTATAATTTTTACTGTCTTGTTGTCTGTGTTTGCCATAACGCGGGGAATGATGTCGCTGATTACAGTTGCGTTTGCATTTAATAAATCTGTGCGTGTTTGTCCTGGTTTTTGATTCGCACCGGCGGCGATGATGACTATTTCACTGCCACGAATTGCACGATATGTGTTTACAGCTGTTATTTTTATGTCGTATGAAAATGCTGCTGCGTGGCCAAGGTCTTCGGCCGCTGCACGGGCACGAATGCCGTCACGATCAAATAATACAATTTCATGTGCTAAACCTGTGTTTGATACAGCTGTTGCAACTGCAGAACCAACAGAACCGATGCCAATGATTGATATTTTCATTTGTGACTCCTGAAATCTATATTATTTTATGACGCGTATTTTGTATATGGGTATTTATGCGGCTTTTTTCATATCTGATTTTATTTGTCTGATATATTTGCGTAATTCATCAATTGGTACCAGTGTGCCATCACGACGTTCCGCAGACCAATAGTCCCAGCCGTTAAAGCTGACACTGCGTTGCAGTTTGGCTGCCATTACGTGGATTGATGCGCGACCGTATAATTGGTGGGTTAGTTGACCGTCTTGCGTAATCATAACGCGTTCGCCGCGCGGACTGACCAGTGTTTGACCAACATATAACATACCTGCATCAATTAGTTCTTTGAATGCGACACGGATTTCTTCGCGTTTAGGTTTCGATACTTCGATATCGCTTAGGTCAATTGGTGTTATGTTTTCAATGCGTTTGCGTGCAGCATCTACGTATTCTGCGTTTTGTTCAATGCCAATAAATTGGCGACCCAGTTCACGCGCGGCGGCTGCGGTTGTTCCAGAACCCATAAATGGATCAAGAATTATGTCGTTTTGCTTAGTTGATGCCAGAATTATCCTGTGTAATAAATCAAGTGGTTTTTGTGTGTTGTGAAGACTTTTTCCATCAGCGCCTTTGATACGTTCTTCGCCAAGGCATATGTTTATGTCCCAGTCTGAACGCATCTGTTTGCCACCATTTAGTTTTTTCATTGTTTCATAGTTGAATGTATATTTGCCAGTCTTGGTCGGTGTGGCCCATATAAGTGTTTCGTGTGCATTGGTAAAGCGGGTGCCACGAAAGTTTGGCATTGGGTTGGTCTTGACCCAGACTATATCGTTTAAAATCCAAAAACCCATATCTTGCAGTGCGCTGCCAACACGAAATATATTGTGATAGCTGCCAATTGTCCACATCGAACCAGTTGGTTTTAATACGCGCTTGCATTCAGATAGCCATGCGCGTGTAAATTTGTCGTATTCTGCGCTGGATTCAAACGAGTCCCATTCGTCACGCACAGCACGTGCAGCGGTCTGATCTTCGGGGCGATATAATGTTTTTGAACCTAATTGCAAGTTGTATGGTGGGTCTGCAAATACCGCATCAACTGATCCGTCTGGAATGCCACGCATTAAATCAATACAGTCGCCTAATAAAATTTGATTTAGGTATTTGTTCATCTCTCTCATACTCTTGTCAATCTGTATAGAATTATATCATATTTTGTTGTTTCTTTTTTTGTTGCTGAAAGCTTTTTTTTGAAAAAAAGGCTTGATTTTTTTGAAAATTGAATTTTTTGAATTGTAATAATTTGCTTGCTAATGTCGGATTTCATTGCTACCGTATATAACTATGAGATGTCCATATTGTAATTCAACTGATAGTCGTGTGACAGATTCGCGACCAGATATCGAAGATGCAATTATTCGCCGCCGTAGAGTGTGCGAGCAGTGTGGTGCAAAGTTTACAACTGTTGAACGTGTTCAGATGCGTGACCTGGTGGTGCGTAAAAATAGTGGAAAGTTAGAACCGTTTGACAGGGAAAAATTGCGCCGAAGTATTATTTTGGCCTGCAGAAATAGAGAAGTTGGTGATGAGCAAATAGAAAGATTGGTTACATCTATTCATCGCAGGTTGGAAACAGATGCGCCAGATGATACAGTAACAAGCGCACAGGTTGGACAAATGGTTTCTGATTCTTTGTTGAATTTAGATCCGATTGCGTTCGTCAGATTCGCATCTGTTTATAGAAAATTTTCGCGTATTGCTGATTTTAAAAAAATTATCGATCAAATTCCTGAGGATGATGATGGGGCCGTGGTTTGTAAGCTGCCAAAAACATCTTTGTTTTGAGATAAAAAATGAGAAAGTTTTTAACTTTTTTTTCGGTGCTGTTTGTTTCGCTGTCTGTAATGGCGGCTGAATTGCCACAAATTTTATCCGATGTCGATGCAAGTCTTTATCAGCAAATTTTCGCGATGCAGGATAAAGAGAAAATAAATACTGCAATAAAAGTTCAAAATCAGATTGCTGATAAGTTGCTGTTTAATGAAATTCTTTATCAACGATATGTTTCTGATACATACCGTACGCGTGGCAAGGAAATAGAAGTCTGGATGGAACAGTATTATGATATGCCTGGGGCGCAACGTATGGAAAAATTGGCTAAAATTAAAAAAGCCGTTGTGCGTAAAGCGCGTGTGCCAAATATGATTTCTGGTTCAGATTCAATAGAAACAGCACAGTCTGAAAACTGGACCGCAAAGAAGTATTCTGGTGAAACTGATGCAAAAATTGGACAGTTTAAACGTGCAATCAGAAGTGGTGCAAGTAAGGTCGCACGTGAAATCTTGGAAACAAGGAAGTTTAAAAAGAGCTTGACGGAATCGGATTATGGTCGTTTGGCGGGGCGTTTGGCTTATTTGTATTATACAAATGGTGAAATGGAATTGGCAAAAAAATGGGGGTTTGTTTCTGCTGATGAAAAGTCTGAATACGGATTGTGGACAATGGGTTTAATTTATTTCAAAGAAGAAAAATATGCAGAATCACAGAAATATTTTAGCCAGATATTGGATTTACAACAGATAAATAATGCACGCAAGACAGAGGCTGCCTTTTGGGCGGGGCGTGCAGCAGATTATGCTGGAAAACGCAAAGAAGCCAAGGCGTATTGGCGTATTGCTGCAAATTATCCAATGGCATTTTATGGGGCCTTGTCGGCGGTTATGTTGGGGTATCAGCCAAAGTATGAATTCTTTGAAAATAATATGACCGATGAAGATGTGGCAGTGTTGGCGCAATCAAAATATGGAAAAATGGCATTGGCTTTGTTACAGGTCGGGCGAAAAGATAGGGCAGAAGAATATTTGAAGTACTTAATAACGCCAAAGGTGTCGGATAAGGTTTTGCATGCTGTTAATTCTGTTGCATCTGAATATGGTTTGCCACGCGTTTCTATTCAATCGGCAAGTGTTATGAAAGATAGGGGAATCTTGGAAATTGATGATAATATTATTTATTCTGCACAATATCCTTTGCCAGATTGGGAACCTATGGGGGGGTGGTCAATTGATAGGGCGCTGTTGTTGGCGATTACAAAGCAGGAAAGTAATTTTAGAACATCTGCTAAATCTGGTGCGGGGGCAAATGGTGTTATGCAGCTGATGCCAAGTACTGCAAAAAAAGTCGCGCGTGCTAATAAAGTGGATATTTCACAAATCGATATGAATAATCCAGAACATAATATGTTCTTGGGACAACAATATATTGTAGATTTGTTGGCAAATCCAAGTATTGAAAATAGTATAATTAAAATGCTGGTTGCATATAATGCAGGTATGGGAAATATGGTTAAGTTTGAAAAAACTTTTTATACGTATGATCCTTTATTGTATATCGAAAGTTTTCCTGCTTATGAAACGCGTAGCTATATAAAGCGTGTTATGTCGAACCTGTGGTTGTATCGTGCGCGTCTTAATCAGCCGTTGACATCAATGGAAGAATTGGCAAATGGAAATTGGCCATTGTATAACAGCGAAGATGAATATGTTCAACGTCAAATCGCAGAACGTATGATGATTTAGTAAAATGAAAATAAAGGCATATCCTGATTTTAGTTTAGAAATTTCAACGGGCTATGATTTGGTCGCAGGTGTGGATGAAGCAGGACGGGGGCCATTGTGTGGGCCAGTGGTGGCGGCAGCAGTTGTTTTCTTAAGCCGTGATATTGAAATTCCAGTTGTTATTCGTGATTCAAAACAAATGACCGCCAAACAGCGGGCACAGGCATATGATTGGATTGTTAAAAATACAGCTTGGGCGGTGGCAGAATGTAGTCCGTCAGAGATAGATGAATTGAATATTTTGTGGGCATCGATGTTGGCAATGAAACGGGCTGTTGAAAAATTGGGATTAAAACCACAATATTGCTTAATAGACGGGAACAGATTGCCAAAGGATTTAGTTGGAAAACCTGTTGTAAAGGGGGATGCGAAGTCTTTGTCAATTGCGGCTGCATCTATCGTTGCCAAGGAAACACGTGACAGGATTATGTGTGATTTGGCGCAACAATTTCCGCAATATAACTGGGATAAAAATGCAGGATATCCGACAAAATCCCATTTGCAGGCCATTGAAAAGTATGGTATAAATCAGCATTATAGAAAAAGTTTTGGGCCAATAAAGGAAAGGATAAAAAATGAAATTAAGAACAATTGAAAATCTGGATGTGCGTGGTAAGTACGTCTTGTTGCGTGATGATTTTAATGTGCAAATAGTTGATGGGAAAATTACAGATGCGTTTCGTATCGAACAGAGTATGCCGACAATTGATTTCTTGCGCAGGGCAGGGGCGCGTGTCGTGATTGTTTCGCATCGTGGTCGCCCAAAGGGTGAAAGAAATATGGATTTTTCTTTGCAACCAATTGCAGATTATATGAATGTAAAGTTGATTCCAGATTGTTTAGATAAAGATTTTTTGGCTGATATGAATGACGGTGATGTCGTTTTGCTGGAAAATGTTCGCTTTTATGCTGCAGATGAAAAAAATGACCCTGCGTTTTCTGCGGATTTGGCACGTGGGTATGATTTGTTTGTAAATGATGCATTTGCGGTTTCGCATCGTGCGCATGCAAGTACTGTTGGGGTGGCAGAAATTTTGCCATCGTATGCAGGTTTATTGTTGGCATCAGAAATAGAAAATCTGTCGCAGGTTATGGAAAACCCAAAGCGGCCATTGTTGTCAATCGTTGCAGGCAGTAAGGTTTCAACCAAGATTGGTGTATTGAAAGCATTGGCAAAGTTGTCGGATACACTTATTATTGGTGGGGCATTGGGTACAACCTTTAATTATGCACAGGGGGCAAAGGTTGGAAATTCTTTGTTTGAGGCAGACCAAAAAGAAACTGCGCTGGAAATTTTAGATTTTGCAAAAAATAATAATTGTCGGGTTTTGTTGCCGTTGGATAAAGGTGTCGCAAAGGAATTTAAGGCGGATGCAGTGCGTGTTAATAAAGGCTTTGCGGAAATAGAAGATGATGATGTTATTATTGATGCTGGGCTGGAAACCACAGAACGTGATGTGGCGGAAATTCGTAAGGCAGAAACAGTAATTTGGAATGGTACGGTTGGTATGGCAGAATGGCAACCAGTGTGGTCGTATGGTTCGTTTGCGCTGGCGAATGCAATTGCAGAACAAACACGTGCAGGGAAATTGGTCAGTGTAATTGGTGGTGGTGATACTGTTGCAGCACTGGAAGCATGTGGGGTAAAGGGTGATATAACCTATGTTTCAACCGGTGGTGGGGCGTTCTTGGAATTTGTCGAAGGACGCGTGTTGCCCGCAATTGCAATACTGGAAGATAAATGATAATCCCCCAATTCGGGGGATTCTTTTTATTATTTTGTTGTGTTAATTTATCTTATTTTTTATAATTTGTGTATGTCAAAAATACCTGATTTATTTGTCTTGTCGGAACATGCAGATTTGTTAAAAAAATTGCATGATTGGGATATTGCGTATCATCAAAATGATGCGCCTGTTGTTGATGATGCAACTTATGATGCGGCGAAGAAGCGCGCGCTGGAACTGGAAGAATTATATCCGCAATTGGCGCAAAATGGTGCGTCAACCCATGTGGGGGCGGCGGTGTCGGATAAGTTTAAGTCGTTTCGCCATAGTGTGCCGATGCTGTCAATCGCAGATGTCTTTAATCAGGCAGAAGTTGCAGATTGGTTTAATAAACTGGCCAGCAAAGAATTGTTTATAGAACTAAAGGTCGATGGTGTTTCCTATGCCGCGCGCTATGAAAATGGGGTCTTGGTGCGTGGCTTGACACGTGGCAGTGGGGTAGAGGGTGAAGATATTACCGAGAATTTAAAAACAATACCTGATATACCGCAAAGGTTGTCCGGCGTGTTTCCAGATGTGGTCGAAGTGCGTGGGGAAGTTTATATGTTGCGTGGTGATTTTATTGCACTGAATGCAGAATCGGATAAGCAATTTGCAAACCCCAGAAATGCCGCAGCGGGATCTTTGCGACAGTTGAATCCACAAATTACAGCCACCAGAAAACTTAGCGCGTTTGCATATACTTATGGTGAAATATCAAACAGGACATTTGCAACCCAGTCAGAATATTTTGATGTGTTGGAATCGTGGGGGTTTAAGACAACCAAGAAGTATGCGCGTTATGCAAATAATATGGATGAAATTCAGGCCGTCTATAATGACATTATGATGATGCGACCTGATATTCCATTTGATATTGATGGGTTGGTGTTAAAGGTAAATGATATCGCAACCCAAGAAAAAATGGGTGCGCGTGCAAATAGCCCACGGTGGGAGGTTGCATATAAATTCCCAGCCGCACGTGCAATAACGACCTTGCGTGATATTACTGTGCAGGTCGGGCGTACGGGGGTGTTAACACCAGTTGCAGAATTAGAACCGATAAATATTGGCGGTGTGGTTGTGTCGCGTGCCACACTGCATAATGCCGATGAAATTAAGCGACTGAATATAAAAATTGGGGACAAGGTCGTTGTTCAGCGCGCAGGTGATGTTATCCCACAGATTGTAGAGGTGGCAGAGTCTGCACAAAACGCAACTGAATTTGTTTTTCCGATTGTTTGTCCGGTTTGTGGCGGGGCGGTTGTTCAGGAATCTGGTCAGGTCGCGCGCAGGTGTATAAATACACTGGGGTGTCCAGCGCAACTAATTGGCGAGCTGGAACATTTTGTTTCGCGTAAGGGATTTGATATAGATGGTCTGGGGGAAAAGCAATTGGAAAGCTTTGTTGCGCGTGGTTGGATTAGACAGCCGGCTGATATCTTTACATTGATAGAAAAATATGGCGAAGCGATAAAAAAGATGGAAGGATTTGGTGAAAAATCGGTTGCTAATTTGGATGCCGCAATTGAAAAAGCGCGTGATGTAGAATTGCACAGGTTGTTGTTCGCAATTGGAATCCCAGAAATAGGTCAGGTGACAGCAAAGTTGTTGGCACGTGAATTTGGTTCGATTGATGCCGTTCGAAATGCACCTGTGTGGCGATTGAAAAATGTTGATGGTATCGGCGATGTTATGGCAGATGAAATTGTGTCGTTCTTTGCGAATGTTAATAATGCAAATGCGTTGGATAATTTATTAAAACAAATAAGAGTAAAAAATCCGGAAATAGTTCATAATTCTTTTGTTGGGCCCTTGGCGGGAAAAAAAGTCGTCTTGACCGGAACATTGGAAAAATATACACGTGATGAAGCAAAAGATGTTTTAGAAAAATTTGGGGCAATTGTGACGGGCAGCGTGTCGAATAAAACAGATTTTGTTCTGGTGGGGGCAGACGCTGGCAGTAAATTAACCAAGGCACAGGCGTTGGGTGTTCCTGTATGGACAGAAGCTGATTTGGAAAGTTTTATCACAGAACATACAAAATAAAAAAAGCCCCATTTTGTGGGGCGCAGACATGAAACTTTTTTTAATTAACGTTCGTTGCGTGATGTTGGTCTGTCGATTATCATCCAAATCAGCCAAATTAATGCCGCAATACCAATTAATGCGTATACAATGTTACTGGCAAGTGTGGCAGGGCCGAAAAGAAATGCGACCAAATCAAAACCAAAGATTCCAATCAGTCCCCAGTTCAGGGCACCGATAAATGTCAATGGCATAAGAACGTAGTTTGTTAGTCCTCTCATCTGTTTTTTCTCCTTATTAAAATTTAGTTTGTCTTGTTTTGTTAAGACACTTTTATTATATATGTTTTAATTGAAGGTTGCAATTGGAATAGCGTACTTGGGAAAAGGTTCTTAGTATAGGATTTTATGCCGTATTCCGGTACGCGTTGCCGATATTTTTTGTGAAAAATTGTAATTTTTTTATAAAACATCATATATAAAAACACCGGCGGGGGGGAGGAGGCAAAACCGCCGGTGTTCTTTCTGTGCATTGACACAGAAACTGGTGTTTAGTCATTGTACGACCGCCATGCCGCTGGCATTGAAGAATAATCTGACAACCCTGTACATCCGTGGTATGGTCCATAATCGTACCCAGAAGCTGCATTTGGCCAGATTTCATACAGGTATTTTCCATTTATACGCGCAGATGGGCCGGTTAATGATGTGCAGTCAGAGAATGTGCTATCGAACATATAAACCTGTGCCGTACCAGAAATATTGCCAAATAGGTTTTCTGGGATTGATGTTAATTTACTGCAATAAGCAAAGGTGCTGGAGAACATACTACTTGCTGGTGCGCCAGATATACCCGCAAATAAGCCATCTGGGATTGATGTCAAACCACTGCAACCATAAAAGGTGTAGGCGAACATATACATTACTGGTGCGCCAGAGATACCCGCGAATAGGTTTTCGGGAATTGAACCAGTCATATTAAATGCATTATAAAAAGTCTGAGCAAATCGTGGTTGTGTCCCATCCGCCAATGTTCCAAATATTGCCCCCAGCGAACCATCAATTGATACGATTTTTTCTGCATTTGCATCTTTGTGATAAAAATCATCTACAGAAGAACTATAAAACTCTATTGTAGCGGCACTAGGATATGCACTATATGCAGTTGCCTGACCGCTAAGGCCGATTGTATACACATCGGCTTTAACATAGTTGTGTGAATAATTTGTTTCTGTCGTATTATTCTTCACAATTGTTTCAACTGTGCCGTCGCCCCAATCGACTGTAAATTCACCTGAGGCACTAATGTTAAAATTAAATTCTGTTAAAAATTCTGGTCCTATTATGTCAGAGTTCGTTTTAGGATACAAATCAATAGTTATAGAAAATTCATATTCAATCTCTTTCTTTATCAACGTTTCGACTGCCTGATTTGTGGCGGTGGTGTCGGCGACCTGAGTCGTTGCAAATTCGCCATTACCATAGTTTGTGGTTGGTTCGCCGTTCAAAATTTCATTTGCGACATCAATCGCCGTCAGCAAGTATTTCATATTTGCAACTTGCATTGGATTATCTGCCCTTATTGGTACAGATATATCCCATTTTTGTGCAATTAATTTATGCACATAGTCCACATTTACAATCTGTGCTGCGTGCGCACATATCGCCATTAAACAGCCAATCAGACTAACCAGTATCTTCTTCATATCTGCCCCCTTTATTCCGCGGTTGGCAGGGTTGGTGTTGTTGCATACATTGTGCCAGTAACCGTATAGGTTCCCGCCATTGTTTGATTTGCGGATGCCGATGTATCAACCTTGCTGGAAACCGCGGTTGCGATTTGTGATGCGACCTGTTCGCGCATATATGCACTGGACGGGATGCTGGCGATTGCCGGCGCGGTTAAAATTGTAATTGCAGATGTTAATATAAGTGTCTTTTTCATTTGTGCCCTCCTGCTTGGTTGGTTGTTAATTAAAAAACCACTGAAAGTCTTTCTTTTAGTGGTCAGGAGGTTCAGAACAATC
>JAFSDI010000028.1 GCA_017436325.1 Alphaproteobacteria bacterium | reverse complement strand
TCAATTGATTCCCATGCGTATGTTGTTTGGTCGCCTTCTTTGACCGCGGTTAAGACATATTTACCATTGCTGGCGGTGGCAGATAGATTGGTGATTTTATTATCAACCTTGGCATTAATTGCCTCTAAGGCCGCCCCAACAGTTTCATACCCCACTGGCAAAGTCCCAATTTTATCAACTTGCTTACTTAAATATGGCAAAGGATATGTCATAACACCATCTTTATTTATACCATCTTGCATCAAAATACTATACAAATTCTGCCCACCCGCAGCTAACCCAAATTTATTTATAAAATCAGATAAAAAATTACTTATACTATACACCCCTTCAAATTGTCTTTTTCCTTGAGCCCATCCATACATTACCTTTGTAGTAAATGCATAAAAACCAGGAAAGCTACTATCTGTATAACTTCTATTTAAAAATTCCCATACATTTGGGCCAAAAAATGGCTTATCTAAATCCTCCTCTAAAATTTCGCCCTCCATCATATCCTGCGATAATTCACATGCACCAATCGTCATATTATTATCTGGTGTACCTATCATATCCGTCAATCTATTCAAATCCATTTGATTTGCCTTGGAATTTAGCAAATCAAGAGTTGCATAATTTCCAATTTGTTCTTCAAAAAATCCGCGTGATACAATTGATGCGTCTGCGCCACCAACGGTCACCAAGCCCAACACAACACCGACCAAACTTTTTTTCATATATTTCTCCTTTTATTGAATTAAAAACGCCGCAATGAGAAATCAATGCGGTCGGGGAGTTCGTAAATCATAACATCAATGACCCTGTTCGCCTTTGATGACTAATCACCTGTTGTATAGCGAACAGCCCCCCGACTAAAAAATCAGGGCAAATCAAGATATCGATGCAAATACGGAAAACATTTGGTCGGATTACGACACATTAAATATATGTCTGCATATATTTGCATCGGATGTTACAGGCCTACGACGACCCCGAACCGGATTCCCATCTGGTTCAAAAACATTATATCCGTATCAAGACATCATTTCAATTACAAAAACTACTAAATATAAATTTTATGCACTATGACGATTTATCGCATCTGAAATTTCATCCAAAGACGCATTTGACGGCAACAACGGTTCAAACCAAACATTCGCTGTTCCTGAACGCATACGTCCACGCTTTGGCCAATACACCCCCGCATCTGTTCCCACTGGCAAGATTGGCAACTTTAACGAATGAGCCAACAACAACAAACCACGTTTTAACGGCACATATTGTCCTGGTTTTACACGTGTACCTTCTGGAAATATCACCAGTGTATAACCATCCAAGACACGTTTTTCGACATCTTCATTCAATTTTTTCATATTTGTTTTTCCACGCTTACGATTCACCCCCAGCATACCCGCACGCCAAAAAGCCCAACCATAAATCGGTATCCACAACAATTCACGTTTTATGATAAAAAAAGTATTTGGCACAACCTTTGAAATAACTGCTATTTCTAAAATCGACATATGTTTTGCTGCAATAATAGACTTACCATCTGTTCTTTTATTTCCATCTGGCATTGCAGGAACATCTGCAACATCACTATGCGGATAATGAACACAATACTTTATGCCTGCAATCCATCGTGCCAAGACCAAAACCCCTGCTGCATCTGCATAAACAAATTTGCGCGACAAATTCTTTGACACCAATCCTAACAACAAAATCGGTGACCACAAAACGAAATAAACACCCAAAATTAGTTTAAATAAATAAGTCCTTAACATACCATTCATTCCTTTTGCTAACTTTCCTTTATACCAAACATAGTGACTATATATTTTATATATTCTGTCACCCATCTTTCAAGTCTTTTTCGTGCTGGCATACCATACAAGGTCGCAGGACAAGACACAATATCTACATCTGGCAATTCATTACGCACCAAGTAACGCGCACGATGAATATGATCTTCTGTGGTAATAATAACGATTCGTTCCAACTGTTTTTCTGTTACAATTTCCTTAATTGCACAGGCATTCTGATATGTTGATTTTGACTCAGTCTCTATTATTGCTGGTCGCGATATAGCCTCTGCGCTATGTGTTCCTGCACCGATTATATACAAATCTGCATTTGGAAATTCTTGCATTTTCCGAATTGCAAATGGTATACGTCTTTCATCACCTGTCAGAACAAAAATACTATCATTTGGCAAAATTGTACCACACTGAACAGGCGATGTTGCCTTGAACACCATTCCACCAATAATAAATAAACTAAACACCAAAAAAGACGGTGTTAATAATCGATGCATTTAACTATTCTTTAATATATTAATTGTTGTATGTCGTGTCATTAATATTGAAAAAACGACAATCGCAATTGGCAACAACGTCAACAACAACCAGCCCATTCCCGACAAACCTAACATCGCCATCAGCCCAACACGCGCACTACGCGCCATAGACAATATCAACAATATCACCGGCACTGCAGATAAATAACCCGTCGCACAGGCTATCAGACTTATTTTTCCAACAATAATCTGCATTTGACGCGCAACAAAACCATCTGACGCGCCAATTTGATTCAATATTTCTAATTCGCGTCTGTGCAACATTGCGGTATTACGTGCAATATAAGAAATACAAAAACCAATTGCCCCCAATGTCAGCAATAAAACAAAACCAGACATAAAAATCATCATCCATCCTGCACCAGTTGATGTCTTTAATGCACTTGCATGCGGCAATACTCTGGCTATTTTTGATAATTCCAAACCGACATCTTCCAAATCAGATTTAGTATTAAACTTAACCTCCCACATCTTAGGCAAATAATTCTTTAAAACACTGCCCCCAGAAACCCACGGCGCCATTAAATTTTGCATTTGTGCGGCATCAATTTCTGTCACATTTTCAATTTTATTCTGATTCTTTTCCAAGACTTTTTTTACCGATTCGGTTTTATCTAAATCCATCAATTGGACTGTTGCAAATCGTTCCCATTGATTATTCCAACGTAACACACCCGTACCAATTGCCAATGAAATCCCCAGCGCCAAAACCGACAAAAAAGTCAACAAAGTAATAATAACCGTCATAAACAAAGACTGCTCTCGCAGCAACGAAAAGACAATCGGTCGTTTCATAATTTAAACACCCCCAATATCATCAAATTGCTTAGATAATTCTGTAAAATAATTTTGCGCACGCGGTCCCTTCCAGACCTTTTTTGTTTCTGCTGTATTTTTTTGTTCGACACCACTAAAACTAACACGATGATTTTCCACAGAAATCACAGGATATTTATAAGTTTCCATCAATTTTTTACTATGAGTCGCCAAAATAATTGTTGTACCAAACATCTTGTTCATTTGAACAAACAATTCCATTAGCCTAGATGCATTTTCATCATCTAAATTCCCCGTTGGTTCGTCAGCCAACAATATCGCAGGTTGCACAATAATCGCGCGCGCCACAGACACACGTTGTTGTTGTCCCCCCGATAATTCACGCGGTTTAGATTCAGCATATTTTCCCAAACCAACCCAATCCAAGACCTTTACAACTAATTTTTTAATTTTTTCTTCACTCAAATTACGCACACGCAACGGCAACGCCACATTATCGAACACTGTTAAATGAGATAACAAAGAATATTCCTGAAAAACGATTGCCATTTTTTTTCTTAATTTATTAATTTCATCACGCGTCATATCATTTGTGACCGAACCAAATAATTTAACCTGCCCACGCGATGGCCTATGCAATTGATATATCAAGCGCAATAACGTTGTCTTACCTGCACCAGACGCACCAGACAAGAAATAAAAACCACCTTTACTGATATTAAAAGAAACATCAGTCAAAACATCAGGTGTCCCATCATATCCTGCACAAACATTAGCAAATGATATCGCTGTCTTTTCTTCCATAACAAAGAAAATATAATAAAAAAAGAATTAATCGTCAAATAAAAATGCCCAAATGGGCATTTTTTATTCTTGAACTTCTGGTTGACCTTGGACAACTGTTGTCGCATTACGATTCAATGCCCATATCTTTTCACCAGTACCCTTGTATATCGGATTTTCTTTACCATACGATACTGTTTTTACACGTTCAGGTTCAATACCTTCGCGCATCAGTACATGTGCCGCATTCCCTGCACGCAATGCACCCAGCGCCAAATTATAATCTGTTGAACCACGTTCGTCACAACGACCCTGAAGTGTTATATTTGTCGCAGGATTCTTCTTTAGATAATTTGCCTGACCACGCAGATTGTCACGCATTTCATTGGTAACTTCTGCCGAATCAAATGCAAAATAAACCTGTGCACCTTCTATATTTTTTGGTGTATGTGCACACGCAGTCAATCCCATTAATGCAATCAAAAATAGATTTTTCTTCATTTTTATTCCTTTCTTTAAATCAAATATAACATTTATGATATTTTCTTGTCAATATCTGATTTTTCTTTTTGTGAAACATCTTAATTTATGATATAATACCAAAAAAAGGAAAGGATTATTATCATGAAAAAAATTTTATCTGTCGCTGTTATCGCAGCTTTAACCGCAACTGTTGCAAACGCCGCCCCAAGCCACTTGTCACGCACCAAAGACGGTGGGTTCAAGGTCACTTATGACTATACAGAAAAGTCAAAAACAGGCTGGTATGTTGGTGGCCGTGCAGAACTTAGTTTAATGAACTGGGAAAACAAATATTCATCAAATGCACCAACAACAATCGCAGAATTTGATTCTGACAAATATTCTTTTGAACCTGTA
>JAFSDI010000002.1 GCA_017436325.1 Alphaproteobacteria bacterium | reverse complement strand
TTAAATTCTAAAGTTTTTACTGAGAAATTGTGTTGAAAGTATAACAATTTTTTTGCAAAAAAAATTGTCATTCCATGGCTTGACCATGGAACCTAGGTTATGTATTCCTTATTATCGGCACTACCTGGGTCCTGTGGTCAAGCCACAGGATGACAACACTTCGTTAAAACTTCGTGTTGCAGGCAAGTTTTGTTAAAAGTTCGGGGTGGGGGAGATAATTAATCCCCTGTTTGCACAGGGGATTTGGGTGGGTTATTCGGTAGTGGTAGTTTCGCCCTCGCGATCTATCTTTTCCCAGTGATAGGTCGCATTATCGCCAACAATATCAACAGTTAAGACAAATTTACCGCTTGAACCCTCTTGCTTAGGGTCTGGGATTGCCGCCAGTGCCGCAGCCTTGGCATCTTCGGCAATGCCCTTAATCGCGGTCAGCGCCGCCCCAACAGTCGCATATTCTGTTGGCAGGTCACCGATTTTATTAACTTTAGCAGTAATATCATGCAAGCCCAATAATGGAAATGGTATGATGGCCCCGGTTATTGGATTAGCTACTATTAGCCCTTTACTGCCAAAAAGAATAAGGTCATATAATGGTATTATATTCTGTTCATAATGTAACAAAACAGGGTTCCCCATCATACCAGTAACTGTTGTGTCTGGTGGTAAAACACCGATTTTGGCATCGGTTTCACTTATCATACCTGCAAGATTTTTTCCAGAAGGTACGGTACCGATTTTAGTGGCATTTGCGTTGGCAAGATAGTTTGCTTCATTCGCAAGCCAAAAGTTTGGCATTAGGCCTACAGACTCATCAGGGTTACCATTTAATGGAAAGCCCGTAATAATACCTGACAATAATCCTCGTGAGTCAGTTTCTAAGTTGCCGTATAGTGCAGTAATTAATTCTGCTAAACTTGTTGGATATGTAAGCGGTTGTCCAATATAAGAGAGATGCTCATATCCTGGAAATTCAGGAAAATCCCCACTTGGCAGGTTGCCGATTTTGGTATTTATATCTTTTAGACCAAGATATGTTTCACCATCAGAATTTGTCCAACCATTTAATAACTTATCCGTCACACCGGCAAGACTTGGGCCGCTGATATATGTTAAATCACCAATTATATAGTTTGATATATCTGCGAAGGGCATTCCTTTGTCTGGTACTAAATTTGGAAATAATTCAGATAAATGTGGAAATTCCCCAAGTTTTAAATTTAAAACAAGATTCCAGTTTTTTATTCCAACAATATCATTTAATGCGGTTAGGTCACTTTGGTTTGCTTTCAGGTCTAGTGATGTGCTGAGTGCGTATTCTGTTAATTTTTCGTCTAAAAATCCGCTTGATACGATTGATGCGTTTGCAGTGCCTGCGCCAACAATTCCCAATATCGTGCCGAATATGCCAGCGGTTAAGAGTCTTTTCATTTTCGTTGCCCCTTTGGTTCCGTGCGTTAAACTAAAAAACCGCCACAGGATTTTGGCGGTCGGGGTGTTAGAAAAATCGTCTACAATACCGATCCCATCGGCCTTTGGGGCCAATAGCCCCTGTGGTATAACCGATGGCACCCCGACAAAAAAACATTGCCTTTGGGGTTATGGGTACAAAAAATAGCGCAATACCGCGCCATTAATGCACGGATTTCCAATATGATTCTTATCATATGGATTGTAGATAGGCTTTTCTAAGGCCCCGAAAGCGCATCCCTGCGATTTCATCCTCTATTATAACACAGATTTTATTTTTTTGTAAATCTAAAAAAATTTATAAAAAAACATATTGACAGACATATTATTTTGTGTAGTATACGTTTCCAATGTTTAAATTTAGCAAATCTTTTGAAAGAAAATTCAACAAATTTTTCCCAGCATCCGAACTGGTACAAAATCTGCCCTATTTTATGATTTTTAAAGCCACACATTGGTGTTGGTATAATTGTCCACACTGTTGCGAGTCGTCCGATAAAAATCGTAGTAAGACCTTTATCCCAGAATCCGTTGTAAAATACTATGTCGATTCCGCTTTACAGGATACTAAATTCTGTAACAATGTGATTATTACCGGTGGCGAATTAATGAGTGCCTATGAACATCACGATATTAATTATGTGCCAAATTTAATCAATTATATAACCGATAAAAATATTTTACTGGATTTAAAAACTAACGGTGCATGGATAGAAAAACAAAATTTACAGAAAAATATTCTGCAAGATTTGATAAGTTGCAGCAATAATCATAGACCTTTTGCCTATCAAATATCGCTATCATTGGATAAATATCATCCTAATGCACTGGAAAATAACTATAAAATACTTAAGGAATTCGCACAAAATAAAGAATTAAAACAATCTATGCTGTTTCATATCTCTGGGTTTGATAGCGATAAGGATATGTATGAAAAACTGCTATTGAAACTAAAGAACACATATAATATAAGCCTAGAAAAAACCGTGGATTTTACATCAGGACAACTTTTCGATATATTAAATAAAAATATATTCATTATACCTTCTTTTTCACCCGCACCTTTTGCAAATGGACGCGCAAAAAATCTGAGCGAGGCAAAACCAACCGATTTCCCACAGTTTAATTTCTTGGGTGGTTCACCTGAATCTTTGACACTGTTAATGGCCTTTGATGCCGCAGGAAATGTCACACTTGGTGAAAATTCTGGTAGAAAAATCACAGTGCCATGGCGCGATAAAAACAATAACCCAAGACCACTTGATGAAATCCGCAAGGATTTAGTTATTAAAACAAAATTGGAAGAAATAAGAGTTAAAATAAAAACATTCTTTTTACCAAATTATATCGAGAGATAATTCATAAAAAAAGCCGGTAAATACCGGCTGTTTTTTAATTCTTTATACGGGCACACATATCATCAAGCACAGGTGTTTCTATGCCCAGACTATGTGCACGATTGGTTAAACCACAAATCGCAAACAAACCTTCGACTGTGCCATCTGGAATCTGACCAGACGCAATCGCAACACCACCTGAATAATTTCGACTGGTTACACTGGTCGCAGATAAGAACAAATCACCAATACCGCATAAACCAAGAAATGTGCGCAAATTCGCCCCCATCGCAAGACCGATATTTACAACCTCATCCCAGGCGCGGGTGAATATCAATGCACGCTCATTCTCGCCAGCGCAGGCAACACTGCAATAACCTGAAATTAACGCAACCGCATTCTTGCCAACACCACAAATCTGTGTCCCAATCACATCATCTGTATCCATTAAATACAGCGCACTAAGCGCCTGATGCCCCGCATCAAGAACAGTCGTATCACCCGCCAAGGTCGAACCAGTTGGAACACCATGTGCAACCTCTGATGCGAATTGCGGCCCAGAGAGTACGCCGACCGCCCTGCCCTGCGGGATTTCTGAGGCAACAATTTCTGACATAAATTCGCCAGTCGAACATTCTGCACCCTTGGTACATATAATAATCGGTTGACCATTGTAATAATCACGCATTTTTCTGAGCGTTTCACGAAAATGCGCAGCCGGTGTCACAATTAACCAAACATCCGTGTTATATAAGTCTGAATCCTGTGATGTTATACGAATGGTTTCTGGCATAGATACACCATCAAAAGACTTGTATAAACCATCATAAGACCATAATAAAACATCGTTACCACTGCGTGATGCAGTTAATGCTAAGGCCGTGCCCCAGGCACCAGCACCTATCACACCTACTCTCATTTTATTTTCCGTAATTTCTTTTCTATATTTGGAACAACAACCAAACCATCATCAGATAATTCTATTGCGCGACTGTATGATTGCTTTGCTTTTTCTATATCGCCAGTTGCAATGTATAAATCACCCATATTTTCATATAAAGACGAACACGTTTCTGAAACATCACCAACACGAACCAACATTTCAAGCGCAGCATTATTGCCTTCACGAACCGCAACAACACGCCCCAATGTATCCCACGCCAATATGTCAGATGGATTGTTACGAACTAAAATCATCGCATAATTATAAGCACTGTCTAATTCAATATTCTGTGCCGCCCATACCTTGGCCTGAATTGACATTAATTCTGCATCGCCTTTTAAATACTGCTTTGCATAATCTATATCTTTTTGCGCCGCCGCATAATCGCCAAAGGAATAATGAATATATGCCCTGCCCTTGGTAAAAAATGCACGCGCAAATTCTGAAACACCATCTGCAGATAAAGTATTATCTATAACACGCAATGCAGAACGATAATTGCCATTGCGTATATAATGACCCGTCAACTTATTTACCGCAGGAACAAATAGTGGCGCGCGTTCTAGGATATATTCTAGATGACTAATATCACCGGTCTTTTCCGCAATACGCATTTTTGCAAATAAATAAAATGGACTTTTTTCATTTATATTCGCAAATGAATCAGACCAATTACCAACGTTCTTGAAGTAAAATTGACCAATGTAATAATCAATCACATTGTTCGTTGATGCAAATTTTGGCGCAATTATCTGTGAAAAACGCAACAATACCATCGCCATATCCGAATACATCAGCGCATGTGTGTGCGAAACATTCTGAATCATACTAAATGCCAACGCATTTGCATAACCACTGTACACAGACCAATCAGGAAAATCATTATAATTTGCTAAAAACATCCCACCAGGACGTGATGTAAAGTCTTGGCGCAGTTTTTCCGCCCTGTCATTCATATCATGATGTGTATAAAATGACATCAGATACATATAATCATTTATATTCATAAATTCTGGCGCAACCTTTTCAAAATGCATAACCGCACTGTCTAAATTGCCTAATTCAGCATATATTTGTCCACGAATAAAGGATTTCCACGATTCGTTTGTCGGTAATGTATCAATGTATTTAAAGGTGTTTGTGCGCCAATTATTCGCAATCGCAGACCATATGCGTAATGGCGCAAGTAATGCAACAGTATCCGTTTTGTGACGATTATGAAATTCTTTCCAATTATTGTTCTTTACCAGATAAGCATCATAAATTAATGTCGCAGGCATCGTCTTTTCTGACTTTAATAGCTTTGCATCATACGGCAAAAAACCGCTTAAGAATTCTGATATCATCTTGGTATTTTTTACAATTGGATACTGAATATCTTTTAATGATGCTGAAAACCGCTCTGCCCCTGGGAAATCATTCACGTATATCGCATGCTGTGCCGCTAAAAAACCACCAAACTGTCGCGCAGGAAATCGATAGTTTGAATCCACCGCCAGCTCTGAATAATTCTGGGTGTTATCACGCATTATATGCCGCCCAATTATGCCACCAACAATAATTACCGTCAGCAACAAACAAGATATAATAAATATAGTTTCTTTTTTCTTCATGATTATGTTAGAATAGCGCTTATGAACAATAAAGTCAAATTCGAACATTATGCAAACTTGCTGCGACAATGGTCAAAACGGATGAATCTGGTCGCACCAAGTACATTAAACGATATAGAAACCAGACATATTGCCGATTCTGCACAACTTGCAGACGTTTTGCCACAAAATGTCAATATCATCGATATGGGCAGTGGGGCAGGGTTCCCAGGTGTTGTATTGGCTATCTTGGGATGGAATGTAACATGCGTTGAATCAATCGGGAAAAAAGTTTCTTTCCTGAACACCGTAAAAGAAGAATTAAAACTGAACAACCTGACAGTTTATCACGGCAGATTGGAAGACTTTATCCGGCATTTACCGGCAAAAACAAGCGATTTTGTATTTACAGCACGCGCATTTGCATCATTAGTAAAAATAATGGACTATGTCGCAACAACTAAACACCGGCTTTTTCTGCTAAAAGGACGCGAAATTGCCGGCGAAATCGATATCGCAAAAACGAAATATAAATTTGATTATCAACTTATCCCATCAAAAACAGGTGATGGATTTATCATTATCGTTGACCCAAAGAACTAATTTCATATGAAACAATCAAAAAATTATTAAAAACACTAAAAAAACACCGGTAAATGCCGGTATTTTTTTCAACAATTTTACTATACTTTGATTTTTTTAATTTTACCGGCCTTTTTTAACTTTTTTATCAAAAAAACCGGCTTTTTATTTATAAAAAAAACAAATACACAAGTTCATTTCATATGAAACACAATATAACATATTGTTTTTAGTAGTTTTTATTAAAAGCAACACTTAAACCTTGACCGAATCGCAGTATTCTTATATTGTTTAAATCGAAAAAATACGGAAAGGAAATATGACACAAATAATAGCATTCGCAAATCAAAAGGGCGGGGTAGGAAAGACAACAACCGCTATAAATATCGGCAGCTCGCTGGCAGCGATAAAAAAACGTGTATTATTAATAGATTTAGACCCACAAGGAAACGCGGGTACAGGACTGGGGTTTGAACGCGCATCACATCGCCAAAGCGCATATGGTGTGATTATGGGCACCGCAAGTGCCGCAGATAATATATTAACCACAGCAGTATCTGGGCTGCATTTATTACCATCATCACAAGCATTGGCCGGCGCAGATATAGACCTGTTAGATATGGAAAACCGTGAATTCAGATTGCGCGATGCATTGACACCTATAAAAGACTATTATGATTATATTCTGTTTGACTGTCCGCCGGCTTTGGGCTATCTAACAATTAACGCACTAACCGCGGCAGATTCTGTTATTGTACCACTTCAATGCGAATTTTTTGCGCTTGAGGGCATTCAGCAACTGGTTGATACAATTACAGTCGTGCAGGAAAAATGGAATCCTGAATTAAAAATTCTGGGGGTTTTATTAACAATGTATGACCGCCGATATGGATTAACACGCGCCGTTGATGATGATGTTCGCAAAACATTTGGTGAATTGGTTTTTAAAACAGTTGTGCCACGAAACATCCGTGTTTCAGAAGCACCCAGCCACGGAAAACCAGCGCTGTTTTATGACTTTAATTCAACAGGGGCACAGGCATATTTACGCGTAGCAACAGAAGTAATAGAAAGAACAACAGGAGAAAATTATGGCGACTAAATTTGGACTGGGGCGCGGTTTGTCAGAACTGCAATCAACACGCGGTACAATACCTGATATATCTTTGTTATCACCAGCAGAACGGGTTGTTGTAAAAAAAATACCGTTGGCACAGATTGGCGCGAATCCTAATCAGCCACGAAAAACATTCACAGACGCAGAATTAAGTGATTTAGCTGCATCAATACGTGAAAAAGGTGTACTGCAACCAATCTTGTTGCGCGCCGTCAATGACAAGCCATATATGTATGAAATTATCGCCGGCGAAAGGCGCTTTCGCGCGTCTAAATTAGCTGGCGAAACAGAAATTCCAGCACTAGTAAAGGTTGTATCAAACGAAAACGCAATGGAAATTGCACTGATTGAAAATGTTCAACGTGAAAATTTGAACGCAATCGAAGAAGCAAATGCATATAAAAACCTGATGGAATGTTGCGAATACGAATTAAACGACCTGTCAAGATTAATCGGAAAATCAGAAAGTTATATACGTAATATAATGCGCCTGACCACATTGCCAGATTCTGTTCAACAACTTGTTCAGCAAGGTGAACTTTCCGCATCACACGCACGAACAATCGCGGTGGCAGAAAACCCAGAAGAATTAGCACATAAAATTATCGCAGAAAAATTATCTGTGGCCGATGCGGATAAAATGGTAAAAAATGCACCACGCGCAAAAAATACACGTGCACACATACAAAAAAACATCGATTCACAGACCATAAAAAATATGGAATCACAGGTAAAATCTGTACTTGGCGCAAAAGTGAAAATATCAGAAAAACGCGGCGGGGCAGGGCAGATTATTATATCTTTTGATACCAGAGTTCAATTATTTGAATTGATAGAAAAATTATCAAAATAAAAAAACATCAAAAAACACCGGTAAAAGCCGGTATTTTTTTAACAAGTCTATTATTTTTTCACAGTATGTATTTTACCGGCTTTTTTTAATATTTTTACTAAAAAAAGCCGGCATTTTTTACTTTATTCATCTGTGGGGATTGCGCTTTCTGTTTCAGAACGGTCAATTGGTTCCCAGGCATAAGTAGTCTGGTCGCCTTCCTTGACCGCTGTTAAAACATACTTTCCGTTACTGGCAGTTGTTGATAAATTATTTATTTTGCCGTCAATTTTTGCATTAAGCGCTGATATTTCTTCTCTATTTAATATAACTCTATCAGTCAATGTACTTAAATCAGAATCTATTTGAAATAATCCACGATAATAACGTCCATCATTAGACCAGCCAGAAAATATTGATGATATCAACCCTTTTTCTTTATCTGTACCATATAAAGCATATATCATTTCAGCCAAAGAAACCGGATAAACACTACGTAGGCCATTTGCAGAAAGAAGAGATAGAAAAGTATCCGCATAACCATCAGATCCCGACGCGAATCCATAAACAGACCCGCCTTGCCGCCAAGCCCCAAAACGAGAATTCACCGCTGAAAAAGTCGCATAGGAATCAAGCGTTTCTTCTAAAAAACCACGTGACACAATTGATGCAAGGGCAGGGCAGGTAAGTACACCCCCCAATATCGTGCTAATTAATAGCTTTTTCATTTTATAAACTCCTTTGATTAAAACAAAAACCGCAGTGAAAAATCCTGCGGTCGGGGAGTTCGTAAATCATGACTTCAATGACCCTGTTCGCCTTTGGTGAATTCACCTGTTGTATAGCGAACAGCCCCCCGACAAAAAAGTCAGGGTTTATCAAAATTACAGTGCAAATACAGGGAATATTTTGTCGGAATAACGACACTTAATATATGCACACATATATTTGCACCGGAAGTCATAAGGCCTACGACAGCCCCGAACCAGATTCCCACCCAGTTCATTGTGAATTATAACATAGTTTATGATTTTTTGTAAATATAAAAAATATTTTTGCCGTATAAGTAAAATACAATATCAATATCTGAAAATATGAAATTAATATAAAAAAAACACAAAAAAACCGGCAAATGCCGGCTTTTTTATTTTATTTTTTCCAGAATGCAAAACCACGACGCGATGATTTCTCCTTGCGTTGTTTACGTTCTTCGATTGCACGACGACGTTCTGCACGGCGTTCTTGGAATTGGCGTGCAGCCTCTTCATCACGTTGAATAAGATTGATAGTCGTGACAGATAATTTGTCATTGCGAACCTCATCTTCGAATTCAACAATATCATTTTCGTTCAAAAATCTGATGCCGGCGGCCTTTAAAGAACTTGAATGAACAAATACATCATCTGTGTTGCCGTCTTCGTTTGGTGTGTCAGGGCTGATAAAGCCAAAACATTTTTTACCATTGTACCATTTTACTTTTCCTTGACGCATATTGTATCCTTTCCTATGCTGGTTATGGTTCCCTAAGACTATCAAGAACCTGATATTATTTTGCCAATTTTAATACATTAACGCAAGAAGAAAGCAAAAATACTAATTGGGTATATTTTCTTGTTAAATCAGGCTGATTTCTTGTAATAACGTTGAACTTCTTTCATTACAAAATTAAATAAACGCGCAGATTGACTGTCCCCTGTTATCGCCCAATCATTTTGCATATAAGGCATCGCAGAAACCAAAACAAAACGCGCCATAAAATGAAAAATATTTGATTCTTGGGCCTTGGTTAATTTTGTCGGTGCATTCGATATTTGAAATAATTCATTTTGTATCGCATCATCTAGTTTTTCTATGATATTATCAAGCACCTTTTGCGGATAATACAATTTGCATTCCTTTGGAAAACCATCAAGAACAGAAACAATGTTGTCCTGACTGTATAAAATATTCCAACCAACCCTGTCAAATAAATCATCCAGACATTTGCAAATCATACGATTGTATGCCTTGACACCATCTTCGTAAAAAACAGCCAGCTTTGCTTCAAGCACATCGGATTTTTTCGATTTTGTTTTACGCGCACTTTCATAAACACAATGTGTTTTATTTTCAAATTCAAAGAATGTACGAACCTGACATATAATCTCCATCGGGATTACAGTGTCTTTGTTTGGGCCGATATTTATAACAACCTTTGCATCACGATAATTGCGCGGATTTTGCATATTATAAAAGCAATCACGCACAGATAATATTCTGTCTGGCATCATCGCTTGAATCCGCTCTATAAAAGTGCGCGCCTGTGGTATTAAGTCAAACAGACACTTTACGCGCCATATGTCTTGCAGACGCATACGTGGCTTTTTGATTTTATCCAATGCACGAACCAAATCTGCAGCAATCTTTTCGTGCCCAGAACCAATAATCGATAATACGGTTTCAGCCGGCGTAGAAATATATTTCTCTTTTAATTTTGCCTTTATTTTTTCTGCAACAGCACGCGCTGATGCCTCACGCTCGTGCGAGGAAATCACGTTATATACTGTTCCTGCAACTTCTTCTATGTATGATTCATAGTATTTACCAACAATTTTATCCAGTGCACGCGATACTGTTTTTTGCGCACCAACAATAACCGTTACAATCGATGATACAGCCAAGTCAATTTTATGCCCAGCCGAACTTGTAAAAAACTGATTTCGCATCGGGTCGTTATCCAGACGATGCTGAACAATATATGCATTTAATGGATTAATGTCCGCAATACTAATCGGTTCTTCTATGGCGCAATCACGTTCATAGTCATAACGCATAACAGCGGTCTTTGGCGCACCAAAACACTTGCCAAGAATATAAAATACCTCACGAAACCAATAGAAACTATCTGAATACAAAAATTTTAGATATTCAGCCGCTTCGTCATTAATTCTGCCATCAAGACGTGCAGATTCCAATGCTGCAATATTCTTGCGGTCATTTTCAAGTATCAAGGCGGCTGTTAAATTTTCTTGGTTTCGTTCGGTCATAATTCTTCCTATTTCATCATTGGAAACAGTACAACATCACGTAATGTAGGCTGGTCAAATATAATGCTGGCCAATCTGTCAACGCCCATACCAACACCAGAAATCGGTGGAAAACCATGTTCCATCGCACGTACAAAATCGTTGTCAGGATTAAAGGCTTCGTCATCACCATCTGCAATATTGCGCGCCTGTTCTTCAAAGGCTTGCTGTTGCTGAATCGGATTTACAAGTTCAGAATACCCCTTGCAAATTTCAGAACCACAAACCAGCAACTGATACATATCTATACGGCGAACATCATCATTGTTACGGCGCGCCAATGGAACCATATAAGATGGATAATTGTACAAAAATGTTGGATTTATTATGCCGTTACGAATCTTGCGCTTGTAAACATAATCAACCAGCGCAGGTAATGATTTTAAATCTTCTAATTCAGACATCGGGAACATTCCATTGTCAACCAAGCGCTGACGTAATTCATTTACATCTTCGAAATCCAAAATGTCACAACCAAAAAACTCATTCATCTTGGCCGTGTAATCAACCATTTCATAACTGCTGAAATCTAATTTTGTTCCTTGGTATTCAATCTGCAATGTGCCGCGACACTTCATCAACAGGTCTTGGATTAAATCCCATGTAAATTGGATATTTTTATTATAATCCCAATATGCTGCATACCATTCAACCATAGTAAATTCTTGCAAATGTGTCGCATCCATACCTTCGTTGCGGAAATCCTTGGCAACTTCATACACACGGTCAAAGCCTGCGCCAATTGCCTGCTTTAAAAATAATTCCGGCGAAATGCGCAATTGAAAATCAGTATCCAACGCATTGTGATGCGTTGTAAATGGACGCGCCGCAGCACCAGATGCAATATTCTGTAATACAGGTGTTTCTATTTCCAAAAATCCATTCTTGTTCATAAAGTCACGCCAGTACTGTGTCATCTTAAAGCGCCCCAATAATGCATTACGTGCATCTGGATTAGAAATAATATCTAGATAACGTTGACGATAACGTGTTTCCATATCTGTTAAACCATGATACTTTTCTGGTAACGGACGCAAAGCCTTGGCCAAAATGTCGTAATTCGATACACGTACAGTCAATTCGCCAGCCGTTGTGTGATACAATTCACCTGTAATGCCAATAAAATCACCCAAATCAACATTGGCCTTCATAAACTTATAATTCTCGTCACCCAGTTCTTCGCGAGACATCGAAAACTGAATTTCGCCATTAATGTCATAGATACGACCAAACATCAATTTACCCAACCAGCGTAACGCAGTTACACGTCCAGCCAGCTTTACAGGCGTATTATCTGCCAAGTCACGTGCCTGTTCAATAGTATGCGTACGGTCAAATTTGTCTTTCCAGACAACACCATCGCGTGCCTTGATATTTTCCGCCTTTTGCAGACGCGCAGTTAATTCATTTGTTGATATCGGTGTATTTTGTGTCTGTTGTTCTGACATATTTTTACCTTTTGTTTCTATTTTATTTGAAACGGGCGCACAAAAGTGCGCCCGTCATTATTCGATGGTCGCACTTTGCATTAAAAAAATTTTTTCGAACTGTTTTTCATAATCAAATTCGACCTTATTGCCTTTTCTTTTTAAGAAAAAACGGTGTCAGCAATGCCGACACCGCGAATACTGGTGCGAGCAAAGGGGCTCGAACCCTCGACCTCAACCTTGGCAAGGTTGCGCTCTAGCCAACTGAGCTACGCTCGCATTGCGTGGTATATCTTTACACATATTTTTTCAGATTGCAAGTATTATTTTAACTTTTTTGTTTTTTAATAAATACCATATCTTTGTGTGGGTTAAGGCCGATCTTCTACCTTTTGCAATACAGCTGTAAAGGTTGCCTCTGCTACTTTTTTACCGCCAACAAACGCAATACCGTGAAATTTATATAACTTCATCTTTGTCGTCAACAGTTCAACATGCAATTCCAATTTATCCCCAGGACGAACCATATGTGAAAATTTTATCTTTTCCATTGTCGTAAAATAGCCCAACATACCATCGCGCTGCTCTTCTGTCATACGTTTGAACGCAACAAAACACGCGGTTTGCGCCAATGCTTCGACCTGTAATACCCCAGGCATAATCGGATCGCCCGGAAAATGACCGTCACACCAAAATTCATCGTCACGAACGTATTTTACACCAACCGCACTGGTATCATTAAATTCACGCACCTCATCAATCAGGCGCATATGCCCACGATGTGGAATAATTTCTTCAATTTGCTTAGCATCAAACATCGATTTAATTCCTTTGGTTATTTTTTTGTATTCTTGCGCAGCCATGCATAATGACGCATAAATTCTGTTCCAGGGCCAGCAGGATACCCCATATATGTTTCACCATCTGGTATGTTACGGAATACACCACTGTTTGCGCCAACAGATGCGTTATCCCCAACACGAACACCATTGGCAATACCAACATGACCACCCAGTAAAACATTGTCACCAATAACAACACCACCAGCCAAACCAACACCACTGGCCAAGAAACATTCACACCCAACAACAACACCGTGTGCAATCTGGCATAAATTATCAATCTTGGTACCGGCACCAATCGTGGTGTCCGTCATAGCACCCCTGTCAATACAAGTGTTTGCGCCAACAGAAACCCTGTCCCCGAAAACAACACGACCAACATGTGGAATAAATATATTATGACCATCTTGTTTAGTATAACCAAATCCATCCTTGCCAATAACAGAATTCGCATTTATTACGCATTCTGAACCAATTGTCGCGTTTTCTATGTGCGCACCACTGTGTACAATAGTCCCGCGCCCCAGAACAACATTGCGCCCAATAAAAGCACCAGAATATATTTTTACATCTGGTTCTATCACGGCACCGCGTTCAATTGTCACAAAGTCACCAACATAATTTGTTCTTTTTTTACGAAAGAAAACACCACGTTCAATACGTGAATTTTTGCTGATTCCAAAGCGGGGTTTTTCGCGATAAATTTCCCCCAGTATTTTTACAATATTGCCACGTGGTGTATCTGTTATTAACAATGTCGCACCATCAGGTGCGTATTGCGCCTGATCCGGTTGAACCAAAATAACCGATGCACGCGTTTTCTTTAAGACATCTATTGGTAAAATTTTAAAGGCATTACTATTTTGTTCTGTTGAATAAAATGCCAATTGACCCGCACGCGCATCAGCAATTGGCGCAACCCCACGTACGGGGGCGCTTGGGTTACCGCGTAATTCTAACCCAAACTTTGTCGCCAAGGCCCCAGCCGTAGTTTTAACCGCGGCCGGCATAAATAAAGATTTAATCAGTTTTATCATAGCAGGTAAATTATAAATAAAAAAATTATAGATTCCACATATTTATATTTTGTTTTTTTCTTGCAATTTTACGATTCGAACTTAATAATATATGTGTTCTTAAAAGTTAATTTTAAGAGCGGGGTCGCAAGAAACCCCGCTCTTTCACTAAGACATATAACAAACGCAAAGGAGTGTATAAATGTCTTTTGTTTCGATGCCACGTCAAGATTTATTGCTGTCGATTGATTCGCTGGCCCAAGAAAAACAAATCGACCGTGAAGTTGTATTCGGTTCTTTGGAAGCTGCAATTACAAAAATCGCAAAACACAAATATGGCGAAGAATTTGATATCACATCAGCTATTGACCGTAAAAATGGCGCAATTCGTGTAAAACGTTTGTTTACAGTTATTGATAGCCCTGAATCTGTTGAAGAATACAACCCAAACACAATGCTGACTGTTGAACAAGCAAAAAAATATGCTAAAAACCCTGTTGTCGGTGATGTAGTAGAAGATGCTTTGCCAGAACCAGAATTTGGCCGTATGGCATTTCAAACCGCAAAACAAATGATGACTACACGTGTACGCGATGCTGAAAAAGGTCGCCAATATGAAGAATTCAAAGACAATATTGGTGATATCGTTAGCGTCGTTGTAAAACGTGTCGAATTCGGCAGTGTGTTCGTTGATATTAACGGCAAAGCCGAAGGCTTTATCAAGGGAACAGAATTAATCCCAGGCGAACGCTTAAACGTAGGTGACCGTATTCGCGCATTAATATTGGATGTATCACGTTCTAATACAGGACCACAGATATTCTTGACACGTACACACCCAATGTTTATGGAAAAACTGTTCGCACAGGAAGTTCCAGAAATATATGAAGGTATTATTAAAATCAAATCTGTTTCACGCGCCCCTGGGTCACACGCAAAAATCGCAGTGGAAACAGCAGACCCATCTATTGATGCAGTCGGTATGACAGTTGGTATCAAGGGAACACGTATACAACCTGTTATCAATGAGTGCAACGGTGAAAAAATTGACGTTATACTGTATTCCGAAGACCCTGCTGTATTTATTGTAAACGCTGTGCAACCAGCCAAGGTCGCAAAAATTATCGTTGATGAGGATACTCACAGCGCTGCGGTCGTTGTCACAGAAGACCAATTGTCATTAGCAATTGGCAGACGTGGACAAAATGTACGTCTGGCATCACAATTGACAGGATGGAATATTGATGTTATGAGCGAGGCCGAAGAACAAGAACGGCGCGCAAAAGAATTCCAAGAAAAAACTGAACTGTTCATCAGTGGGCTGGATGTCGATGAAATGATTGCACGACTGTTAATTACAGAAGGATTCCGTACAATCGAAGAAATCGCATTTGTCGATGTCAAAGAATTGGAAGAAATCGAAGGATTTAATCCTGAATTAGCCGCGGAACTGCAAAAACGTGCAAAAGGTTATCTGGATAAAATCGAACAAGACTATCTGGATGGCGGCCATAAATTGGGTATGACAGATGATTTGTTAAACTTTACATTTGTAAGACGGCCTATCATTATGAAAATGG
This sequence comes from Alphaproteobacteria bacterium, assembly GCA_017436325.1. Lineage (GTDB taxonomy): Bacteria > Pseudomonadota > Alphaproteobacteria > Rs-D84 > Rs-D84 > Enterousia. Next base: position 83,870 of record JAFSDI010000002.1, on the reverse strand, counting down.
GTGAAAATGGTATCAAATCTTTACAGGAACTGGCAGATTTATCAACAGATGAATTGTTGGAAATCTTGGGCGAAGATACAATATCTAATCGCTTGGCGGGTCGTATTATTATGAAAGCACGTGAAATCGCATATAATATCAATCAGGAAGAAGAATAAATTTAGTACGGAGTAAGTATATAATGGCAACATTAACACTTGGAAAATCTGTGACAACTGATGCAGTACGCAGCAAAAAAGGTGATGCGGTGTTCGTTGAACGCCGCCGCCGTGTTGTTGCACCAAACAGTAAAGAACTGCGCGACGAACCATCAACACCACCTGCACCACGTAATGCAACAGATGAAAAACTGCGCGCAGTGCTGGCTGCCGCAAAGGCACGTGAAGAAGAACGTAAAAAACGCGAGGCTGAAGAAGCGGCCGCACGCGCCGCACGTGATGCAGAAATAGAACGCGAAAATCGTGAATACGAACAAGTTCGTGAACAGTTGGCTGCACGTGAAAACACGGCTGAAAAAGTTGCCGATGACACCGTTGTGGAACAAAAACCAAAAACACAAACACAACAACGCAAGGTCTTTACGAATAATGCACCAGCAGGAAACACACGTAAAAACCGCGCTGATGATGATGACGATAATCGTGCAAACCGGTTTGCAAATGCAAAAAAAGACTTTAAGAAATCCGGCAAGATTCATTTGCGTGATATTGTTATGGGAAATGATGATGACGATGATGAAATCGGGATTCGTGGCGCAAATCGCCGCCGTTCAGAAGCCTCACTGAAGCGTTTTCGTGAAAAAGCACGTGCAGTATTTTCTGCACCACAAAAGGTTGAACATATCGTTTCTTTGGGTGATACAATTACCGTAAAAGATTTAGCCGCTGCGATGGCTGAAAAAGTAGGCAATGTTATCAAAAAATTGATGGAAATGGGTATGATGGTTTCTGTTAACCAGTCTATTGATGCGGATACTGCAGAATTAATCGCAGGTGAATTTGGCGCAACAGTAAAACGTGTTGACGTAAAACCATATGCAGATATATTAGAACGTGAACCAAATCCAGAAAATTTAACACCACGCGCACCAGTCGTCACTGTTGTAGGACACGTAGACCATGGTAAAACATCCTTGCTGGACGCATTCCGTAATGCAAACGTTGTTGCCGGTGAAGCGGGTGGAATTACACAACACGTTTCTTCGTATGAAGTTAAAACTAAATCTGGTGCAATGATTACTTTCTTGGACACACCTGGGCACGAAACTTTTACAGCAATGCGTGCGCGTGGTGCACAAATGGCTGATATAGTTGTTCTGGTTGTGGCGGCTAATGATTCTATTATGCCACAAACAATCGAAGCAATTAATCATATTCGCGCTGCAAAGGTTCCTTTTATTGTGGCAATTAATAAAATAGACCTGCCAGAAGCAAATCCGATGCGCGTAAAGACAGACTTGTTGCAACAAGAAGTCCAAGTCGAAGATATGGGGGGCGATGTGCAATGTGTCGAAATATCGGCAAAACAGAAAATCGGATTAGACAAACTTGAAGAAGCAATTCTGTTGCAGGCAGAAATTATGGAACTAAAGGCAGATGCAGATATGCCGGCGGTCGCATATGTTGTCGAAGCAAAACAAGAAAAGGGCTTAGGGCCGGTGGCAACAATATTGATGCGTCAGGGAACACTAAAAATTGGCGATGTATTCGTTGTCGGTGAAACTTTTGGTCGCGTACGCGGACTGATAAACTCAATGGGCGAACGTGTGAAATCTGTTCGACCAGGACAACCAGCAATGGTTCTGGGGCTGAATTCTGTGCCAAGTGCCGGCGATGACTTACGCGTTATGGAAAACGAAGCACAAACACGTGAAGTTGCAGCATACCGTGCACAAAAAACAAAAGATAAAGCAAATGCAGTTAAACGCACGTCTTTGGAAGAACTGTTTGCAAAACGTGACGAAAATAAAAAATTAATTTTACCAATCGTTTTGCGCGCAGATGTTCAAGGTTCTGTTGAAGCAATTTCAGATATGATAAAAGATATAAATACCGATAAAGTCGGTGTCGAAATTCTATCTTCTGGGGTCGGTCAAATTACCGAAGGCGATATCCGTCTGGCGACAGCATCGGGTGCAGTTATTATTGCATTTAATGTCCGCGCAGATTCCAGTGTTCGTGATATGGCACGCAATAATGGTGTTGATATCAGATACCACAGTGTCGTATATCGTATCACAGATGAAATTAAAGAAATTATGTCGGGTAAATTGGCACCAGAAAAACGTGAAACATTTATCGGTTATGCCGATGTTATCGCATTGTTCACTGTGGGTAAAGGTGTTCGTGTCGCAGGTTGCCGCCTGACCGAAGGTGTAATAAAGAGAGATGCTTTCGTTCGTCTGTTGCGTAATAACGTTGTTATATATGACGGTAAAATTGGACAACTGCGCCGCGAAAAGAATGAGGTTAAAGAAGTATCTGGTGGTGTCGAATTTGGTATGTCTTTTGATAAGTATAACGACTTAAAAGAAGGTGACCGCGTAGAATGCTATGAAGTGGAAGAGGTTCGCGCACAGATATAAGCAATATATCAAAAAAAATAGAACGCTGATATTTTTCAGCGTTCTTATTTTTTGCATTAATTTTTACTTACCTTGCCTTTTAATGATTTCCATTTGAATGATACCAAATACATTAGATACAGTCCAATACAATACCAAACCAGCAGGCATCCACGCAAACATAATTGTGAACAATAATGGCATCCAGTTCATCATCTTTTGCGTTTGCGCAACAACATCATTCGATGGCGCAGATTTATTTGCAGACTGTAAATATTGTTGTGCCCACATTGTTAAACCCATTAATATTGGCAATATAAAATATGGATCCATTACAGATAAGTCAGAAATCCATAAAAAGTGCGCATTTCTCATCTGAACAGAAACTAATAATGCCTTGTATAATGCAAAGAATATTGGAATCTGAATCAACATTGGTAAACAACCAGACATCGGTGAAGTCTTGTATGTTTGATACAATTTCATCATTTCCATCTGCAGACGCATTTTATCATTGCCATATAATTTTTGTATACGCTGCATTTCTGGTTGCATTTTTTGCATCGCCGCCATCGATGTATATGACTTGCGCGTCAATGGCCACATCAACAGGCGCAATAATATAGTCATAACAATAATGGCCACACCGTAATTCATTACAACGTGATTTATGCCATTTAATACCCATAACATTGGACGTGCTAAGAACCAAAACCAACCATAATCAATAGTGTCTGCAATACCAGAAATTTTTGAATCAACAGAATTTAAAACTGTTTGGTCGCGCGGACCAACATAAATGTTTGTTGTCAGGGTTCTTGTGTCACCATCCGCAACAGATAATGCCGCGGCAGCACTGTCTGTCATATATTTGTCACCAGATTTCTTTATACGTATCGTTTGGTCAACTGAATCCATTGATGCAACAGTTTCCCAATATTGATCTGCAAAACCTGCAAAACCTGTTGCAGTTGAATATGCATAGGATTTCTTGTCCAGTTGCGCCCACGTCAAATCTTCGACATCTGAATTTACATAAGATATCGCACCAGCAGAAACACCAGATGCAGACTGCATATCGTTGTCTTTTACAATTCGTACATATGGTGCAATCGCAATATCTTTGCCAGAATTATTTTCAATGCTATCTGTAATAGTAATTAGATATCCGTCTGTGTTAATATGACGAATAAATCTGACACCATCAGGATTATTCCAAACCTGTGCGCCATCATCACTAATTGCCCATATTGTTTTCGAAACAGGCGCAGTTGTCCCAGTTGCAAGCAGACCTGATTCTATAAAATTCCCATCTGAACCTAATAAAACAATCGATTCCTGGGAATCAGGCGTTTTTGCATATTCTAATAATTCAACATTTGATATACGCAGCCCTTGGATATCCGCCTTGATTTTATCCGATGAAATATTTGTGACAGGAACAGATGTAATATCTTCGCTTATTTGTACATCAGGTACAGCCGATGTCGGTGTCGTTGGATTCATTATCGCACCAATTGCCCACCAGGCAAAAATAAATATTAACAACCACCACAAAAAACCCGATAAAGGCGATTTTCGTTGCACAGCATTTTTATTTGCATTCCACATATTAAAACCAGAATTTTTATCCATATATTGAACCATTGTTATTTACCATCCTTTATTGATTTTAAACATTTTTTTCGTGCTAAATACAAGTTTAATAAATACAAACCAACACCAAAAACAATACAGATATCAGCCACATTAAATGCAGGCCAATGTAATCCACCAATATGAAAATCTAAAAAGTCAACAACCGCGCCAAAACGAATTCTGTCAACCAAGTTCCCAATCGCACCACCACATACCAACGATAATGGTATTATTTCATATCGTCTTGCACGCGTTAATAAATAATACATAAGCATACCAATAACAATGCCTGTAATAATAATTATAATAAATGGCGCAGATTCACCAAGTGTGCGAAACATCGAAAAAGAAGCACCAAAATTCCATGTAAACACAATATTGAAAAAATCAAATACATTTGCCATCAAATATGAAACAGGAACAACATCCCATGCCGCACCAAATAACGGTACTGTTCCTGATATAAGATAAATTAACACCCCCTTTGACAATTGGTCCAGAAACAATGTACCAAGTATAATCGAAATAATTAAAATGTATTTTTTCATTTCTATTTCCCTTGTGAATTCAGATTGTTAATATATCAACAACAAACATTAAAATCAAACAAAATGTCGGTAAAAAAATCCCCCATTTTTTTGGGGGATTGGTTTTATTCGTGTCTGTCTGGATATTTTCCATCAATCAGATTTTGACGAACAATATGGTGCTTTACCTTTTGCGTGCTGGTCAAAGGCAAATCTTCGGTTGTCATCGCAAAATGTGTTACCCATTTATAACTTGCAACTTTTTTATTTGCCGCCGCAACTTCGGCACTTAGTTTTTCCATCGTCATACCTTCTTCGACACTAAATACGCCGTATGTGACGGTTTTGTCTTTGACACGATGTTCAAATACCGCAACGTTTTTTACACCAGGTATTGTGATGAATAGACCTTCTAACTCATCAGGATAAACGTTTTTACCACTGTCCAAAACAATAACTTGTTTTTTACGACCAGCGAAATGTAATTCACCGTTTTTATCCATTGATACCATATCACCCGTGTTAAAAAATCCACGCTCGTCAAAGATTTCTGCATTTGCAGCATCGTTGTTTAAATAACCACCAAATACCTGGTGACCACGCAGCCACAGCACACCAACACCATCTTCGTTCTTATCACGAATTTCGCATTCGTTATTAATTGTTGGGGCACCAAATGCAAATGGAAAACGCTTTTTGGTTGGCTTTGAAATACAGATTGGCCCAACTGTTTCGGTTAAACCATAACCTTGGATAAATGTCAGCCCAAGCCGTTCGTAAAAAGTTTCAACCTCTGGCTTGGTTGCAGCGCCACCCGCAATCAATAAACGCGCACGCCCACCAAATACATCCAAGATAGGTTTTTGTACCTTACGTACCAAGAACCCAAGTCCGATTTTTTCAAGAATTTTTCCATATTTCAAAACAAATGATACCAACCACCATTTCTTTTGTGCCTTGATATTATCGATGATTTTGTTACGAAAAACCTCCCACAGGCGTGGTACAGCAGGTATAATTTGCGGACTGAATTTTTTAAAGTCTGCCATAATTTCTTTTGGATTAATTGTTGGTTGCAACAAGACCCCCGCGCCATAATGCAACGTTGCCAAGATTTCAACCCCAAAACCAAACACATGATACATTGGCAAGAATCCATACAAATAGTCCCCAGGACGTATCCATTCTGCCATTGACTCCAATGAATTTGCGCATTCAACGATATTAAAGTGTGTCAAAGGCACAACCTTTGGTACGCCGGTCGAACCAGATGTGAAGGACATCGTTGCGATATCTGTTGATTCAACCGCGGCTGGTTTCAAGTCTGGATTTACACCCTTGTCTTTTTTAGTGATGTCATAGAATTTAAATTTATCTGTTTTATAAACAAATGATTTTTCTGCACATACCAAATGGCAATTTGTTATCGATGCCATATTGTCATATTCAAACGGTGTTAAATTCGTATCCAGTAACAATACCGTTCCACCCAAATACCATATCGCAAACATAGTAATTGGAAATTCTGGTATGTTATGTGACAAAATACCAACAATGTCGCCTTTCTTTAGCCCCGCTGCATCAAGCGATGCGGCACGTGCCTTTACCAAATTAATAAAATCTTTGTATGCAACGCCTTCGCGAACCAGATACAAGTTATCTGGATATGTTTGCGCGGTGCGTTCCAGTAATTGATACATATTCATATCTTAAAATTCCTTGTTGTTTTTATATTGGACGCTTGATATTATACCTAAAGATAACAGGAATGCAAATATGAAAATTTTAACACTAAACATTAACTCTATACGGGCGCACATCGAAAGCTTTATGGATATACTGCGCAGCGGTGAATACGATGTGATTATGGTTCAAGAACTGAAAGTCGAAACAGCAAATTTCCCATATATGCTGTTTGATGAATTCGGTTATAATATCAAGGTGTTCGGTCAAAAAAGTTGGAATGGGGTCGCAGTTTTTTCTAAATATTCTATCGAAGATACTGTGATTGGTATGCCAATATACCCAGATGTTAACGCCAGATTTATCGAATGTGTTGTCGATGGGCGTATACGCCTGATTAATACATATATGCCAAATGGTGATACTGTTGATTCACCAAAATTTCCGTATAAACTGGAATGGATGAATAAATTTACAAATTATATCGAACAATATCTTGACTCGGCAGAACCCGTTATAATCGGTGGTGATTTTAATGTCGCAATCGAAGACCGTGATGTTTGGTCGCCACGAAACTATGTCGGTATTGCAATCGCATCCCCACAAGCGCGCGAAATTATGCAAAAATGGTTGGACAGCGGTTGGACAGATGCATGGCGCAGCCTGCATCCAGATGAAATTGGATATACATGGTATGGATATCGCGGACGCGATACAATTGGAAACAAACAAGGTTTACGTTTAGATTATTTCTTGTGCAACAAGGTCGCAACAAAAATGATAAAAAACTGTGAAATCGATATGGGCCCAAGACTGGCAGATAAGCCAACAGACCATTGCGGATTAATGCTGGAATTAAAATAATATACCGCCCAATTGGGCGGATTTTATTTTATACCATTAATTACCGGACATATTTTGCGCACAGGGCAATTTGCACAATCTGGCCGCAATGCTTTACATACATATCGGCCATGTAAAACCATAACATGATTTACCACAGGATGATATTTCTTTGGAATCAATTGCAATAATTTCCGTTCAACTTTTTCTGGGGTGTTATCTTCAATCCCAACCCAGCCATATCGATGTGCATTGCGAAAAACATGCGTATCCACACCAATGTTTGGCGCACCCCATAAAACATTACACACAACATTAGCAGTCTTTTGTCCGATGCCAGACAACTTCATCAAACTATCGCGATTATGGTATTCTGATGGGAAAGTATCGGTCATACCAATCGCAGATAATTGTTCTGATAATGCGATGATATTTTTGGCCTTGTTATTAAAGAATGAAATAACACGAATATGTTCCTTTAAACCATCAAGCCCCAGTTCTAACATTTTCTGCGGGGTTGGTGCAACTGCGAATAGGGCAGGGGTTACTTCATTAACTTTTTTATCGGTTGCCTGTGCAGACAGTATCACAGCCACCGCAAAGTTAAATTCATTTGTATGATACAGTTCCGACCGTATCGTCATATCAACGGTCGGAATAACTGCATCAAAATATTGTGCCGGTGTCATTACTTTTGATTTTGTTTTTGTAAGAACAAGACTTGATTTTGTCTGTCTATTTTTATCATATACGACAATATAAGTTCTTGAACTGGGTCATCTACAAATGTCTTGCGGTCGCATTCCTTGTCAGGGGCCGCACAACAAACCCCGTCCAAGGAACGCCAACAGCAATCCCGATATATATTTGCACAAAATATCTTTGCCATATCTTATGCCTTTGCAACAGAAATACTTAATGCATAGCCTTCGATTTCAGTGCTATATTCACCAGAACCCGAAACCATTTCACGGATAAGCGCATCGTGCATTATACGCTTACGATGTTGTTCAATCGCATTCGCCAAGGCTGGGTCAGCACAATAAGTTAACATAATCCTGTCCGAAACATCCAGACCGGCTGCCTTGCGCGTATCTTGGATAAAACGCAGGGCATCATTCGCCAAACCTTCGGCAACTAAATCCGCGCTTACTTCTGTATCCAGAACAATAACAGCAGTATTATCAGGTAATGCCGCACCAGATACACCACCACGAACAGTTAAGCGATTTTCAAATTCGTCCGCGTTCAATGTATGACCAGCTGTAACCAAAGAATCACCGACAATCTGATAATCGCCACGTTTTACCGCAGGGATAATTTCTTTTAATGCACCACCCAGACGTGCGCCAATTTTTGGCGTAATCAGATATATAAAACTGTCCGCAACATTATCAAATGTTTCACAGAATACAACTGATTTAACATTCAATTCTTCCTTGATAATATCGCTGTATTCAGGCATAGAAACACCAGCAACTGTCAACGAATTCAATGGTAATCTGTTGCGTAATTTGTACTGTTCGCGTAATTGCTTGCCAACAGAAACAATAGATTGTACGCGACGCATATCTTCAACAATTTGCTTGTCAGAATTTGTTGCAGATGGAAAATCTGTTAAGTGTACAGATTCTGCCCCCGTTAAATTGCGATAGATATATTCTGAAATAAATGGCGCAAATGGTGCCAACAGGCGACATAATACAGTTAGAACTGTATACAGCGTATCAAACGCAGCCTGTTCTTCGTCCCAGAAACGCGTACGTCCACGACGGATGTACCAGTTGTTCAAAACATCCAAGAAACGAACAAATTCTTTGATTGCAGCATCTGGTTTATATTCGTTTAATGCGTCATCAACCACCGATGTCAATTCTGACAATTCCGCCAGAATATATTTATCCAATGGATTTTCCGGATTCGTCATTTCGTGCGCAGTAACGTTTCCTGCGTTTGCGTACAATGTAAAGAAATGATACGCATTCCATAATGGCGTCTGTAATGTTTTTGTTGATTCCGCAAAAACTTTGCCTTCTTTATCAACAGGCACTGGTTCGGCCTTCATAAAATTAGAGCCTAAGATAAACAAACGAACTGCATCCGCACCATATTGTTCGATTTGTTCTGCTGGGTTTACAAAGTTGCGCAAAGATTTTGAAAACTTCTTTTTATTTTCATCAACAACCATACCGTTTGCCGATACCGCCATAAATGCAGGCTTGTCAAACAATGCTGTTGCTAAAACCATCAAGGCATAAAACCAACCACGTGTTTGATCTTGACCTTCGATAATATAGTCCGCAGGGAATGTCGCTGCAAATTTATCTTGGTTTTCAAACGGATAATGTAATGATGCCCATGGCATAGAACCTGATTCTACCCAGCAATCCAAAACATCAGGGATACGTGTCCAGCCGTCTTTGGTCAGTTTATCTAATGTTGGTCTGTGCAAATCTTTAACAGGCACACCAAAGAAATCTTCTAATTCTGCGATTGAACCAAATACTTTGTATTCACCGTCACGTTCCCAGATTGGCAACGGCATACCCCAGAATCGATTGCGTGAAATCGACCATGGACGTGCGCCTTCTATCCACGAACGGAAACGTTCACCAGCAGATGTCCAATTAACCTGATTATTATTCGCAATTAATTTATCTTTGATTTTTGGCACATCAATATACCAAGAATCTGTCGCACGGTAAATTAATTTTTCTTTGCTGCGGTCGCCAAATGGATAACTGTGCTTGTACTGTTCTTTCTTGATTAATTTACCATTTGTTTTTAACCATTCCAGAATTGCAGGTGTTGCTGCGAATATATTTTGTCCCGCAAAATCTAAAACATCATCTGTAAAGTTTCCATAATTATCAACATTCAACAGTACTGGGAACTTTGGGTCGATATTTTTTGCCGCCCAAAAGTCGTCAGCACCATATGCCGGCGCAATATGAACAATACCAGTACCATCAGAATCAGATACATAATCCGCAGGAATTACCTGATACAACAAACCTGTTGGGTTTTCATAATAAGGAAACAGTGGACTATAGTGCATACCAGCTAATTCAGCACCAGATATACGACCAACCTCTGTTGTTGTTGAAAACTGTTTTTCATATGCCTTTAAGCGCGTTTCAGCAATAATATAAACAGCACCATCTGTATCCTGCATACGCAGATATGTCATATTCGGGTTAACAGCCAATGCACTGTTCGCAGGTAATGTCCATGGTGTCGTTGTCCATGCAATCGCACGGTCGCCATTTTCAAGTTCAAACCATACCGTCACAGCATCATCAACAATTTCACGGTAATCTTGTGACGCTTCGGAATTAGATACAACCGTGCCATTTACCCAGTCAAACGGATTAACACTGTAATCTTTATACAACAAACCTTTTTCATACAGTGACTTTAATGTCCACAGCATGGATTCCATATAATTCTTGTCCATGGTTTTATAACCATATCCATCACCAATATCAACCCAGCGCCCCATACGAGTAATAAAGCGATTCCATTCATTTGCATATGTCATAACGTCTGTGCGACACATATCACAGAATGCAGAAATACCATCTGAGGCAACAATGTTTTTCGCGCTGCGTCCCTGCTTTTTTTCAACAGAGTTTTCGGCAGGTAACCCGTGACAGTCCCACCCCAGTTCGCGTACAACATACCGACCATGCATTGTTTGATAACGCGCAATCATATCTTTGACAACCGAAACCCCCAGATGCCCCCAGTGTGGCAAACCATTTGCAAATGGTGGCCCGTCATAAAATGAAAATGGACGACCACGTTTTGTCTGTTCCAACGACTTATGAAACGTGTTATTTTCGCGCCAATAATTCAAAACCTGTTGTTCCAGCGCGGTAAAGTCTGCTTTTGTATCTGTTTTTGGATATGACATTTTTTAACTCCGATTTTTATATTAAAAATGGGCGCAAACGCGCCCCAGCCACGTGCCAAAGCGCATGCGACCATTATTTAATAATAATTATTGTTGTTTGTTTCATCGGCATTTAGTCTACAATGTATTTATTCAAATTGCAAGCACGATATATAAAAAAAATCCCAATCTATGGGATTTAAATATATGGTGCCGGTGATAGGACTTGAACCTACGACCCCCTCATTACGAATGAGATGCTCTACCAACTGAGCTACACCGGCAATGCGAAACGCACTATAACCCATACAAAAAATAAATTCCAGTTGTTTTTTTCTTTTTAATTTTTTCGTGTTCTTACACCACGTTGTGATTATGGTCTTTTTCTTGAATTTTTATTTTATTCTGATAGGATTTGCTTATAAGTTATGAAAAAAACAACAGGATAATTAATATGAATATCGAACTAGGCAAAAATATTAATCCGCGCGAAATAGAATCAAGAATCCAAGAATTTTGGGACAAGAATAATTTCTGGAACAATGATGTAAATTCAGATAAGCCCGCATTTTGCATTATGATGCCACCACCAAACGTAACTGGAAGCCTGCATATGGGCCACGCGTTGGATAATGTTTTGACCGATATTATATGCAGATATAAACGTATGGCCGGATTTGATGTCTTGTGGCAACCAGGGACAGACCATGCATCTATTGCAACACAATTGTTGGTTGAACGCGACCTGTCAAAACGCGGAATCAATCCGCACAGCTTGTCCTTGCAGGAAAAACTAGATGCGGCATGGAAATGGAAAGCTGATAAAGGTGGTCAGATTATGAACCAATTGCATATTTTGGGATTGACACCTGTTTGGCAACGCGAAAGATTTACTATGGATGACGGGCTGTCTGCAGCAGTCACCAAACTATTCGTGAAAATGTATAACGAAGGATTAATCTATCGTGAAAAACGTCTTGTAAACTGGTGTCCTAAACAAATGACATCTATATCTGATTTAGAAATAGAAACACGGGAAGAAAAAGGTAAATTTTACTACTTTAATTATCAATTGGTTGGTGGTGGTGTTATTGAAATTGCAACTACACGTCCAGAAACCCTCTTTGGCGACCAGGCAATTGCAGTTCACCCAGAAAATGAAAAACTAAAACATCTGGTCGGACAATACGCAATTATTCCACTGACAAATATCGAAATACCAATCATCGCTGATGAACACGCAGACCCAGAAAAAGGAACAGGCGCTGTGAAAATTACACCTGCACACGACTTTGACGACTGGGAAGTTGGTGTTCGTCACAATCTGAAACCAGTATGTATTTTGACACCAGATGCGAAATTAAATGACAATCCTGTTGTTCCTGAAAAATATCGCGGAATGGATAGGTATAAGGCACGCGAAGCAATTGTAGCAGATATCGATGCAGCAGGACTGTTGGTGAAAATTGAAGATAAAATAATCCCAACACCATATTCTGAACGCGCACAAGTTCCAGTAGAACCATACCTGACAGACCAATGGTTTGTTGATGCAGAAAAACTGGCAATCCCAGCAATAAAAGCCGTTGAAAATGGTGAAATTAAATTTATGCCAGAACACAGATATAACTTGTTTATGGCATGGATGAAAAATATTCGCCCATGGACTATTTCACGTCAACTGTGGTGGGGACATCATATACCTGCGTGGTACGATGCAGATGGTAATGTATACGTTGCAGAAACAGAAGCAGCCGCAATCGAAATGTCAGGTGGCAAAGAACTTACACGTGACCCAGACGTATTAGATACTTGGTTTTCATCTGGATTATGGCCTTTTTCAACACTGGGTTGGCCAACAGATACATTGGAACTAAATAAATATTATCCGACAGATTTGTTGTATACTGCGGCTGATATCATTTTCTTTTGGGTTGCACGTATGGTGATGATGGGTATCTATGTCATGGGACAAGTGCCTTTTAAAACAGTGAACTTTCACGGTTTGGTTCGCGATTCCAAAGGACAAAAAATGTCCAAAACCAAGGGAAACGGTACAGACCCATTAGATACAGTTGAAAAATTTGGTGTTGACGCGTTGCGATATTGGATTGCAACTGCGCCAATCGGTACAGATATCAGATATTCAGATGATGAAGTAAAACGTGGTTCTAAATTACTTACAAAATTATGGAACGCGGCAAAATATACTTTGATGAACTTGTCTGACTTTGAACCAAATACCGCAAAACAAATCCCAGTAACTGAAAGATTTATCGAAGATAGATGGGTTTTGTCTGAATTAAATAAAACAGTTGCAGAAGTACGCAAACATTTAGATAAATATGATAACTATAATTCACGCGCCGCAATTGATACTTTCTTTTGGGATATATTCTGCGACCAATATCTGGAATTTATCAAAGACCGTTTCTGGGCACCTGAAAAATATAGCACAGAATCAAAACTGTCTGCACAATGGACACTTTATACCGTTCTGCGTGCAATAATTGGGCTGTATGCACCGTTTATACCATTCTTGACCGAAGAATTATGGCAACAAATTTACAAGCCAGCCGAAGGTGGCGAAACATTACACCTTACCGCGTATCCAGATGTCATTTCTGAATATAATACAGACGTTTCTATGATGGATATTGCATTAGAAATATTGAAGAATATTCGTGGTATGCGAACTGAACGCAAAATTGGAAATGGCGCAAAACTAGAAACCCTTGTGATACCATCTGATGTACCAACCGTACTGCATGGATTGATTAAATCAGCCGCACGCGCAAACGATATTCAGGTTGGTGATACGTTGGATTTTATTGTTGCACAAAATAATATACAAGGCTAAAAAAAATACCATGGCAGAAAAACTGGTTGAAAAACGTACTTTACAGGCCTATCAGTGTGATAGATACGGAAATGTAAGACCGCTGATATTGATGAATGAATTACAATCTATCGCGGACAGACACGCAGAAATTCTGGGATGCGGGCGAACATATTGTCTTGAAAATAATATCGGATGGGTTGTTATGTATTATCTGGTCGATATTATTGAACTGCCACACGAAGGTGAAGAACTGACCTTTGCCACATGGCCATCTTGTCAAGACGCTTTACGTGCAACACGTGATTTTGAAGTACGGGGGGCAGATGGTCGTCTGGTAGTACGCGCAACATCACAATGGATTTTAATTGATTTAACCAGTCGCAGACCATTAGCGTTGGAAAAACACTTGTCATCTGATGTTATTGTGCATAACCGTGCATATAATTGCGCATTTGAAAAATTCCCAGACTTTGAAACTAATAAAACGCATATTTTTAAGTGCAGATTTGATGATATAGATGTTAATCAACATATAAATAATGCTATCTATGCTGTATGGGCAACCGAAAGTGTCGGATATGAATACAGAAATCAACATAAATTAGCAAAAATTGATATTAACTTTAAAAAAGAAATAAAACCAGACGCACCAGAAGTCTGTATAGATGTTATGATTGATGGACTGGTTAGTCGACACAAAATCAAAACCGGCGATACAGAACACGCAATCGTTATTTGCCATTGGAAAGATTTATAAATTCATTGTTCCAGATTGGTCTATAATATAACAGGACTGTTAAGTCCTGTTATTTTTTATTACGTCTAAAATCATCCAACGATACAACCCGACCTGGGTCTGGGATAGTATCTGACCTTTCTTCTAGTGGTAATTCTATATCTGTATTTTCGTTATTTGGTTGCGCCATATTCTGAAACGATAACATAAAATCAACAGATGGGTCTTTGAATTCAACCAGCGCAGAAAATGGAACGCGTATAAAAAATGGGCGACCATCAAATGTTAGCTGAACACCAAATTCTTTGTCCGAAACATTTAGATTATTGTAAGAATACTGCAATACTATCGTCATTAAATCAGGATAACGTATACGCAGGAAATCAGGCAATACCACACCATTATCACGTGTGCGAAATGTTATATAAAAATGTGTACCATCACCCAAGCCATTAAATTGTGCGTGAATTAAGGCATCTTTGACAACAGACTTTAGCGCATTGTCTAATAATGTTTGATAATCAATTTTTGACATATTTTTTACTCCGGCTGTAGTATATTATTTATTCCACCATCAAGGCAAGCAACAAATTTTGCATTTGGTACGTTTTTAAATACATCTGGGTCAAGGCCAGTCGCCCAAACTTGCGCCTGTGATTTCCCAAGAGAGGTAAACATATTTAATCGTGCAAATGAATCTAGGTGGGCTGCAGCCTCGTCCAAAAGAACTATTACGCGATTTGATGTTTTTGTAAATACTAGTTTCGCATGCGCCAATATCAGGTCTATTAAAACTGTTTTTTGTTGACCGGTGCTGGTTAAATATGCCGGTAATCCAAGTTCTTGATTATAAACACCAAAATCAGATTTATGCGGGCCATCAAGTATCATTTTATCACCACATAATACACGATTATCCTGTAAGTATGATAAATATGCACGTTCTGCATCACCTGCAGTCATTCCATCTATTAACATCTGTTCGGTCATACCAGAAACAGATACCGCACAACGCGATAAAAAATAATTTAACTGACCCGCATATTGAATGCGCGCAACAGATATCGCAACAGATATGCCTGCAATCTGAACATCCAGCGCATTTAACCAATTTGAATCTGAACCATTTTTTAATGCGAATGCACGTTCTGTTAATAACTTTGATAATCTGGCAGTACGACCAGAATGCGCAGAATCAAAACTGGATACCAGTCTGTCAAAAAACGAACGCCTGTCAGACGCACTGTCGACAAACAACCTATCTTCTTTTGGGGTCAACCAAACAATGCGCATATGCTTTGATAAATCTGATAATGCGGCGCTGTCACCATCGATTCTGGCACGGCGATTTGTATCACCATTATTAAAACTGACCGATAATTCTGTTTCATCTGATAGGTTCGCAAACACACTAAAACCACCATTTCCGCCAAAACGCGCCATATCTGACATCGATGCACCACGCATACCACGTTCACCAGACAGCATTGAAACCGCTTCTAGTATTGCGGTTTTGCCAGAACCATTTGGCCCAGTTATTATTATATTCTGGCAACCACAGGTATCTATTCTGCTGGTTTTATGATTTCTGAAATCTGTTAGGCTTAATGTCGTTATCATAATGACGATAATACAAAATAAAAAAAACGGCCGCAAGGGCTGTTTTTCTAATTTTGGAGGCCTGGGTCGGAATCGAACCGGCATAGAAGGATTTGCAGTCCTCTGCATAACCACTCTGCCACCAGGCCATCAAGGTATGGTTATATTACGCAAAAAATAATTGTATTTCAACTGAAAAATTAGTATTATTAAAATAAAATTATTAGAGAGAGATTTTTTATGAAATATACTATGTTTTTACTTGCTTTTTTATATCCTTTTGTTGCAAATGCAGCATTTGATGAATGTATGACACGAATGTCTGTGCCAAATGAAGCGATGGATTTAAGACAAGTTATCGATTTAGGATTGTGCAGAAACCCACAGACTGCCGCTGCATTCCTGTCTTATGAATCTGCAAGAATGTCAAAAAACGCAAGTTATGCAGACTATTTACCAAGTGTTAATTTATCTGGAAATGCGTCACTGCCATATCGTAATGAAAAATGGGGCGATTGGTCTTATGGTGCATCATTGTCGGCATCTTATCTGATATTTGATTTTGGAAAAAGACTTAATGATGTAAACCAATCAGTGGCGGCATGGCGGGCAAGTGGTTTTGACTATGATGAAAGTGTTCAAAATTATGTTTATTCCGTTATTGGTTCTTATTATAATCTGTTAAAAGCACAGGCCGATGTTAAATCCGCAGAAATGCTGCACAAGGTCGCAAAAACAGCACATGATACAGCACAAAAAAAATTCAAAGCCGGCGCAGTGGCTAAGGCCGATGTATTGCGCGCAGATACAACATTGGCCAGTCGTGACTTAGATTTGGAACGTGCAAAAAATAATCTTAAGATTGCACAAGGAACACTGCTTAGCAAACTGTCTTTCCCAGCAGACCAAGAAATAACTATCAAAGACCTGCCGTCTGAAATAGGAACGCCACAAGAAACACAAACACTGGATGAACTGTTTGAACAAGCACAAAAAACAAGACCAGATATATTACGCGCAACAGCAAATAAAGATTCTGCATGGTATCGCAGAAACAGCCTTTTGCTTAGCAATCTGCCAACAATTTCTGCGTCTGGTTCAATTTCTTGGAACAATCAACCAAGCGAAACATTCGGGGCAGGGCAAGACAATATAAGTGGCAGTATCGGTATCAGGGCATCTATGCCGTTGTTTTCTGGTTTCGCAAATATGTATAATGCACGCGCTGCACAATATAACTATGAACGCGCAGTCGAACAAGAACGTGCCGTAAATGATAATGCATCACTGGATATCTTTACCGCATATCACAACTATAAAACGGCACAAAATGTTCTGAAACAATCTGAAACACTGTTAAAATCGGCAACAGAAAGCGAAAAAGTAACAGCCGGTATGTATAAGGTAGGGCGCGCAACTATGCTGGATTGGCAAACCGCACAGTCAGAACTGGTCGATGCAGAAAAACAAAATAACGCTGCAAAATACGACTTATTCACTAAACGCGCTGCAGTCGCATTGGCAGTCGGTGAATTAAAATTAAAGTTAAACGATGGAGATGACGAATGAAAAAAAAGATAACACCAAATAATCCAAATGTAAAAAAAACATCTTTTATAAAGAAAGTATTTAGGTTTATTTGGCAAAAAAAATGGTGGATTTTGTTATTGATTTCTGTTTTTGTCGGAATAAAAATTTTCTTTGGGGACAGCACAGATAAGAAAAATGAGTTCGTGACCGTTAATATAACCCACGGCGACCTGAAACAAGTCGTCAGTGCAACCGGCGAAATCAAACCTGTTAATACAGTTAATGTCGGTTCACAAGTGTCTGGAACCATTGATAATCTGTATGTTGACTTTAATTCAAAGGTGAAAAAAGGTGATATATTATTAACAATAGAACCGTCTGTATTACAGGCATCTGTTAATGAAGCAAAAGCATCGCTGGATAGTGCAATCTCTCAACGCGATTTGGCAAAAAGCGAATTTGAAAGAAATGAATACTTATATGACGAAGGTTTTATATCACGCGCAGAAATGGAAAAATCAGAAGCTGCATACGAACAAGCCGAACAATCAGTCAATCGTATGCAATCACAGTATGACCGTGCTGTCACTAATCTGGGGTATGCGACAATTTCTTCACCTGTAGATGGGACAGTAATATCGCGCAAGGTTGATGTCGGACAAACTGTGGCAGCATCATTTCAAACACCTGATTTATTCGAAATCGCAGAAGACCTTACTAAAATGCAAATCGAAACAGCAGTTTCAGAAGCTGATATCGGGGTAATCAAAGACAATCAGCCGGTATCTTTTACAGTCGATGCATATCCAACAGAAACATTTAATGGCGTTGTTAAACAAATAAGATTGTCACCAACAACCACATCAAATGTCGTTGTTTATACAGTTGTAATCGATGTCGATAATTCTGACCTGCGGTTAATGCCAGGTATGACTGCATTCGTCACAATTATTATTTCAGAACGCGATAATATATGGAAAGCACCAAACGCAGCTTTCTTGGTTCGCAGCTTTGATAACTTTATCGAAAACGCGAATGGCGCAACACCAGCCAGCCATATGGCAATCTTGCGTAATGATGAGATTGTATTAATCCCATATACCAAGGGTTTAAGCACCGCAACAGAAACAGAAATAATATCAGACGAAATCAAAATGGGTGACAAGATAATAGTCGGAAAAAACGGCGCTAAATCAACGAATCAAACACAATCTATGAACCCAATGCGCGGCGGACCACGCAGATAAATAAAGAATAACACCGGATAAAAACCGGTGTTTTTTTATTCGTGGTGGGTGGTATTGGACTCGAACCAACGACCTTTACGATGTCAACGTAACGCTCTAACCAACTGAGCTAACCACCCAAAACTATTCAAAACTGCGCACATTATAACAAAGAAAATAATAATTGCAAATAATATTTGTTATGGGATATAATACCGATTGTAATGGGGAACCCATTATGCGAGATTAGAACTCTCGCGATAGCCGTCTGCGCAGACGTTAATCGCTCCAACAAATGGTTGGAGGGCGGTAAATATATTGAATAACCGCTGAGCATACTGTTGTGCAAAGTTCTAACCTCCAACCACCCTGTTTTGCGGTGGTTTTTATATAAAACAAACAAGAGGTTACCGCTATGTCAATTGGTCAAGAATTAGAATATATACGTAAAAAATGTGGCCTTAGTATAATTGATGTTTGTAATTCTATGAACATTTCTGAATCAGAATATAATTATATGTGTTCACATTCGATAAAACCAAATACATATCAATTAATAATGTTTATATCAGCATCAAAACATCCAATAAGTTTTATTTAAAAAAATCCGGTAAATACCGGACTTTCTTTATTCTTTCTTTAAAAAACCTTCTAGCCACTTGTTATCAAAGTTCAACTGCTTAACATCTTTATTTTTTAACAATTTTTGCTGCAGTGGGATTGTTGTCTTGACACCTTCGATAACAAATTCATCCAATGCACGCGCTGCACGCATAATACAAGCAGGTCTATTTTGTGCATGAACAATTAACTTTGCAATCATAGAATCATACGTTGGCGGTATAGTGTAACCTGTGTAAACAGCACTATCTACACGTACCCCCAGCCCACCAGATGGCGCATACAAGCTGATTGTCCCAGGATTTGGCATAAATGTTTCCGAATCTTCTGCATTAATACGAAATTCTATTGCGTGACCGTTTGGAATAACATTTGACTGGGTATACCCCAGCTTTTCGCCCGCAGCAATACGAATTTGTTCGCGAACCAAATCAATACCATAAACCATTTCTGTCACAGGATGTTCAACCTGCAGACGGGTGTTCATCTCTAAAAAATAAAACTTGCCGTCTTGGAACATAAATTCAAAAGTCCCAGCATTCGTATAACCCATTTTCTTAGCCGCAGACTTACAAACCTCTATCATATCATCGCGTTGTTTTTGTGTCAGAATTGCCGCAGGGCATTCTTCCATAACTTTTTGATTACGGCGTTGCAATGAACAATCACGTTCACCAAAAATAACAACGTTGCCATGCTTATCACCCAATACCTGAAATTCAATATGACGTGGATGTGTCAATAATTTTTCCATATATAAGGTATCATTACCAAATGCAGATTTTGCCTCATTCTTGGTCAGATTAAAAGCCTCTGCCATATTGTCTTTGTTCATCACTGCGCGCATACCGCGTCCACCGCCACCAGCCGCAGCCTTTAGCATAACAGGATATCCAATCCTTTCAGCCCAATCAAGCGCAGATTCCAACGTTTCTATTGCGCCATCAGACCCTGGGACAACTGGTAATCCACACTCTATTGCGGTTTTTTTTGCGTTAACCTTGTCACCCATTTTTGTAATCATTTCTGGTGCAGGCCCAACCCATATCATACCATGCTGTTCAACCTTGTTCGCAAAGTCTGCACGTTCTGACAAAAATCCATACCCTGGGTGAATCGCATCAGAATTGGTCAATAATGCCGCAGTTATAATCGCAGATTCATTTAAATAAGAATCACGCGCCGGCGCAGGCCCAATACATACAGACTCATCCGCAAGTTGTACATGCATCGCATCCTTGTCTGCAGTCGAATACACCGCAACAGTTCGTATACCCATATCGCGACACGCACGAATTATACGCAGCGCAATTTCACCGCGATTTGCAATTAAAACTTTTTTTATTTGTGACATATTTCTAATATTATTCAATAACAATTAAAGGTTGGTCAAATTCAACAGCAGCCCCATCAGTAACCAATACTTCTTTGACAATGCCGTCTTTATCAGATTTAATCGGATTAAAGGTTTTCATCGCTTCGACCAATGCAACAGTATCACCAACCTTGACAGCGGTACCAACCTTTACAAATGTTTCTGCCCCAGGTTCCGGCGCCAAATAAACAACACCGACCATTGGTGATTTTAATGTATATCCTGTAACAGGATTTGTTGTTGCGTCTGTTTTGACCGTCTTGATATCTGTGGCGGTCGCACCCGATACCGCAACTGTTTTTTGTTTCGATAAATGGATATGTTTGCGATATACACCGAATAAAAATTGTCGCTCTAAATCAAGTTCTGTTATACCCATATCGTCCATGATTTTTGACATAGATTCAACGGTTGCACGAAAAGACATTTGTTATCCTTTTTATATTTATTGCCTAGCATAGTTTAAAATTGTACCATATTATAGCGCGTTGTCAAGGAACAGGGTCGTAACCATAACCACCACCAGGTCTGCAACGACTGATTCTTTTTATTCCAAGCCATATACCACGCAATATGCCATATTTTTCTAATGCAAGACGGGTATATTCGCTGCACGTTGGGACAAAACGACACACAGCGCGACCACCAATTATTGGTGATATAATAAACTGATACATACGTACCATCGCACAGGCAATATTAACAAAAAAATTATTCTTGTGTTTCTTCAATTTCTGGTAAAGATTCTTTGTTTTGTGATTGCACAACACCACATTCAGATGATGGTTCAAGCGGTAATTTCTGCATATATCGCAATGCTTTTCTCATTGCGCCACGCCCAGTATAGCAATCTGCACAAAAAATATCCTTGCGAACAATGAAAATATAATCCCATTCTGGACGCAACAAATCTTCGTTGAATGCAATCCAATCACGCAACATTCTTTTCGCACGATTCCTGTCTACTGCGTGTTTAAAACTGCGCTTTGTCACCGATATACCATAACGTGGATCATTTTCATACTTAGCCTTCTTTGCCCGTATCAGAAAATAGGCAGAACGTGCAGATGGATCATTCATCGCAGTCGCAAAATCTTCGTGTTTTTTTATTGTATCTCTTTTCATAGCGGATTTATATTACCATAAAAAAAAATAAATCAAATATTTTTTGTTGTGTTTCCTTGATTTTTTACAAACTGTGATTTATAGTTCAAAAAAATTCTTGTCAATATATTATAGGATTAAATATGTACAATTGGTTAATGAAGTTTTTCTCGGCAGATATGGCAATTGATTTAGGTACCGCAAATACTTTGATTTATGTCAAAGGACGCGGTATCGTTTTGAACGAACCATCTGTTGTCGCAGTTGCTGAAAACCGTTTAATGGGACGCAAAGAAATCTTGGCCGTGGGGACTGAGGCAAAACAGATGTTCGGCAGAACCCCAGGAACTATTTCTGCGGTTCGCCCATTGCGTGATGGTGTTATCGCAGACTTTGAAGTAGCAGAAGAAATGATAAAATATTTTATACGCAAAGTTCATCACCGTTCACCATTGGCTGCGCCACTTATTATTATTTGCGTGCCGTCATGCGCAACACAGGTTGAACGCCGCGCTATACAAGAGGCAGCAGATGCCGCAGGCGCACGTAAAGTTTATATTGTCGAAGAATCAACCGCAGCCGCAATCGGGGCTGGTCTGCCCGTTGAAAAACCCGTCGGTTCAATGGTATTAGATATCGGCGGTGGCACGACAGAGGTTGCAGTTATGTCACTGGGCGGTATCGTGTATTCAAACGCTGTGCGTACCGCAGGTGACCAGATGGATATTGATATCATCGATTTTGTTCGAAAAAATAAAAACTTGCTGATTGGCGAAAATACCGCAGAAGAAATAAAAAAACGCATCGGTACAGCAATATCACCAAAAGATAAAGCAAACGAATTAACAATGAAAATAAAAGGGCGCGATTTGCTGTCCGGCACACCACGCGAAACAGTTATTACAGAATCACAAATCGCATCAGCACTGGCACAAACTGTTTCAAAAATCGTTGATACAGTTCGTCAAGCATTGGAATTAACCCCACCAGAATTATCAGCAGATATCGCTGATTTAGGTATCGCAATGACAGGTGGTGGGTCTTTGTTGCGCGGTCTGGATATCGCGATTCGTGCCGCAACAGGACTGCCGGCGTTTTTGGTCGACAATCCATTGGCCTGTGTCGCATGCGGCAGTGGCAAGATGCTGTCTAATCTTGACAAGAACAAACACGTTTTACAAACAATGTATTAAAAAATCACCGGCAAAAAACGCCGGTCTTTTTATGCTAATTTTATAACATTGTTTTTTTATCAAATAAAGTACATATTTTTTTTACTTTATTCTTGATTTTGATTTTCTTTTGTATATAATCATAAGGCTTTGATTTTGTTGCGAGCATAGTACAAAGGCTAGTATGCAAGCCTTCCAAGCTTGAAATGCGGGTTCGATTCCCGCTGCTCGCACCAAGGATAAGGTGTTGAGCAGGTGAGTTGGGTAATCTCATGACGCGAACATCAATTCGTTGCTAATAACGCAACTCATTGTGTTCTTATTCATTCGGTTTCCCGCTGCTCGCACCAAGGATTGGGCGTGCGCCGGAGTTGGAGAGCCGGGGCAGACTGTAAATCTGTTGGCTTAAGCCTGAGCTGGTTCGAATCCAGCCACTCCCACCACTAAAAATAAATGGTCGCTGAAAGGCGGCCATTTATTTTTGGTGTGTTGTGTTTTATGGATTTGAAACACGCAATCGAAAGATTGCAGGTTCGACAATGAGTAAGCGAGAACAAGCAGTGCGCAGTTCGAGTGCTAACGAATGCCCCGCAGGACATTTGTCCGAGGGAATCAGCCACCCCCACCAAAAGATACACCGCACCATAAAGGTGCGGTTTTTGTTTGGTTTTTATATTATTTGGGTGGTTCGAAGAAGGCATATCCAAAAAAACACTAATTTTTATCAATCTTCGAACGACTATAAACTCTAATAGTTTTATTGCTTAAACTTACGGGTAGAGATAAAAAATCGCCACTATCGTGGCAATTTTATGATTCTTTACAATCTTTATCACGTAAGTAATACCTCTTTTACCGACTGCAAAGCCAATCGCATATTGCTTGCCATTTCTCTCTTAAAATCATCTTCCACGCGCCCAAGATCGGACTCACGTATTTTAAGAAGTTTTCTTGCAAACATCGCACTTTTAGCCATATTTAATTGCAAAGACTCACCATTATTCAACGTAATTGTAGATTTTTTGCTAGGAATAAAATTAAATGTAAAAATTTTTTTCTTTTTACCAGCATCTTCGTAAACAGTATAATCAGCTTTCTCATCCAACATTAAATGAGAAGCATAGATAGGCGGAACATAAGAACCTTTTTTATTAGTCCATATTACATCTACATATACATTTTCATAGTTTAACAAAAGGGTAGCCAAACGAATATAGTTCGCTTTGGAATTATTGTCTTTTATAGAACTCATGTTATTGCTCCTTGGTCTATTTCAATTCTTAGTTGTATTTTATCATAGTTTATTGTTAGTTTCAATATTTTTACCTATTTTCTGCTCGATTAATGCAAGCTGATTCCCACCAAGAGATACACCGCACTTTCAAAGCGCGGTTTTTCTTTGGTTTTTATATCGTTTTGGTGGTTCGAAAATGTTATATTCAAAAAACATCAATTTTTTACCAAATTTCGAACAGAGATTGCCGATTCTAAAGCTTCTTTTTACAATAAAGAACTATGTTTGAATCGTTCCCCTTATTTATACTGTCTATTATGATGGAAGATATTTTTGTGTTTTTTTGTAAAATTAGATTTTTAATAGACTGTTTCAGACAAGAATTATACAGTTTGTCATCGTAAATATAGGCAAAACAAATTTTGCCATTAGGATTCAAACATTGTATAAATATCGGTTGAACAAATTTATTATAAAAATCAAATAGTTTATATTTAATATTATTTCGCGTAAAACGAGTGTCAAATATATTTGATAACAGCACTACATCGTATGTTTGGTTTGTTTTATTTATTATGTTTTTGCAATTAGAATTAATAAAATTGATTTGTGTGGTTGGCAACAATTTTTTCAATTTATTATATTGTCGTACATTTCTTATATATGAAATTTTTTTTATATCGTATCTTGGTATTGTTGGGCCACGGTATTCAAAATAATCTAAGTTATTGCTTTTGTAATACATGTTTAGAAATTGTTGCAAGCCTGATGAAAAAGTGTGAAAAATAGGAGCGATAATCTTTTTATTCATAAATTCTTTTTTATCAAAGAAAAAAGCCATAAATTCATTATACGGTAAGGCAATTATCATTTTTGATTTCAATTCAATTATATGTTTTTGCAAATAATTTATATCGAAACAATCAATATATTTCGAACCCGCCAGAATAGATTCAAATACATGGTCACCACCGCCAGCAACGCATAAAATCTTTTTATTCTTTAAATTATCAAGTTGTATTAAATAATCATGAATATTTTCATTAGTAAACAAATAAACAGGAGAATTCCATCTGTACTGATTAGATTTCTTTAAAAAATTTCGTTTCCTCTGAAGTTTTAATGCAATAAATGTTTTAACTTTATCTTGTAAAGATGTTCTCATCTTAGAACCTTTGTTTTCTATAAAATAATATCATAAATTCAACAAATATTCAATTTTCACCCACAGGTGAAATTAGACATTTATCTTTAAACTCTTTAACCGTTGTATTAAATCAGAAAATCTGATGTTTGTTTTCTGCACAATTTGCGTAGGTACATTTTACTACAACTTGAAAATTGCTCTTTTTTAATTTAAAATAACAGCATGACATTAAATAATATTGATTTTAACAGACGAGAATTAACTATATACGGTGTTAAATTTCCAGATTTAGACACTTTAGATTCTGTTGCATCTGTTCTTGCTTCGCAAATTTATGAAGGCTTTAAACCAAACAAGGCATTAATAGAAGTATACAGAGATTACAGATTAGGTAAAATCAATCAGAATGATTTAGCAAAACGTATCCATAATGCTATTTAATGGTGATTATAAATATATAGACCATGAATATCTTTATACCGATAAAGATGCCGGTGTTTTATTAAATAAACAAAATATCAAAGATTATAAAGAATTGGTTGCTTTTGAATCACTATGTGTTGCAAATCGGTCCGAACAGTTATTAAAGAACCCAATTAAAATTAAATATGGTTATGATTTATTAAAAATACATAAATTTTTATTCCAAGATGTATATGATTGGGCTGACGAAGTGCGAAAAGTTGAAATCGCAAAAGGTGGACGACAATTTTTACCTATGCATTCTTTTAATGAAGCGTTTGCGTATATTGACGGTTTACTATCCGAATTAAATAACATTCAAAACCTAAATAAAAAAAAGCTTGCAGAAAAATTAGCAATTATTTTGGATAGTATTAATTTTTTACATCCTTTTCGCGAAGGTAACGGACGAACACAGCGTGAATTTATAAGGTTACTTGCATTACAAAAAGGATATAAATTAAATTTAAATCCGATTGATAACCATTCTGTGTATGAAAGATATATGAACGATACAATAAATGGTAACGTTGATGATTTAACCGATTTAATTTATATTTTGCTAAAGTAAAATTACAACGATTTCTTTTTAAATAGTTTTGTCTGCAATATTAAATCAGAAAATCTGATGTTTGTTTTCTGCACAATTTGCATAGGTAACCAAAAAAACTATACTAGGTTGACAATTATTTTTATTAGTGTACTATTTGTTGTCGATAACAAAAGGATTTTAGCATGATAGTACCAGAAAGAGTTAAACTTCAGATAGAAAAAAGACTGGCACGCGAAAAATACAACCTGTCTATTTTGTTGCTGCAACAATTAGTCAAAGTATTAAAACAAAATAATCTGCAGACTGATTTTGATATATATACAAGCGGTACAAACGAAACGATTACCTATGCACAAACACCAGACAAAAGACGCTTGTATGAAATTTCACATAAAAAATCTGACAATAGTTATTCTATTAGGGTTAATAATGGTAAATATTTAATATCTTTTGACGATAATAATATTTGCTTTACAGACAAAAAACATAACTATCTGCAGGCTTTATATAATATAACATACTATGGACCTGCAAATATTTCTGAAACAACCAAGAATGCTGTTATAAACCTTGAATCAAAGAAAGTAAAACCAACATTAGACAGCACACTTGTTTGGTCAGAATGTCATATGGCTGTGTTTTCACATTTGAATAAATATGTCGCACGATAAAAAATTTCAACCATACATTTATTGTATGGTTTTTTATTGTCTTGTTTTCTATATACTGATATTCTGAATATATAATTAAAAAAAACGGTTTACAGATGTTTGAATTTATTTTGTATACAATCCTGATTTTATTCTTTTTATTTTATGCATATTTTTTTATGAAAACTTTAGAATATATTTACTGCGCATTCGTTCGTAAACAACCGCCATTTGTGCCAAGTCGTAAAAAATCACGCCAGGCAGTTGTTGAACAAATTAATACTTATTATAAAAATGCTAAAAATGTATTAGAAATCGGTTCCGGTTTCGGCGGTCTGGCGCGATATGTCGCAAAACACACAGACACAAACGTTATCGCATTGGAAAATATGCCTTTTTCGGCAGGCATATCTAAATTTTTAGACTTTTTTTCACTGTCAAAAAAATCAAAAACAATTCAGACTGATGCATTTAAATTTCTTGATAACACCGATGAAAAGTTCGATATCGCACTGGCCTATCTGGGGCCAAAATTAACACCATTGTTAACAAATTATAAAAACAAAATTAATGTCTTGATATCATTGAACTTTGAAATCCAAGGACTGAAACCGGTACGGGTTATAGACACAAAATCAGGCTATGTTATTTACAACAGAAAAAAATACCCTCATAAATTATTTATTTATGAATTTTAATAATTTTATTATTCAAAAATCTCGTACTCTTCAATATAAGAACGCATTACCTGTTCTTTTTTTATAGGTGTGTAATTTTCTGTCTTGACTGATTCACTGTCTTCATCTGGCAATATAGCAACAATTTTACTTTGTTCTATCATCGGTGCATTTCGTGTATTCGCACCAATTCGTTCACTGTTATATTTATCACGAAAACGTTCTGGGATTTTTATATAATCATCAGGGTCAATGCCAACCGTCTTGATTTCTAAAGATTTTATCGGCTTTATTTTATCTGGCTGAACATTATAAATTGGTGTAATAAAGTTTGTCGCAGCAGAACAAACCTCAACAGGTGTGCCAGATGCATCCAATTGCATAATGCGTACTGCACGCTCATTCTCGCCGGTTGTTTTTATCCTGAACAGACCGTCTGTACCATTGTAACCACTGGGGTTAAATAAATAAGACAACATATCATCACCAGAATACATCATTCCAATCGCCATATTCATTGCATCGTATCCAAATGATGCTAAACGTGATATAGGCATATTTGAAACCTGTTCATACAAGGCATAAAATTCTGGTTTTGCCTGTGGTAATGTCGCAAACTTTGCCCCAGACATAGTTATATCACTGGCGATATCTGCACCATCCCACATGGTCGTACCATAAAAACGTGCATCCGATGCCGCAATATCATAATACCGTAAAAATGACGCAAGTGTCTTGCTGTCGTTAGCATTCCCCAGGAATAATACCGCATCATAAGGAACACCACCAATCGTTTCCTTTTTTGATAGTTTTTCAAGCTGATTATTCAAATTGGACTTTTCAAGTATATTTAACTGCTCGTTCGTTAAGATATCAGATATAACCACACGCGCACGCGTGTTGGCCGCACTGCGCATTTCATTCATAGATGCAGACTGTGCAATGTCTTTGATTGATTCTGGATTTGATTCCTGATAGAAAAATACACCGTTAAGTTCAGGACTGTAATATTCCGATGCCGCCTTGGCAGCGCCAGCCATAAAATGACCAGAATTTGTATCCGGTGCAATTATGATAAAATTCTTTATATTATCAGATGACATTTCGTGAATTATCGCCTCTACCCCGTTGGCAGGCATTAATGCCATCGATATAACACCATCACCCAACGCAGATACATCAGACGTAAATGATAAAACAGGTAAATTATTTGGCTTTATATCACGAAGCATACGTGCATTGTCCGCAAAAACAGGGCCAATAATAACATCAGGATTTATTTCAAGCGCGCTATTTATTGCACCAATTGCGTCAATTCCAGTGTCAAAGAAAGATACAGATAGGCTGTTCGGTGCACTAGATAATACAGACGCAACAACAGATGAACGTATCGTCTGACCAACCGCAGCATTTACCCCAGATAATGGTAATAATACCGCAATATTACGATTCGCATCATCAACAACAGTCCCATAACCATCAGATGGTCGCCCATATAAATTTGATGGCATCAAACTGTTCGCAGTCGTATCAATATCAGACCAATCAATGGTTGACGGAGCCTTGTTATCTGTTGCACATCCTGATAAAATACCAGTTAGTATAAAATAAATAAAAAATCTGTTCATACGCATTGAAAAATCTGTTTTATTTTGTATTATTTTACTATAAAAGGATTAAAAATGCAATCAGGACTTTATATAGTCGGAACACCAATTGGAAACCTGTCTGATTTTTCACCACGTGCAATCAATGTGCTGCAAAATGTTGATTTAATCGCCGCGGAAGATACACGTGTTTTTGGTAAACTGGCATCGCACTTTGACATAAAAACAAAACGTATTTCATGCCATGAACACAATGAACGTGATGTCATACCAGAACTGATAGAAAAAATACAATCAGGAATGGCAATCGCATGTGTTTCTGATGCAGGAATGCCAGCCGTTTCAGACCCAGGATTTAGACTTGTTCGCGCAGCACGAACAGCAAATGTACCTGTATTTATAGTCCCAGGACCTGTGGCGGCAATCAGCGCACTTGTCTTGTCAGGATTTCCAACAGATAGATTTACCTTTTGTGGGTTCTTTGATGAAAAAAAATTACGTGACGATAATAAAATTCCGCATACTATTATTTACTATGAAAGCCCAAATAGGATTATGAATACCATTGCACATATGGCACGTGTTATGCCAGAAAGACAAATCGCAATAGTTCGTGAAATTACAAAAATCCACGAAGAAACTATTATCGGTTATCCCGCTGAATTAATGAATATAAATCCACCACGCGGGGAAATCGTTATCGTTGTTGCACCACGACCAGAACATAAAATGTCTGATGAAGAAATATCAGATATCGTAAATGATATCGCTGCAACATCGATGAAATCAGCCGCTGCTGATTTGGCAGCACGAACAGGTCTGTCAAAAAAAGAGGCTTATAGACGTTTGTTGAACAAAGGAAACAATGATGATTAAATTTGTAGGTAGTTTCGAAACGGTAAAATCACTGCCCAATACCCAATTTACAGAATTTGCTTTTATCGGTCGCAGTAATGTTGGTAAATCTTCGCTTATCAATGCAATATTAGGAACATCTGTTGCACGTACGTCTAATACCCCAGGACGCACACAAAGTTTAAACCTGTTTAATCTTGACGATCGTGTTATGATTGTTGACCTGCCTGGATATGGATATGCAAAGGTATCAAAAACAGATGCAATGCGATGGTTAAATAGACTGGAAGAATACTTGATAAACAGGCGACAATTAAAACGATTGTTTATTTTAATCGATTCACGAATTGGTGCACGCGATTCTGATTTAGACTTGATGGATTTCTGTGATAGAAATGCAATTCCTTATCAAATAGTCTATACTAAAAAAGATAAAAAAATTCGCGAAGAAAAACAAAAAGAAATTATACATACAGAACACGGTGCAATGTTGCCAGAAATCTTGCAGACATCTGCTGAAAAAAAGACAGGCTTAGAACCATTAAGGAATACACTTGGGATTAAATAATAACAATATCTTTTATGCAACAAATCCTGCACGTATGTTAGATGCATTGTGGTATATTATATCAGAATGTAATAGTGATATTGCAGATATGCTGATATTCTTGCCCAGTCGGCGCGCTGTTCGTTGTGTTGAAAAAATGATTGCAGAAAAATCCGGTGGTACAGCAATCTTGCCAAAACTTGTCGCATTGGGCGAAGGTTTAGATGACGATGATACAGACAATGAAATAACAGACCACAATAATATCATATCAAAAACAGAACGTGTCGCAATTCTGGCAAAATTGCTTAGCGCTGATGCAAATGTTGGTAACCTGACAACTGCATTGCCCATCGCACACGATTTAGTGCGTATGCAAGACTATCTGGAAAACGAAGGTATTAACCCAAAAGATATAAACTGGATTGAATTAGTTGATGAAAAATATGCGACACATTTTCAAAATAAAGCAAAAATTTTAAATATACTTTCAAATTTTATGGATGTTTATGCCAATGGACGACAAACATCAACACAGGTCAGAAATAACGATATTCGCGCATGGATTAATGTTCTGGATAAATATAAACTAGTTGTTGTATGTGGTTCAACAGGCAGTGTACCTGCAACTGCTGACTTGATGATAGAAATTGCAAAACGGGAACACGGACGAATATTGCTAAGCGGAAAAATCTGTGGACGAATTCAAGATTTTATGCTGGATACCAACCCATATAATGCAGAATATAAATTACTGGGGCGCATCGGTGTTTCGCCTGATGAAATAACACCAATTGATGTTGGCGAATCTGTTATCGATTTTATGAACTATGCTTTTGGAAATGATTGCGATAAACAAAATGATATAAATACTGATTTGACGAATTGCAATCTTGTTGTTGCGCCACGTGAATCTGTCGAAGCAAAAATCGTTGCACAAATTGCAAAACAGGCAATAAAAGATAATAAATCAGTATTAGTTATAACACCTGATGCCGCAGGAAACCAACGTATCGCACAGGAATTATCCGCAAATGATATTGATGCAGATTTTTCATCTGGTACACCTGGAACAATGACAGATGCAGGACGTGCAATTCTTAATATACTAGATAACTGGATTGAAAATAATTCTAATAAATTCGATAAAATATATACACAATTTAATCATAATGTGTTTGATACCATTGCACAAATCATCGATGAGTATTCAGATTCTTTGACACCACCCGTACAAATAGATAATGCAGACAGTACACAAGTATGGTGCGCAATTAAAGAATTATCTGATATATTACAAAATATCGGAATGAATTTAACATTATCAGATACACGTGCATTTGTTGCAGACTGTCTGTCTGCGGTATCTGTGCGCCCACAAATAAACGATAATGCAAGTGTTGTTGTTCTGGGGACAATAGAATCACGTATGCAAACGGCAGATATTGTTATTATGACCGGATTAAATGATGGTATGTTCCCTGCACGCGGGTACGAGAATAACTGGATACCAAAATCAATCGCACAATCTATTGGACTGCCGTCACCAGATAGAAAAGTATCTTTACAGGCACTGGATTTTATAAACCTGTCTTGTGGTACACAAGTTTATTGGATACGAACTGCTGTCGCGGGGGGGGTGCAAACCACTGAATCACGTTTCATTTCACGTGTTGTCGCACGACGGGCTGAATTTAATATTAATACAGATTTATTGCAAACAATAACTAATCAAGATAATGTCCCCGAACAAAGATTAGACTATTCTGCACCATTACCACCACCAGATTGGTCTGATGTATATGTAACAGAATTAGAAATGTTAATACACAATCCATATGCATTTTATGTTCGACATATTTTAAAACTGCGTGTTATGGATGATTATTGGACATTACCTGATGCACGACATTTCGGAAATCTGGTACATTCTGTTATTGAAAACACAACTGATTTTAACGCAATAAATCTGGTGTCTCAAATGGATACCAAGGCCCGCGAAATTCTGGGGGCAGATAGTATTGTTTATCACTTTTGGCATAAAAGATTCGTTGAAATCGCACCTGTATTAGTCGATGTTTTTGCCAATAAAACAAATCATTTCGCAGAAATCGCAGGACATATAAAAATCGCAGGACGTAATGTTCGTGCACGCGCTGACAGAATATGGGATGGCGGGGTTCTGGATATAAAAACAGGAACTGCACCATCAAAAAAACAATTAATGGATGGAAATATGCCACAATTGCCATTAGAGGCATTAATGTTGCAATCTGGCGGATTTAAAATTCGTACAACACAAAAATCTGAATTCCCAATTATGCAATTCTTGCAACTGAAAAATAATGACGTTCGATTAATTGAATACGATGCAAATACAACCAACGATATGATACGCGCCGCACGCGATAAGGTAACAGAATTATTTAATATATATTCTGCAGGTGGCGCGTCATACGAATATCACGAAACAAATGACCAAAAATATAAAATATATGATGACCTTGCGCGGGTTAATGATTAAATAAATATTTGTTTGTATTTTTGCCGGCTTTTTTTAACATTTTTATTAAAAAAGCCGGTATTTTTATAGTGTGATTAATAATTTTAATTTTTCTGTATATTTCTTTATTTCTGTATCTGTTTCGGCAATTTCTTCACGAACACTTTCATCCCCAGATAACAACTTGTCCGTTAGTTCTTTTTTACGAGTGTTTAATTTTTCTAAATATCGTTGCAATTTTAAAGATACTATATATTTTTCTGCTGCATCAAAATCTAGGTTTAAATCTGTAACAGTGCCATCAAAATCAACACCCAATGTACCCAAAAATTCCAAATACCGTTCTGCTAATTCTGGGAAAGTATTCACAATATAAACCAATGTGTTTTTCGTGATATCGTCAATATCAGGCAACTTTACGTCAATTGTTTTTTTTACACGCTTCCAACTTTGCCAGTGCTGAAATTTCCTTTTGTCGTATTCTTGTTTATAGTGTTTTTTTAATTCTGTATCGATAATTTTTTCTATGTTTGTATCCAAAAACTTTTCTGCCTGTGCGCGCCCCCCAGGGGTCGATGTTATAAAATTCTTGTTCGCTAAATCCCACAAAAATTCAGTCAAAGGTATTGCGTCATCTATTATCTTGCGCATTGCATCAGTTCCTGATTTTGTTAAAATTTCATCAGGGTCTTTACCACCATTAACAAACGCAAATTTAACATCAGATGTATCACGCAAAAATTGCATAACAAGTTCACACGCGCGGGCCGCAGCCTTTTGACCAGCACCATCACCATCAAAACAAAATGTTATATTTCGATTTGACTTACACAATAATGCAATATGGTCTTCGGTCAGTGCTGTACCCAATGGTGCAACAGTTTCTGGAAACCCGTTCAATTGCATTTTTATTGCGTCTATTTGTCCTTCGACAATAATACTGCGATTTGCACGATGGATTCCTTCACGGGCGAAATTCAAGCCAAAAACTGTTTTTCTTTTGTGAAAAACATCTGTATCAGATGTATTTATATACTTTGGCTCACTGCCGTCCAATGAACGACCAGAAAATGCAACAACTTTGCCGTTGGCATTAAAAATCGGAAACATCAATTTGTCACGAAAAAAATCATATAAGCCATAATCACCACGTCTGCAAAGACCAGATTCTGTCAAATACCTTGATTCTGCGTATTTATTTGCAATTATGTTATTTTTTGGCGCATAGCCCAAACGATATTTTTTTATATCTTCGTCTGTAAATCCACGTTTTCGTGCGTATGCAAGCGCAACCGCACCATCAGGGGTAAATAATTTTTCGGTATATGTTTGTGCAGCCTTTTCACAAATATCAAACAAGGCCTCTTCACGTTTTACAATATGTGGGTCACGCGGTTTATAATCTGGCATCTTAAGCCCAGCCTGTGATGCAAGTTCTGTAATCGCAGACTTAAAGTCCATATTGTTATGCTTCATTGTAAACGAAATTATATCGCCATGTTCACCACAACCAAAACAATGATAAAAACCTTTTTCTTCATTCACAGAAAAGCTGGGGGTCTTTTCATTATGAAATGGACAACACCCCCAATAATTTTGCCCTTTTTTGGTTAATGGCACAACACGCCCAACAACATCTAATACAGATAGTCTTGTCCTGAGTTCGTCTGTAAAATTAGAATAGCTGAACTTGTTAGTCGGTGCCATTAGTTCTTCTTTATTTTATTGTTAATTAATTTTATCGCTGTTTCTAGGTCTGGTTGTGACGCAACAGATACATTAACACGATTTGATGATATATATGCACCATAGCGCCCAGTCGGATAAAAGAAAATCATTTTCTTGGTTTCTGGGTTTTCACCTAGCTTAATAGGTTCAGCCTTTTTACCAGCGTTTTCCAGTAATTCACGCGCAATTTCCAATGTAATCGTTTCGGAATTATATTGTTTAGCCGCAACATTTTTTGCACCATCTGTTACATATGGCCCAAACTTTCCAACACGAAATTCAATACCATCACCAAGTTCAACCACATCAGATTTTGCCTGTACGGCGGTTTCTGTGGCCTGTGCCGTAGAATCGTTTTTTCCCAACTGTTTTGTATATTTACAATCAGGATATTTCTCGCACCCGATAAAAGGCCCAAATTTAGACAGTTTTACACCCAACTTTGCGCCACATTCTGGACATACATCATTACCATCTGGGAACAAATGTTTGTTCATAAATTCATTAATTTCATCGATGATTTCAGATGTTTTAATGCCACGCGCACCATCAATCATATTATTTGTTGGCCCCCAAAAGTTTTCCAATGCGGTTATCTTGTCTTGTTTCCCATTTGAAACATCGTCCAAGGTATCTTCTGTTTTCGCAGTAAAGTTTACATCAACTAAATCTGCAAAATACTTTGATAGATATGATGCAATAACCCAGCCACCACTGGTTGGATGAAAACGTCTTTGTTTGTCCTGTTCAACATATGCACGATCAACAATAGTTGACATAATTGTTGCATATGTAGATGGTCGACCAATACCAAGTTCTTCTAACTTTTTTACAAGTGATGCTTCGGTATATCTTGGTGGCGCCTGTGTAAAATGCTGTTCTGGGATTAATTCCGTTATCTTTACAGTATCACCAATATTCAATGGTGGTAATTTTGATTCTTTCTTTTCGTCTTCGTCATCTTTGTCTTCGGTATAAACCTTCATAAAACCATCAAAAGTACGTGTAGAACCAACCGCATGAAATATTGCCATCTTGTTTTCTGTTTGAATATCCGCAGAAACAGAATCAAATTCTGCATTCGTCATTTGACACGCAATTGTTCGTTTCCATATCAAATCATATAATTTTGCTTCATCACCACTAAGATTTTTTGCAGGTGCGTCAAAGTGTGTTGGGCGGATTGCTTCGTGTGCTTCTTGGGCATTCTTAGATTTTGTAGCATAGATATTTGGTGATGTTGGAACAAATTTTTCACCGTATTCACAACTGATATAACCACGAATTTCAGTTACCGCATCCGCATTCAAATTAGTTGCGTCTGTACGCATATATGTAATCAAACCTTGTTCATATAATTTTTGCGCGGCACTCATCGTGCGTTTTGATGCAAAATATAATTTTCGCGCCGCCTCTTGCTGCAGGGTTGATGTTGTAAATGGTGCGGCAGGTTTTCTGGTAGTCTTTTTCTTGTCAATATTTACAACACTTGCATTTATTTCCGGTGTGCCAATTTTCGATAAAATATTATCTATGTACGATTTGTTTTCAATAGTCATCTTTTCTATTTTCTGACCATCAAAATTATTAAGCATTGCCTTGAAATCACCAGAACCTGTCGTACACAATGATTCCAAAGACCAATATTCAACCGGTTTAAAAGATTCAATCTCTTTTTCACGATCAACAACTAACTTTACCGCCACCGATTGTACACGACCAGCAGATTTACCTAAATTTCTGCGCCATAATAATGGTGATATTCCAAAACCAATCAAATAATCCAGCGCACGTCTGACCAAATATGCATCAACCAAATTTTTATCTATTTCACGTGGTGATTCAATCGCTGCTTGGACCGCTTTTTTAGTAATTTCATGAAATGCAACGCGATAAACTTTTTTATCTTTTAATAGTTTTTTTGCCTTTAGAATATCCAGCAAATGCCACGCAATCGCTTCCCCTTCGCGGTCAGGGTCGCTGGCCAAATATACTGCATCTGCTTTTTTTAGTTCGTCTGTAATTAATTTTATTTGCTTTTCTTTGCCTGGCATAATTTGCCATTTCATCTTGAAATTATTTTCTGTATCAACACTGCCATTTTCAGGAACTAAATCACGAACATGACCAACAGATGCGATTACACGCCAACCTGTACCAAGATATTTTTCTATGGTTTTTGCTTTTGATGGTGATTCTACGATAAGTAAATTCATAACCTTAACTTCCTTTTGCAGACAATTGTTGATTCTTGTGTATATATGCGTTTTGGCATAGCCCAAAACCAAACATTAGTGATATTAAGCTGCTGCCACCAAAAGACATTAATGGCAACGGTACACCAACAGTTGGCAATAATCCCAAAACCATAGAGATATTTATAAAATAATATATAAAAAAGTTCAACATAAAACCAAAACAAATTAATTGACCAAATCTATTTCGACACTTTTTGGCAGTCCAAAATAAAACAATAACTATCCATGTATAAATAGTTATCAATGATATCGCACCAACAAAACCAAACTCTTCACCCAGCATTGTAAAAATGAAATCAGTCTGCTTTTCAGGCAAAAACGACTGCTGTGATTGTGAACCTTTCATATATCCTTTGCCTGTTATACCACCACTGCCGAATGCAATCTTGGCCTGATTAATTTGGTATCCAGCACCTTGAATATCACTGTCTGGATTTAAAAATGTAATTATACGACCGCGCTGATAATCATGCAGACCACCATACCAAACAACAGGCGCAGCCATTAAACCCAACAGAAAAGCAATTATAAACCACTTTTTATTCGCACCAACTATATAAAACATTCCAATCGCAATCATACCTAATGATAACGCAGTTCCTAAATCCGGTTGCGC
This sequence comes from Alphaproteobacteria bacterium, assembly GCA_017436325.1. Taxonomy (GTDB): domain Bacteria; phylum Pseudomonadota; class Alphaproteobacteria; order Rs-D84; family Rs-D84; genus Enterousia. The sequence continues at coordinate 45,679 of JAFSDI010000002.1, read as the reverse complement.
AACAATCAAACCAAATGGCACAAGTAACATCATCATCGGTGCAAGATAATTCTTGAATTGACCAAGTTCAACTGAATTAAACCATGCAAAATATCGCGCAAGCGCCAAGACTAATGCTATCTTAATTAATTCAGATGGTTGGATATGTATAAAACCCAGGTTTAGCCACCGCTGCGCACCCATACCAGTATGACCAACAAATGTTACTAGTAAAATCATTATTAATGCAATCGCATAAATAACATATGCAGACTTTATCCAGGTCTTGATATTAATAAAGGCAGCAATAAAAAAAACACCAAACGATAAAATAATTTTCATCAATTGCGATAATGCATATGGCCGCCAATTACCACCACCTGCAGAATACAAAATAACAATTGATATTGCCAAAACCATACACATCGGTACAAAAAGACCCCATGAAAAACGACTTAACTTTTCTGCAAAAGTCATCATATTCGCATTAGAAACACGGGTTTGTTTTGTCATTTTATGTTATATTCCATATTTTAAAAGTTCACTTATAACCTTGGCTGTTGTTTTTGCTGCAGGCCCACTGCCACCAGCGTGTTCTGTAATAACGCAGACCGCATATCGCGGATTGTCAGTTGGTGCATAGCCAACAAACAACCCATGATTACGCATATGCCATTTTAATTGTTCGTTAGTTAAAACACCACTTTCGCGTTCTTTCTTTGAAATACTACGAACCTGTGATGTACCTGTTTTACCCCCCATTTTCTTGCCGTCTATATTTATCGCACTGCCTGCAGCTGTACCGCCTTTTTTTGTCACTTGTTCTAATCCTTTGAGAACCGTTTTAAGATTTTTGCTTTGCAATCCTAATGTCTTGAATACAGGACTTGGCCCATCCATAATCAGACGTGGAACAACCTGTTTATTTGATGCGGTTCGCGCCATCATAACCGCCAACTGTAAACAATTTGTTAATATAAATCCCTGGCCAATACCAGATATAACTGTATCACCATGTACCCACCTGTAACCAATGTTCTTTTCTTTCCAATACCTGTCCGGAATTACACCAGACATTTCACGCGCAATTATATCATCCATATATTTTTCTTGTAACCCAAGTTTTAACGCCATTTCTTTTATCGAATCTATACCAATTCGTAATGCAATTTGATAAAAATAAATGTCACACGAATGCTTTAACGCATCAACCAGATTTACCTTGCCATGCCCCTGATGGTCCCAGCAATGATATCTTCTGTCGCCATAGTCCCAATGCCCTGGACAAAATATTTTTTCTTTTTCTGTTACTGCGCCCGATTCTAATGCAGCCAAGGCAACAACTATCTTGAATGTTGAACCGGGGGGATATAATCCTTCGACCGCTTTGTTCATAAATGGTTTTGCGATATCTTGACGTAGTGTATCTATATATTCTTCACCATCGTATTCACGAAACATATTTGGGTCAAAACTAGGTACAGAAACCATCGCCAAAATATCACCTGTATTTATGTCAAGAACAACACCACAACCAGAACGATGCTCGGTAAGTGCATCATACAATACGCGTTGTATACGATTACTGATTGTTGTTTGAACATTTCCACCAACAGTCGGCGATATAAATTGAGTTTTATCTTCGCCAATAACGCGACCAACCGCATTCGTTATCATCACAGTTTGACCAGACAAACCTTTCATATCATCATTAAAACGTTTTTCCAACCCCGTAATACCAGTTGTTAAAAAAGGTGTATTCGCAACAGGCTTTGACGGTTCGCCAACATAACCAAATATCTGAGCACCCGCAGGCCCCATTTCATATATTCTGGCATAACCGTTTTCAACATGTAAGCCTTTAAGGTTTTTTGCCTGCAATTTCGCCAAGGTTTTCCAATCTGTATTTTCACTGACTAATACAGGTTGAAACTTCATTTGTTTTTTTATTTTTGCCTTGATTTTATTTATTTTCTTCGCTTTTATGTTTAATACTTGCTGTATTTCATTTAACAATAAATCTATATCTGTTGCTTCTTCTGGAATTATATAAATTCTGTATATCGCTTCGTCATGTGATATCGGTGTTTTTGTGCGCGATAAAATCTTGCCACGTTCAGGCATATTTATTTGTATACGAAATGAATTATTCTCGCTTTTTTGTTTATAATCTTGATAATTAAACAACTGCATTTGCAACATACGCAATACCAGCGCAGATGTTAATACCGCACCAGCAGTCAAAAATAAAGCACTGCGCCTATCAAATGTACGTGAAACTTCTGTATCAATCATTCTTGTATCCTTTGGATTAATACAGTTGTCGGTATATATAATATACTGCACCAGATAAATATAAGCAAACCTGAAATAATATTTGTTATTGTAAAGTTTGTGCAGACCTGAATAAGTATAGATAAACCTATAAAAAACATAAATGCATATATACCATTTTTTTCCATACTTGTTATATCAATAATATTTTGAAAACTGTTAATCGAATAAAACAGACAATATATAGCCAACCAATAACATACAGTTTCAAAATTATAGTCTAATGCAATACACATCAAAATAGAAAATAATGGAAACCAATCAATAGAACGTACAAACGAACAGTAAAATATCGGTATTATTGCCAATATACCCGCAGGATTCCAAAAACTGTCTGATAAACGCCACAGTCCTAGTGTCAAAAGAAAAGGAAATATATGTCTTAAAAAAATAATAATTTTTGTTTTCATTTATATTCGTTTTCTGTTGTATCAAATTTTAGTACCATAACACGCGATAATTGACCAGGTGATACAACGTTAACATCTGTTTCATCTATCATATCACCAACAATTAAGCCCGCAGGTAATACCCCAGAAATATTACTGGTTATTAATTTTAAACCTTTGGTTGGTTGAAATTTTGGATCACTAAAAAAACCCATCGTTGGATAACGCGAACCATTGCCGGTCATAAAACCATAAACCTCTGACCCAACAACACGAACCGCAATATTAGTATCAGAATCCGTCAATGCGCGCACCCGTGAAAAATTTGTACCAACATCAATAACAACACCCGCCATTATCATATCTGTATTCGCAACAACCATACCAGTTTCTATGCCATCTTTGACACCACGATTGATAATAAATGTATTATGACCAATCGCACTGTTATCATGAATAATGTCCGCAATTACCACATCACGTGGCTGGGCATTTTTTACATCAAGTTCACGATTTAACTTTTTATTTTCTAAAATCACAACATCACACATTGCTTTATCAGATAAAGCCTGTTCCAGCCTGATGCGTAATTCTTCATTTTCACTGCGTAAATTCGAAATTTCTGCCACACTATCAATTGCGCGACCAACCGCACGTATTGGCCATGTAACAATATCACCAATCGTATGCGCAACAGGAATAACAATATGTGCCAACGCATTCATAATTCTGTAATCAGGCTTTGCAATCATAATGTATATAAATAATACAGGCAATACCGATGCAGTCGCAACAGCACGTATTAATGGATATACCTTGGAAGATGTTTTGGTCTGTTTCATCGCGCATACTTTAGACATAAAAACATAGATATTCAATAAAAACTTGATTTTTCCTTTATTTATGTCAAAATAAAAGTCAGTCAAAGTGGCAGGCATTGCCATCAGATGTAAAAAAAACAATAAAATCAAAAGGAAATAAAATGCCAAAATTAAAAACAAAGTCGTACTTAAAAAAGCGTGCGTCTATGACTGCGACTGGCAAAATTCGTGTTGCCCGCAACTCTCATAAAAAACTGCTTCGCAAAAAATCTGCCCGTGCAAACAAGGCAGGTGCAAAGCCACAATATTTAAATGATAATATGGTTGGACAGGCAAAAATTCTGGCCCCATATGGTTTGAAATAAGCAAGAGGGTATAAGTCATGGCAAGAGTAAAACGCGGAACAACCGTTAAACAAAAACATAACAAGATTTTGGCGCGTGCCAAAGGTTATTTGGGCCGTCATCATTCAACATATCGCGCTGCACGTGAAAAAACAGAAAAAGCAGGACAGTATGCATATCGCGACCGCCGCGTTAAAAAACGTGAATTTCGTGGTTTGTGGATTGTTCGTATCAATGCCGCTGTACGTGCAAATGGTATGACTTACAGCCAATTTATGAATGGTTTAAAGAAAGCAGGTATCGCACTTGACCGCAAGGTTTTGGCCGAAATGGCATATGCTGGCGATGCTAATTTCGTAAAATTGGTTGATACAGCAAAACGATTTAACAACGCCGAAGGAAAATAATACCTTGTCGGCGGGGTATATCTTTTGTAATAATAAAAGCCGTCTGATGACGGCTTTTGTTTAAATAAAACATCTGAAAGGTAGTATGATTATGCAAGATAAAATTAAAAATACACAAACACTGGAAGAACTTCAGGCACTGTATACCGAAACCTTTGGAAAAAACGGTACTATGACTGCACGTTTAAAAGAAATGAAAAATCTGGATAATGATGCACGTGCTGCATTAAATACAGAAAATACAACACTGCGCGAATTATTTAAAACAAAACAAACGGAAATAGAAAATGCTGTTTTAATGGCTTCTTTGGAAAAACAAAAATTAGATGTTTCACTAAATCCTTTGCCTGAAAATCGTGGCACTTTACATCCTTTGACACAAAGTCTGATTGAAATTTCTAAGATTCTGGAATCTTTTGGATACACAATGTATACAGGACCAGAAGTCGAAGATGATTGGCATAATTTTACTGCTTTGAATACACCGTCTTATCATCCTGCACGCGATATGCAAGATAGTTTCTTTCTGCAAGACGGTAATGTTCTGCGTACACAAACATCCGCAATCCAAATACGCGCAATGGAGGCAGATGGTGTCCCAATTAAAATGTTTGGTGTCGGTTCAACATATCGCAAAGAAATGGACGCAACACACAGTCCTATGTTCGGTCAAATCGAAGGACTTTATATCAATAAAAATATAACGATGTCTGATTTAATCGGTGATATTCGCGCATTCTTAAAGCGTTTCTTTGAAATAGATGATGTTGAATTGCGTATACGTCCGTCTTATTTCCCTTTTACAGACCCATCAATAGAGGTTGATTTAAAATGGAAAAATGGACGATGGTTAGAAATTATGGGCGCAGGTATGGTTCATCCAAACGTCTTGGTTAATTGCGGTATTAACCCAGATGAATACCAAGGATTCGCATTTGGTTTCGGTTGGGATAGACTTGCAATGCTGAAGTACAATCTGAATGATATTAGACAATTTTACGACAATGATGTTCGTTGGTTAACAAAAGCTGGTTTTTAATACAGGGGATTTAAAATGAAATGGACTTATGATTGGTTAATGGAATATTTAAAAACAAATGCATCTGCAGACGATATTGCAAATACACTGACACGTATAGGTTTAGAAGTTGAAGATTTACAATCCCCAAAATCACCAGTTGCAGCGCGTATTGTAGAATGCACACCACACGAAAATAGCGACCATCTGCACGTTTTACGTGTCGATGATGGTACAGGTGTACTGCGTCAGGTCGTATGTGGCGCACCAAATGCACGTGTCGGTTTAATTTCTGCACTGGCAACCCCAGGTTGTATCATAGATGGAAATGAAATTACTTCGGGTAAATTGCGTGGCGTTTTGTCTGATGGTATGATGTGCAGCGCACGTGAACTGGGGATTAGTGATGACCACAGTGGTATTATAGAATTGCCTGAAAATACCAAAATCGGTTCCGATGTTGTTAATTCTAAGATTGTTTTTGATGCGGGAATCACACCAAATCGTCCTGATTATTTGGCAGTACGTGGTATCGCACGTGATTTATCTGCAACTGGTATTGGGCAATATATTGAACATACAGACAAAGAATTTATTCCTGTGGATGGTTCACGTCATGTTATATTGCAAACAGATAAATGCCCAACTTATAAAATGATAGAACTTCGTAATATAACCATTAATCCAAGTAATTTAAAAATCGCATCACGACTGAAAGCAATCGGTATTAATCCTAAGAATGCACCAATTGATGCGACAAATTATGTTTGCTTTGATATAGGACAACCAATGCATTGTTTTGATGCAGATGAAGTAAATGGCAATATTATCGTTCGTATGGCAGAGCCTGATGAAAAATTTACAGACTTGTTTGGTAATGAACATACTTTAACAGAAAACGATATGGTCATTGCTGATGAAACAGGTATACTGGCACTGGCCGGTGTTATTGGTGGCGCACGCGCTGCAACAACAGAAAAAACTAAAAATATTATTTTAGAATCTGCTTATTTTGACCCTGTTTCTGTCCGCAAATCCGCAAAAAGACTGGGGTTATCAACAGATGCATCATACAGATATGAACGCGGTATTGACCCAACAATGACAGGGTATGCCGCAATGTATGCATTGGATATTATTACTGCACAATGCGGTGGTGTTGTTACATCTGCTTTTGCAGCCGGTACAGATATTACTGCAAGTACCGTTTTAAAATATAATCCTGATTTATGTATGAAAAAAACAGGTATCGATATCGCACAAGATATACAACGTGATATTCTTGTTGCACTGGGGTATCAAGTCGACTATAAAAATAAAGACTGGGTTGTTGTACCAATGCCCGCACGTGTTGATGTGAAAATACCAGAAACAATTGTCGCAGATTTAATTCGTATTTATGGATATGAAAATATAGCAACATCTTGTAAACATACAACTGGTACTGCACGCCCGCATAATGAACACGAAATAAATATTAAGCATACGTTGGTGGCACGCGGATTGAATGAGTGTCGTTCTTTTGGATTCGGTAATTCAAAGATTGAACAAATCTTGTCCGATAAAGAAATTGTAAAAATTGCTAATCCAATTACCGCCGACCTTGATACATTGCGTAATGGATTACTGTATGGTTTGTTAACTGCGGTTTCTAATAACGAAAAACGCGGTTATCCAAATCTGGCATTGTTTGAATTAGGAACAGTATTCGATGGCAGTATGCCAAAACAACAACATACATCTGTATGTATTGTTCGCAGCGGTTTGAACGCACCACGCCATTGGTCAAAACGTAATCGCGATATAGATATTTATGATGTAAAAGCAGACTTGATTTCTTTGTTTAAAGGTCAGAATTTTACAATATCAACAGAAAATACACCGTTGTGGGCGCACCCATATCGATATGGTGCACTGATGCAAGGTAAAAAGAAAATTGCAGAATTCGGACAATTACACCCATCAGTCGCAAAAAAAATGCATATAAAAAATAATGTCGTTATTGCAATTGTTGATAATATTTTAAATATACCAAAAGCAAAATATACAAAAAATATCACTTTGTCTGAATATCAACCAATCACACGCGATTTTGCATTTATCACAGATTCTGATATGCCTGCAGATAAATTAATATCTGTTGCAAAGTCTGTTGATAATCGTATAACAAATATAGTTGTGTTTGATGCTTTTGATATGGGTGATGGACAAAAATCAATCGCATTTACAATAACAATACAACCAACAGATAATATGTCTGATGTCGCATTACAAGAATTACAGACGAATATAATTAATGTGGTTGAAAATAAATGTAATGCCCGTATTAGGGATAAATAAAAGAAAAATAAAATACCGGCTTTTTTTAACATTTTTATTAAAAAAGCCGGTATTTTTATAAAAAGATAAATCGATTAAGTATTGAATAAGAAATGACATATGTCGCCATTATTCATAATATAATCACGACCAACAAGACGCATTTTTCCCGCTTCTTTGACTGCAACTTCGCCACCAAGTGATATAAAATCTGATGGCGATATAATTTCTGCACGGATAAAGCCACGCTCAAAATCTGTATGGATTTTACCGGCGGCTTGTGGTGCAGTCATTCCAACAGTTATTGTCCATGCATGTGCTTCTTTTGGCCCAATTGTGTAATATGTTTGTAACCCAAGTGTTTTGTAACCTGTCTTGATAACCTTATCTAAGCCAGATTCTTTTAAGCCAAGGTCATCAAGAAACATTTTGCGTTCATCAATATCTATGATTTGTGAAATTTCCATCTCTATCTTTGATGATATAATCAAAACATCTGCAATACTGCCGAATTTTTCAACAACCATATCTGAATACTTGTTACCTGTGGCGGCGGCGGATTCTTCGACATTGCATACATATATTACAGGTTTTGATGTTAATAAATTAAATGGTGTGGCATCTGTATCACAATTGCGCGCAGGAATCGATTTTTCAAGATTTGTTTTTATCGTAATCGCATCTGATAATAATTTGGCTGCGTCTTTATCCAGACCACGTGCTTTTTTTTCAAGATTTTTTATCTGTCTTTCCAGGCTTTCAATATCAGCCAACATTAATTCTGTTTCAATCGTTTCAATATCACCAAGTGGGTCTATACGGCCATTTACATGGACAATATCGTCATTTTCAAAACAACGTACAACATGAATTATCGCATCTGTTGATAATATATTACCCAAAAATTTATTCCCAAGACCTTCGCCACTTGATGCACCTTTGACAAGACCTGCGATATCTACAATCTCTAGCTGAGTGGGAATAATTTTTTGTGAGCCCGCAACACGTGCAAGCGCATGCAATGTTTCATCCGGCACAACAACACGACCAGTATTCGGTTCAATAGTACAAAATGGATAATTTTGCGCATCTGCAGCCGCGCTTTGTGTTAATGCATTAAATAACGTTGATTTACCAACATTTGGCAGACCAACAATACCACAGTTGAATCCCATATTAAAATCCTTTATAATGTGTTTAATATGTCATACATGTGGAACGAATTCAACATAAAAACTTTCCCAGCGGAAACTATTGTTTACCGCGATGGGGTTTATTGTCCAGATTTATCAACACTTGAAAACAAACCAATCAATAAAAAATATGATTTACCTGTTCATATTATTTATGTTGGGGAAATTGCCGGTAAATGCCGGCTGAATATCGAACTGGGGGTCGATAATCAAAACGTTATTGTTAGTGTTAATGTAAAAAATAAAAAGCCGGCTTTTTTTAACATTTTTATCAAAAATGCCGGTAAAAATTCTGAAATAAAAGCAAATGTTTTTATGAATAATATGTCTGATATGCTAGATTATTACTGCGAGGCAAAACATTTATATAAAAATACGGCTATTTTTGTAAAAAATAAACTTTTTGCCGGCAAAAATGCACAATCTAAATTATCAGGTGTTGCGATTATCAATAAAGACTGTCCAGCATGTAAATCAGATATATCATTTGTTGCAATGGTGGGGCAAGGCGCAAAAACAGAATTCTTGCCAGCGCAACGTATTTCAAGTGAACCAGATGTCGCAGATCATAGCGCGGCTGTTTTTAAACCAACAAAAATGCAAATCAATTATCTGCAAGGCGCAGGATTATCAATGACAGAAATTAACGATATTATGCGTGAAGCTTTTTTAAATGATTGTTAAGATATAAAATTTAATTTACAAAAAATTGTAAGATATGTTATAATTTATATCGAACTGGGTGGGAATCCGGTTCGGGGCTGTGCTAGGCCTATCTTGTTCGGTGCAAATATATGTGGTCATATATTAAGTGTCGTTATTCCGACAAATCAATCCCTGTATTTGCACTGTATTTTAAATACCCTGACTAAAAAAAAGGTCGGGGGGCTGTTCGCTATGCAATAGGTGAAATTCACTAAAGGCGAACAGGGTCAATAACAAGATGATTTAGCAACGCCCCGACCGCAGGTTTTCACTGCGGTATTTTTATATTCAAAGAAAGGAGTTAATATGAATAAAATTTTTCTTGGTGCAGTTTTTGGGGTTACATTTATGGGCAGTGCAGGCGCATCTATTATTTCGCGCGGGTTCTTTGACGAGAAAATCGCAGATTATGCAACAATGGAATCACTGAATTCTAAGGCAGATAAAAGTGAATTAACAACTTTGTCAGAAATTATTGGAACGCCGGCAGAATTGACGTATCGTGACGTTATTTCAGGTGATTTAGAACTTTTATTTGGCGAGGAATTTATTGAAAACCACGGCACAACACAAATCCCAACTGATAATATATCGGAACTTTTATTATTAAATTATACAGACCCGAATTTTCCAGGTATTGCAGGTGTGATAGACAGATTATTTTACCCCTATGACTATTCAGTTGGTCTTGGTAATATATTTAGTGATTATGATAGATTGACCAGATATACAGGTAATGTACATTTTTGGGCGCTTCTTGATAATGGTGGGGATATGGATGGTAAAAAAGCGTATGGTTTGCCGAAGTTAACAGAAGAAGTTGATAAAATAGGCACATTGCCAGATGGGTATAATAATTTAGCAGATGCTTTGGCGGCGGTAAAAATTACCGCAGACACCGCAAAGGAATTAGCAGAAAAAGCAATTCCAAATGTTTTAAATGAAAGCAGTAATGGAAAATATGTTTTAACAGCTGAAAAAGTCGGTGATACCGCAACATATAAATGGGAAATAATCGACCGAACAGTGACTGAAAACACAACAACAAATGAATAGCTTAGGGGTATAATATCTGGGCAATATAAAAAAACCGCCGATTGGCGGAATTTTTATTTTTTCTTGAAGCCCTGTTTTGCTTTGAACTTTGGATTGTCAGGGTCAATCAAGATAACCTGCTTGCCACGGCGGATTTGTTTTACGTTACCGCGTTTCTTCCAAGCCTTTAATGAACTTAAAAATTTCATATCGTTATCCTTTTTACAAGGCGATTATAAACATATTTTTTAAAAAATCAAATAATAATATTATTTATAGTTGTTTTTGTAGGGCCTGTTAGTTTTGTTGAAAATTGTTTTTAGTTTTTTTTAAACAGTTTTTTAACAAAAATATCCGCAGATTTTCTGGGGTTGGTGAATTGTGTTAAAAATTTTATCTAAATAATTAACAGTTGAAAAATATACAGGTTTTCAACAGTTTTAACAATTTTTGTAGTTTGTCTTTTTGTACTTGTTGAAAATTGTTGAAATTGTTATAATTAGTTAAAAGGACGAGAGAGTATGAAACAGCAAGTTTTAAAAGCATTAGCAAATCCAGCACTTCTTTTTTATGTGCCTTATTCGTTGGCGGTTTTAAATTTTGCTGTGCAGTTCATTATTTATATGATTTTTTTTATTGGGTCATTGATTATTTCAAAAGGTACAAATCCAATTAGTCCTTTGTTCTTTATAATTTCTGTTATTGGGGTGCATTTGATTATGATGGTGTTCGCAAAACGTGACCCGCAACTGGGGCAGATTGTGTCCGCAAAAATTCAATTGTTTAAAAAGAAAATTCCAAGAAAGTTGGCCGCATAATGAATAATATAAATAACTTTTTTCAGTATTTCGCAGGTAGTGGTTTCCCAATCACTATGACAGTAGTTGTTATGATTGCTGTGTTTGCTTTTATAATCTTGATGATATATATACCTGTTTTAACAAGGAAAGTTTTCCCAAAGTTTGGTTATGCAAAGTATGCAAGTTATTTGCCTTTTGATAAGGTTTTTAATGATAATTCTATGTCAATGACAGATGGCAGTTTAATTAGGGTCTATAAAGTTGCAGGTATTCAGACATCTTTGCAGGACGATGAAACAAAAGAAAAGTTCTTGGATTTGCGGGCGCAATTGTTTAATCAAATACGTGATCCAAATGTTGTTCTGCGTTTTTATATGATACGCGATGCAGTAAGTGAAAATACAAAATATGAATTTCATCAACAAACCTTGCAACGTATTTATGATAAATGGCGTGGTCAGGGGTTGAAAATTTTCTTGAATAATTATTATATTGTTTTGTCAGTCGCAGGCAGTGATGCACGGGAAAAACTTAATCAATATGGTAATTATATTGAATCAATTTTAGCACCATATAAACCAAAAGTTATGCGAAATGATAGCAGGGATAATATGGCGTGCTTTATTGGAAGAATTTTGTCCCCAATTTCTAAACCGCAACCAAAATATGCAGATAATAATATTGCAAATGTAACAACAGTCGATGATGTTGAATTCTTGAAAGATGGATTTGTTAGGTATATAAGTGGTGAAAATCAACTGTTTGCAGCAATGCTGTCTTTTAAAATGTCGCCAGATTATTTGGATGAAGAATTCTTTGATACACTGTCAACAATTCAGACAGAAATGATTTCTATGAATGGTTTTCGTATAATGGGTACGGCAGATGTAGAATCAACTATTCGACAAAAACGTGCGGTTGCTGATGAAAAAAAACAATTGTCAACCGAAGAACAAATTTTTCAGGCAGAAGGTGCAATGGATGAAAATATATCAGGTAATCAGAGTTTGGTGAATTATTATCCATTGTTTGTTCTGTTTGGTAAATCAAAAGATGAATTGCAAAAATATGTCGATGAATTTAAAAAAATTGCGGCTTCGTTCGGTATATCGCCAGTCGTTGAAACGTTCGCTTCAAAGGTTTCTTGGTTTGCGCAAATCCCAGGATTTGATGTTTTTCCACGTACTTTTAAGTTATTATCAAAAGCCGCAGCAATTAGTATACCAATGTCAAGTCAGCCACGCGGTATAGAAAATTCAGATTGGGGAAATGGGCCATTGGTTGTTTTCCCAACAGCACAAGGAACACCGTATCAATTTCAATTCCATGTGTCTGATAAACCAGCCGCCGTTGGACATACTTTGACAATCGGGCCAACAGGTGGTGGTAAGACAACTTTGTTTTCTTTCTTAATCGCGCAAAGTTTAAGACATCCAAAATTAAAGGCTTTCTTTTTTGATAGAAATAAAGGGGCAGAAATATTTACACTGGCAGTTGGTGGAAAATATATCACTATGAATGGTAAAGAAAAAGTAAGTACAAATAATAAGGTTGAAGAAAGTTTCTTGACACACTTAAATCCATTGAAAATGCCAGATAGTGCCGCAAATCGTGCGTTTTTGCGCAGGTGGTTTTCAATAATATCTGGACAAAATGACGCAATGAGTGCAGATGAAATCGCACGTGCGGTGTCGGTGAATTTTGATTATTTGTCCGAAAAAGATAGATTGTTGAAAAATTTGTGGGAAAGTTGTTTTTCTTCTTCGGGAAATATGAGGGCGGCATTGAAAAAGTGGGTCGACCCGTTGCAATATGGCGATATGTTTAATGAAACGTCAGATACTTTGGATTTAAATTCACGATTAACAACATTTGATTTTACCGATATTTTGCAAGATGAAATTTTGTCGCCGGCAGTTATTTCTTATATACTACACAGAATTAATAATATTACAGTTTCTGGGGGTAACCCATCATTGATTATGATTGACGAAACTGCACCAATGCTGGAAAATAAAATGTTCCGTGATAACTTTATCGCAGGTCTGCAAGAAGGTAGAAAAAATCGTCAGGCATATATGGTTGCGTTCCAGCGTGCAAATGTATTGGATAAATTAGGAATTGGTGATGTCGTGCGTGGACAAGCACAAACTGTTTTGTTCTTTCGCAATCCGGCCGCAGATGCAAATGATTATGCGCATTGGAATTTAAATCCGCTGGAAATGGCCTTTATCCAAGGAAAAGCATATCCAAATCTGAAGCGTGCGGTACTGTTGTCACGGCCTGTTAATGGGGAATCTGTGATTCTTAATACAGAATTGGGTGGTTTGGGAAATTTGCTGAGATTATTCGAATCAGGACGTTCATCAGTGCTGTTGGCAGAAGAACTTTATAAAATGTATGGCAGTAATTTTGTTAATGAATACTTAAAAAAACAAGGCGCACTTGATTAAATGTTATGAGATTCTTGTTATGGATTTTTGTTTTATTGTGCGTTGATACAGCAGTTGCTGCGGATTGTATGCGATTTAAAATAAATCCAAGTGTTTTTATTTCAAAACCTGATTGGAAAAAAACAGTCGTTCAACCGTATGTGCCAATGGATTTATGGCATGGAAATGTTGTTGCGACCTTGGTTGATAAATATGATATTTCTGTCGATGTTAACCAGGTTAATGATGGTATCTGTGTATGGTTGAAAAGTGTTGACGCGGTTATCGGGTATAATGATTTTACAGTTCAAATCGATATCAGACATACACCAGATACCTGTGCGTATGATGCCGTATTAAATCATGAAAATAAACATATTGATACTTATTTGTCTGTTATCGATGATTTTAATTCGGATTTAAATAGCGCTGTGTCTGTGGCGGCTGATTCTGTTATGCCGGTTTTTGTTAAGTCAAATGATGATGTCGATGGGGCAATTGATATGATTCATCAGGAATTACAAAATCATCCTGATTTAATCTTAATAAAACAAAAAATAAACGCCGCACAAGAAATTAAAAGTAAGCAAGTTGATCAAAATGAAGATGGTTCTGAATTAAAAAAATGCTTTATTGATTAAAATGCATATCTGATTCCAAATGTAAATTCTGACATTGTGCTGATTAATTCGTTATTTATTGGGGTATAGTGGTATTGTATATGTGCAGATACCTTGTTCCCTGGGAATGTGTACATACCACCAATACCAATACGGGTAGTGACATTACTGTCAGAGGTTTTACTGTTTGTTTCAGATGTTTCTGTTATATATTCGTATTTATTGTAAATTTTATAATTTGCAACACCGAATGTTGTAAAAATATTTGTATCTTTGGTGATGTTATAATATGCAAATATATCAAAGCCAAATGCAATATAATAAATCTCGTGATTAATGGCATTTAAATCGTATATGAATTCAAGATTGTTTGTAGATGAGTGTGTAAAAAATAATTCTGCACCAAATGTCTGACCAATGCGTGCACCAGCATTAATTGTTGCAGATGAATATGTATCACTAAGATTTGTGTTGTATGTATAATCTGCGATGTTTAAACCAATATCAATACCAAGATATGGTCGAAAATTTGTGTTTTCATATACCCCAGCATTTGCAGATAGTGGTGATGAAATAAGTATTAATAATATGATTTTATTTAATTTTTTCATTATATTTATCCGTATGTATATTATATATTATAGTAAAATATAGGTGTTATTACAAATGGTATTGTTATTAGTGAAATATGCCCGTCAATTTTTGGCGGGCGGATTTTATAAAAATCTGTAATTTAAAGCATATTTGTGGTATTATTAGTTATGAAATAAAAAGGCGATTTGTAATGATAGATGTTTATAATAATAAATTAAATATGAATGATGATGTTTTTGAAGAACTAAGATTATATGATTTTGATAATCCGATAAATCAATTAGTGGCAGATAAATTAAAAAATGTGTTTGATAAAATGTTTAAAGACACAGGGGTAAGTGCCAATGATTTTGAATTTATGTGCTTTAATAACAAAAATCCTGGTGCTTTTTTTATTAATTCCGTAACTGGTAATTTAGCTAAAAATGTTATTGCTGTGTCTGATTCTTTGATTTTTGCATTGAATAATGAAGATGAATTGGCGGCGGTTATTGCACATGAATGTGGACATTTTATTTGGCAAAAAAGAAGTCTTGGTGAAAATACTAGTTTTCAGGAAAGATGGGCTGATGTTAATTCTGTGGATTTAATGGTTGATGCGGGATATAACCCAAGATATATCTTGGAAATGCAAAAAAAGGTAATGAATGATTTTTCTAATAAAAATATAAGATTAGATGTTCATGGAACGCCTTTTGCACGCGCAGAAGATGTTAAGGCAAGAATAACTACCAAGGCATTGGAAATCGGTGATTTTGAAGAAATTAATAAAAATGAAAATCAAGAATGGAAAAATTTCCAAAAAAAAGCAGATGATATATTACAACATAATGATTTTTCTACATTTATTGATAAGGTTTTGATAAAAAATTTTAAAACAAAGGAATTGTCAAAAATAAAACGTCTTGATTTATTAAAGGTTATTCTGGGTATAATAAACAAAGGACTTATTACAGAAGAAAATCGGATGCGTGTTGTAGATTTGTCAAATAAAATTAAAGATTTAAAATTCGAAAATAAAACAGATGAAGAAGCACTTTTGTTGCAAGAAATTTTTATAAAATTGTATCAAGACTATAAACTTAATATTGATAGTATGCGGATTATTCTTGATAATTCTTATTTGCCGGCATTTGGGCCATTTGCAGAACAATTTGATAATATAAAAAATTTTATAAATTCTGCAAATGATGAAAAACAGGCGGAAATGTGGGCTGAAAAAATACTTATGATGGATTGGACTTTTTATTTTATCAGGGTCTTGAGAACAGAATTCCCAAAATTTACAGCTGATGGGGCTGATAATATTGGGAAACCATTGGCGTATAAACAGCTGGAAAAATACAATAATAATAAGATTAATCGTGTTCGTGATTTAATTTCAACGTATTATTATTCAATGGATTATAATAACTATGATTATTATACAGAAGATGGTATTGTTGTTGCCTATGGTGAAGAAGCGCATAAACGATATGAAAATGATGTTGAATTTAAACATAAAGAACGTGATAAAGGTATTTTAGAAAATAATAAATCAGCAGTAGAAACATATATATCAAAATTAGATAAGTTGGCTGATTTCGCAACAGGAAAAATTTCAGCAGAAGATTATTATAATTTCTTGAAAGCTATATCGCCGGTGAATTATGTGTATCTTAGATATGATGTTGTTCCTTTTTTTAATCTGTCAAAATTTAGTTATGATGATAATTTGTCAGAAATGCAGGCGTTATATAAAAAATTATTAGAATCACGTGGATATAGATATTTCAACCTGGGTAAAGATGATTTTGATGAAAATTATTATGTTTTTGCACCAAAAGAAGCCTCTATTAATACGATTGTAGATTCAATGAATAGAATTGCTGACTATACAAGAAATCATATATATTATAACAGGTTGAAAGATGCTGTATATGAATTAACAAAATATTTTATTACACTGGATGATGTTGTTGGTGTGCGACATATTTATGATTTTTTAGCAGGACGTGATATCTATTATTCAGAAGAAGTAAGAAAATATGTGGAATATCATAGAAAAAAAATAGAAAATCTTATATCAAAAACACCATTAGTTTTTCAGCAGGGTTATGGCATTCCTTATAACGTTGTTTTAAATTTTGAGTATAGTGAAGAATCACAATTTATAAAAAATATAATTGAACAATTTGGATTCAATGGTGTGATAAAAACAGAAAATGAACTGATAAGTATTTTTAAAAAAATATCTTTGATAAATGGGTCAGAAATAGATGTTAATCAGGTTAAAATTTTTATTTGGGCGGATTTTCTAAGACACGGTGGATATGCAGATTTGATAAAGGTTTTGGAAAATATTAGTGGGCATATATATAGACCAGCAAATGTTATTAATGAAATCTTGGCAAAGTATATAAAAGATGAACAATTTAATTCGTTGAATTTATATGAAAAGATTTCTTTCTATGAATTTATGGAACATAATAGATTGTTTTCTGATGATGCCGCAAATCAAAATCGATATATCAGAACAATTGTAAATCAAATAACTGCGTTGCCAATTACAGATAAAGACGCTGTTGGATATGCAGAAAAAATGCTGGCAGACATTCCAATAACTAAATATGGTGAGCGAAGAGGAGGCGATATAAGGTTCTTTAATGAAAGAGAAAAATTAATCGAATTTTATTCTGATTATTGGGCAAATAAGCTGGGGCCAGATGATGGTAGTGATGAATATTTGAAAAAAATACAGGATTTTTCAAAATATATATCTTCATCAATAGATGGATATAATAATTTTTCACAGGGAATAAAAAAGTCTGTTGTAAATAGGGTTTCTAATAAGGTTTTAAGTCAAAAAAAAGCAGCAGAAATTTTGGGACATATATCAGATGTTGATATAACTGCAGCAGAAAAATATGATAATTATTTCCGTGGGGGAGAGGCTACTTTTAATATTTTAGCCAGAAAGCCAAAGGCAGTTGAAAAATTTATAAATTTTTTAAGTAATAAACTTACTAATAAATCTGTTAAGGATTTGATAAGTGATTTAAGTGCGCTTTTAAAGTTAAAATTGCCTGAAAGTTTTTCAAAAGCAAATTTAATAATGATTCATGAAAATTTCTGGGGGGTTGATTTACCTGTTCGGGCTTATTTTATGAATAAATTATTAAATGCTTATTCCGATAAAGAACAGGATAAGTTGGATTTTATACTTAATATGTATTTTGATAAAAAGTCAAAATATTATAATGATGCAAAATTGGTTATAAATACTGTTTATAAAAATCTGCAGGATTATGAAAAGAATTTAATTCTGGCTGCATTGGCGGCGGCTGGACAACGTGGAATAAATGATAATATTTCAGGCGGTCAGGCTGTTGGACGGGGATTAAAAATGTTCTTGCAAAACAAGGGGCCGGCATTTATTAAGTTTGGACAATTGTTATCTTATTTGCCTGCGCTGGATTCTGATATCCGTAGTGAATTAGCACAACTGCGTGATAAGGCAAATATACCAAATCGTGATGAATTGTTCGAAATAATCAAAACGTCTTTGCCAGAATCAGAACTAACAAAAATTCAATATGTTGGTAAGATTCTTGGGGCTGGTTCTTTCTTTATTACTGTTCAGGTAAAATATAATGGATATGATGCTGTTCTGGCTTTGATGCGACCATATGCCTTTAATTTGACCGAATCAGGGGTTGATATGATTGCACGGACTGTTGATGACTTAGTCGCAGCAGATAAAAAGTATGCACCACTGAAAAATATATTAAATCAAGCGCGAACATCTGCATTCTCGGAATTGGATATAGAGCAGGATTATAAAAAATATATGCAGGCTAAGAAAAATTATGAAAAATTTAAAGTGAATTATGATGGTGTGGATTATTCGCCAGATGTCGCACAGTGGTTCGCATATGGCGCAGCACCAGATAAGCAAAATGCATATAAGATTATGGAAATGGCCGATGGTAATTCACTGATGTATTCAGGATGGACTGAACAAGAAAAACATAATCTTGCTGTGGCTTATGTGACATTGGAATTGGCTTTGTTGTTGTCTGGGGAAAAGTGGGATACAGACAGACATCAAGGACAACAGAATTTCTATAACACAGGATTTCGTGACTTTTGTATCGGTATTTTTGATACAGGTGCACAAATGGTCAAAGGACCAAATAATGTCGATAAATTTATGTTGGGAAATTTATTGTATGAATTAGTTTCTGGTGCAGGGCAGGGTAAAAATATTGGTGATGTTTTGGTCAAAGCAATTCGTAATATCGATAATAAAGCAAATTTAGTAAATGTTGATACCGACTATATTGACGGGGTACAGCGTGGACTGACGGCATTGTCTGATATCATAGAATATCAAAAAGAAGAAAAAGATGATGATGGTAATGTTGTTGTGTCTGCAAAACGCTTAACAGAAAATGATTTGAAAGATATTGTTATGGCAATATATAAGTCTGGTATTATTGACAAGGTTGTAAAAAATACCGTTGTTTCACGTGTTGTATTAGATAAATTGATATTGTGGCGTGCAGGATTAAAACTAAAAGGTGGAATTAGGTCTGGGGGGACTAATTCCGATATGTTATGTAATCATAAGTTGAATTTGCAATATCAAGATAAAGATAATAATGTTGATACTGCAATGAAAATTAATAAAGCACAGGCAGAAATAGAAAAAATCTTGCAGGAAAAGCATAAGAAAAATCCATTGGGACTAAAAGATGCTAAAAATCAGTCAAATATATCTGGTATCTAGTTCTTTTTTTGAACCAAGCAACTGTGTTGCATCGTCAAACCAATCGACCACAAAAAATTAAACAAAAAATGCACCGTATTGGGTGCATTTTTTTTGATTAATGTATTAGTCGATATCTGTGTCAGCAGAATCAAGGTAATTTATCAGGTGAAAATCAGATTTGTGATTAATAACAAATGTATCAGAGTTTATGAAATATTTGTCACCAACAATATATCCGTTTACTGCAAAATCTTTACCATCTTTGATAAGAAAAGCAATTGCAGGTCGGCATTTTCTTAAAACATCTGGGAATTTTTCTGCGACTTTATCAATATATTCTTTCATAATTATAATCCTTTGTGTTTGGTATTATAACGTGTTTAGGATTGTTTAGATTCTTGGTGTAACTATTGTGATTGGATGTATGTGTTACCGTATATTTTATGCCTTGTTCAGTGGCACGTTTCATAAGTTCAGAATTCATAATTTCGTCTTGGGTTGCGTACCAATGCATTTTGCCTTTGTCTATTATTATATTCCCGTTTTTATCTTGTAATAATTTTGCACCAGATTTTCGTTGAAGCCCCTGAGAATTTTCGTTAAATTCATCACATGTTGTTGCAAAAAATGAATCGCTGGCTATCTTATCATCCATATTATCGTACATAAAATCAATCATTACAGATTTAATAGCAGATACATAACCGTGACCCTGGGCAGATGGGTCAAGTATTTGACCAGAGTGTCCAATTATATTTGCATTAATAAATTTATCCTTTAAAACCTTGGATGAAATAAATGTCATACCGATAAGTTTGTGATTTGAATCATATACTAACATCCAGTATGCTTCTCTATTTTTTTGTGAGCGTTTTTCTAAACAATCTTTCCATATGTCAAGTGTTGCCATAACAAATGGGTCTTTTGTTTTTAATCCCATCGTTTTTGCAAAAATTCTGTTTGTTGCATGTGATAGCTGGTCTTTTATAGATAAAAATTCTGAATCGTATTTGTATTTAAATTTCGAAAAATTATATTGCATATCTTGTGTAGAAATGTTTTTTGAAACATAATCACTAAGTGTGTTTGTGATTTTTTTTCGTAATTCTCGTTTATGTTTCTTGTCGTTGGATGTATTGTATTCTTGTATGATTTTTGTGTTGTTTGGTTGTGCAAAAAATTCTTGCAGATTTTGTATATATTTCTTGCCTAAACATGGTATGCGCCCAGATAGTTTGTTAATGTCTGCATCACCGTTTTGTGATTTTGCAAATAACCTGAATATCAAATCTGCAGTGTCAGATATTGCGACACGTCGTGATATATTTGCAAGTTCTTGAACAGTTTGAATGTTATTAAGTTCTTGTAAATATATTTTTTCAGTCTTTCCATCGGGTTGTGGAATGTCTATACTAATTGTTATATCGTGTGGTTTTACAACTGTCACTTGTGTTCCTTTCTTATCTAATTAGGCCATAACAGCATTTTTTCTTACCAGAATATGCCGCCCACATACGGTCGCCATAGCAAAAATGCCACCATTCGTTTGGATAATTTACAAAACCGTAATCTTTCATCAGATTACATAAAATTTTCCTGTTATGTTTTGCTGTTTTGTTTATTTTTGCGTTTGTTTGTATGGTCTTTTCTGTTCCTGAATATGGTGCGCCCATATCAAGTTCTGTACCGTTTTTATCGCATAATCCAATATCAATAGCGCCACCTGTCTGATGGCCGCCATGTCCGTGGTGTGGGTCTGCAACAACACGCTTTGTACGTAATGTTATTTGTTTGTCTGATTCTGATGGGTATAAGTTTTTGAAATAATTGTATTTTTTATCCCATATTTCATATTGTTGTTCCAGTGAACGAAATGCATCATATATTATAAAAAAAGTCCCATTGGGCAGTTCTTTGGCGGCTTTTTCTATTTTATCTGCAATTGTTTTTCGTAAAAAAACCTGTTTTTCATTTTTTAATTTGTCACCAAAAAATAAGATAGTGTCAGATTGCTTTATGTCAACAAGTGGTTCGTGATTGTCTTGTTCTTTGATATTGTTGATGACAAAAGTAGGTAAAGTAACAGTTAAACCTAGTTTGTATTTTAAATATGCTTTCAGGATGTTAAGACGCATCATAAAATAATCCTTTTATTATGCTTGATTTTATCAAACATTTTGACTTTTGTCAATTAGTTGTGCCTTTAAGGATGGTTGTGTTGATGATAGCTAATTTACTAAATAAAAATACCGTGCAAACGGTATTTTTAGAAATTTGTTGGTTGCGGGGGTTGGATTTCGCTCGACACGTTGTGTCTGCGCGCAAATTTGTAGTTATTCGAACTGCGCATAGCTTGTTCTTATATACAAATTTTGAACCAAGCAACTGTGTTGCATCGTCAAACCAATCGACCACAAAAAATTAAACAAAAAATGCACCATATTGGGTGCATTTTTTATTTAACTGGTTGCGGGGAATGGATTTGAACCATTGACCTTCAGGTTATGAGCCTGACGAGCTACCGGACTGCTCTACCCCGCTATAAGGTGAGTATATTATATATTATTTATATTTAATGTCAATAAAAAAAGTTCGTTTGTTGATTGGGTTGAATTATGTTTTTTTTCTTGCTATCATTTATATCGTTATTAATTAAAGGATAATTGTGTTTCAAAATAAGACTTTTAGAAAAATTTGGAAGGGGTTTTGGGAACCTGTTTTGGGATTGGGAATATTTCAATGGATTATTGCGGTATTGTTTGCAATTCCTATTTGGGTTGTTTATTTTACGTCTATTAAAAAAATCGATAATATTGACGTTTTTTATAAGTATAGAAAAAAGCCCGCTATCTTTGTTTTTTGGCATGGACGCAGTATGATGTTAAGTCCAATTATTTGTTTGGGACGTATGAATGCTTATGCGGTCGCAAGTAGTCATAAGGATGGACGAATGATGGCAAAACTGCAACGTTTATTTGGTTTGCGGGCTATTTATGGTTCTTCGTCAAAGGGCGGGGTTTCTGTTTTGCGTGAAGGGTTGCGGGTTTTGGCGCGTGGTAATTATGCTATTTGTATGTCGCCAGATGGACCTGGTGGGCCATCTTTGCGTGTGCAGGATGGGGCGCTGTATTTTGCAAAAATGTCAGGTGCACCAATTATACCAGTTTGTTACAGCGCATCACGTGCATGGGTGCAAAATAGGTGGGATAAGTATATGGTGGCGTTGCCGTTTTCAAAAATAGTTTGTAATATTGGACAGCCTGTTTTTGTGCCACGTAAGGCATCTGACGAAGAATTTGAAAAAATTCGCAAGAATTTAGAAGACTTTATGGTTAAACAGCAAATTGATTTAGATGCCATGTTTGGGGTTAAGGGTATTGAACAAGATAGATGTGCAATGGAATTTAAACAAAAAAAGCGCGAATTAGAAATACAAAAAAAATTGGCAAAAAAGGCAAAGTAATGAAGACTCCGTTTTGGTTTTTATCAAAAAATCCTGTTGCGTGGTTGTTGGTTCCTGTTTCTGTTATTTATTATATGTTCGGTCGTATTGTATTCTGGTTCAGAAATTTGCGACAGGTGAAATCACGGCGATTGATTATTTGTGTTGGTAATATCTTGGCGGGTGGTGTTGGAAAAACCCCAATTGTGAAAGAGATTGCAAATAGATTAGATGCGCCAATTGTTATGCGTGGGTATAAAAAATCCAAGGAAACAGGTGGCCTTGGTGATGAGGCAACTATGTTATCTAAAAATGGATTGGTTGTTCATACAGGGGACAGGAAGAGTAATGTTATGTTGTTGAATAAACAAAAGTCTGATACACCCATTGTTATGGATGATGGTTTGCAAAATCCATCAATTAAAAAAGATATTTCTATTATGGTCTTTGATGAAGGTATTGGTTTTGGAAATGGATTTTTGTTGCCAGCAGGACCGTTAAGAGTACCAGTGAAGCAAATAAAAAATGTTGATGCGATTATTGTATTCAAAGGTAAAAAAATTAAGAAAAATTTTGTATTGCCTGTCGGAATTCCGGTGTTTTATGCAGAAAATCAAACTGTGTCACCGTATGATGATACAGAAAAATTAGTTGCTTTTGCAGGAATTGGTTATCCAAAGAAGTTCTTTGGCGCACTGAAAAATGTTGTTGCAACACGCAGTTTCCCAGACCATTATCAATATACTAAACAAGATTTGGAAAAATTAATTGCGCTGGCAGATAAAAAAAATGCAGTTTTGATAACTACGGAAAAAGATTGGGTGCGTTTGCCAAAATATTTGCAGGATAAAATAAAATATGCCAAGTTGGAAACAAAAATAGATAGTTTGTTCTTTGACTGGTTAAAGGAGAAAATAAAATGTCAACAATTAGTAAGAAAATAAAAATATCAGGTCAGGGTATTCATTCCGGACAAAAGGTGAATATTGTCGTGTTGCCAACTGATAAAAAAGGCATATTCTTTAAACGGGTTGATATGTCGGGTACTGATTTGATTCCAGCGTTATTTGATAATGTTGGTGAAACAAAAATGAGAAATACAACAATTGGTTCTTTGTCTGGTGCCTATGTTCAAACAATTGAACATTTGATGGCGGCATTGTTCATTGTTGGTGTTGATAGCGCAATTGTTGAGATTGATGGTGCAGAAACCCCAATAATTGATGGTAGTGCAGCAGAATTTATCAAGGAATTTCAAAAGGTTGCTGTGTCGTCTGGTAAACTAAAACGTATAATTGTAAAACGTGAAATCGTTGTAAATGCAAAAGATGTTTTTAAACAATTGTCATTGTTGGAAAGAATTAAAATATGGTTCTTTAATAAGATTGCAGGACGTAAGATAGATGGTTTTGTGCGTTTGAGTCCTAATTCTGGGAATGTGTTGAATATAAATGCGACTTTGGTTTATCCTGAAAAAATTATTGGCAGACAGAGTTTTTCTTATTCTTTTGATGGAACAGTGGATTCTGTCGAAGATTTTATTAGAAATATTGCGCGGGCACGTACTTTTGGTAAGTATTCAGAGTGGGAATATCTAAAAAAACGTGGAATGGGACGCGGTGCAAATGAATCTAATGTGATTGCGTTGAATGATACAGGTGATGGTACAATTAATGAACTTATATGGCCTGATGAATTTGTAAGACACAAGATTATTGATGTTGTTGGTGATTTGTTTACAAGTGGTGGTATGGTTTGTGCAGATGTTGAATCTTATAAAGGCAGTCATGCAATGAATAACTTGGTGTTAAGAAAACTGTTTAGTAATCCAAAAAATTATGATATAATTGATGCTGAATAGTTAAAAAAAGGAAGGTTTGTATGAAAAAAATTTTGACTTTGTTTGTTTTGTTCGGGTTGACGGCGTGTGGCGGTTTGATAAAAAATGAAAATGGTAGTCAATATTTAGTGAAATTAGATGCAGAACCAATTGGTTGTACTTTTTTATATAAGTTAGAAACAGAAGTTTCTGTCTATGATGCAGAAGATGCACGTAGATATATGGAAAATCGTATCGTTGATCAGGCACGTGTTGGAAATGCTTATTGGATTACAAGTATGCGTACAAAACCAAATGAATGGGTGGTGTTTGGCCCAGAACGTTCCTTTGTTTTAGTGTCAAATGTATATGATTGTCCGAATCCACGTGCGGTTAGAACCGCTAATGGTGGTGGCGCAATTACTGTGTCTGAATAAAAAATTAACCTGTCGCAAGACAGGTTTTTATAATGGATAAACTAAAGTGTTTACAGAATGATAAAAAATTGATATAATTAGTGTAAATAGACACGCGTTTTGCGTGGTGCAATCTGATTAAAAGGTTGGGTTTCTGGTGCTTCCAGAATACTAGGAGAGTTTTTATGGTAAGTAAAAAAGTTATAGATTCTTTGAAAAATGCGGTCGGTACAGTCTTTTTGTTGGCCGGTGCTTTCTTTGTGTGTTCAACATTTTTATCTGTGCGTTCTGTTTTTGCAGACCCAATTGCGCCTGTTGTGCCAGATGCAATTGCAGTGCAAAATGGTCGTGTAAATGCATCACCACGTAATAGTGCGCGTGCAAATCCACGTGCGGTTGCAAATGCAACACGCAGAACTGTTGCGCGTACAACTGTTGCGCCAACACAAAATGTCCCACAAACACGCAGTGTCGTTTCACGTGCAGTTGTTAATCGGGCAAATGTAGCGCCACAATATAATACTGGTGTGACACGTAATGTTGTGTCACGCAGGACAAATGCAACAAGTCGCGCAAATGCAAATATGCGCAAGGCTGTGCGTGCGCGTACAACAACATCAGATGCAGCAGATGCAGCGCGTATATCTTTGCAGGGCAGTGCAATTCGTGGTTCTAAGGCAAGTACATATTCATATTTGACTAATAAATTATATACGGGTAATTATTCAAATATTATTGATTCAACAACAGGTTTGATTTCAACAGATGCATTTAATAATTGTATGGAATCTTATTATACCTGTATGGATGAGATTTGTACCGCGCGTAATGCGGCGCAGCGCAGATGTGCCTGTGCGGGTCGTGTGAAAGCATTTGCAGAGGCAGAAGCAGCATTAGAAACGGCAAATGAAGAACTTATTAAGGTTTCTGGTGAATTAGCATTGTTGGTGGCAAGTGGTGGTAAAGATGTTTCAAGTGCCTTTAAATTGACAGATGCAGAAAAAGTTTTGAATTGTGTTTCGTGGAAAGAAGCAAGTAAGGATGGAAAGGCTAAAGAATCTGAGTTTGGTGATTGGTGTGAAAGACATGCCTTGTTTGATGATAAGTGTAGTGTAACAACAGCGCCTTCGTATTGTAGTGATACCGGTGAAAATGGAAATGATTTTGGGTTTAATGTAAAAGATTTGGATGGTACGGGGTCGGATATTTTGGCACAGTTAAAATCTTGGGCGGCCGCAAAAGAGCAAACTGTTACTATTTTGACTGATGATGAAGATAATTTGTTTGATGCCTTTACAGGTGTGTCTGATATTGTTGGTGGATTGGCAGGAATTAGCGGAACTATAAGCAATGTTTCTGAATTAAAAGATTCTTTGGCAGAAACATGGGGTTATGAATTATTTGAATATGCGCATAATAATGTTTGTGCACGTGTTTTGGATTCTTGCTTTAATGGTATTTATGAGGCCTGTGGTATGCCACCGTCTGGTGTAAAGTGTGGAAATGGTGCGGCACAATGTCCTTATAATTATAATAGTCATATAACAGTTAATAATACAGGGTCGTATGAATTGAATTTTGTTAATTCGTCCAGTGGTTATACTACATCTAATTCTGCAACGTGCTTTGGATATACAACAGCAAATGGTGACCCATATGCAGATTTACGTAAACCGGTTGCAGATGCGCGCCGCAGTATTATGCAAAAATATGCATTGGATGCAAATGCAGACTGTGATGCGTATGGTGAACAATTGCGTACAACTGCACAAAATATCGGATATCAAAAGGTTGCTGCACAGCAAGCATTACAACAGAAACGTTTGGAGTTTGCAAATGCAGAGGCAGAAAGTGTCTTGATGCGTGCGCAAACTGCGATGACGAATTTTAATGAATGTTTAAGTGAAATATACGAATGTTATGAAGAGACTGCTGATAGCGAAGAAAATTGGCCAACGTCACGTATAAAAACATATTGTGCACAGGTTGCAAATGTTCCGCATTGTTATGAAGAAATGATTTGTTCACCAACAGGGGCGCAATTTATAGCAGTAATAGATAAAGAAGATAGTAATTCTTGTACAAATACACAGGATTATACAACGAATACTTGTCGTAATGTTGTGACGTTGAATGAAATCTTGAATGGCGCGTATCAAATTAACACACAAGGTGAATCTGAAGATATAAAATTTGGTGATGGTGTGACGGTGAATTCTGCATATATGCGTGAGGTTTGTTTGCGTAATGCGATGGGTATACCATTACCTGGTGATTCTGAAGGAAGTGGTGATGATACATGGAATATTAGAAATTGGAAAAAGGATAAATCAAATGATTAATAGATTCCCCATTTTGGGGAATTTTTTATTTTTCTAATTTTGTGTGTTGATATATAAAATATTTCCCTGTGGGACAATGGATTATCGACTGGAATTACTAACAAAAATTGTAATTTTTGTGGGGCTTGATGCCTGGTATGACGAAAAACAATGGTGGTGGGGATATGAATTACTTGATTTTTTGTTTTAGTGGGTGTATTCTTTATATTGTTATGAATATTTTTAGATTCTTGTTTACAACAAATACTACAACCCCGTTGGGGGTGTAATTTCTGTATTGCGATAAATCGCGTAAATTTTTATAATCAAACAAATTAATTAAAAAAACAAATATAAAAAGGATTGTTATTATGTCTTATCCGATTGAAACGATACGTCATTCGTTAGCACATGTTATGGCGGCGGCAGTAAAAAAATTGCACCCACAGGTTAAATTCGCAGGGGGGCCTGCAATTGAAAATGGTTTTTATTATGATTTTGATACGGATTATCGTTTTTCCGAAGAGGATTTCGCAAAAATCGAAAAGGAAATGCGCGACTTGATTAAGTCAAATGGTCGATTTGAACAGAAAAATGTTAGTTTAGACGAAGCAAAGGAAATCTTTGCAGAACAACCATATAAAATGGAATGGTTAAATGAATATGACGCGGCAGGTGAACAATTGTCTATCTATACTTTCCGTGATTTTGTTGATTTGTGTCGTGGACCACATGTTGAAACATCTAAGGATTTACCAAGAGATTCTTTTAAAATTCGTAGTGTTGCAGGTGCGTACTGGAAAGGGGATTCAAAAAATAAAATGCTGCAACGTATTTATGTCGATGCGTTTGAAACAAAAGAAGATTTAGATAATTTCTTGAAAATGCAGGAAGAAGCCGCCGCGCGTGATAACCGTAAACTGGGTAAAGATATGGATTTATTCCATTTTGAACCAGATTATGCACCTGGGGCTGTGTTCTGGCATGATAAAGGTTATAAAATTTATAGGAAATTAATTGAATATGTGCGTGCACGTCAGGAAATAGCAGGATATCAAGAAATTTCTACACCATCTGTTATGGATAGATGTTTGTGGGAGCGTTCAGGCCATTGGGCAAAATATGGTGAACATAACTATTCTGGTAAAACCCAAGATGGTAAGGTGTTTTGTATTAAACCGATGTCTTGTCCAGGTGGGATGTTGGTGTTTGGACATGGGTTGCGTTCGTACAAGGATTTACCATTATATATGGCAGAATTTGGTAAGGTTCATCGTTATGAAGCCGCAGGTGGTTTGTCAGGGTTGATGCGTGTGCGTGAATTTACCCAAGATGATGCGCATATATTCTGTACCGAAGAACAGTTAGAGGCAGAGGTTGTTAAAATATTGCGCTTTATCAAGGATATTTATGCAAAGTTTGGGTTTGATAAAATTACAATGAAATTAGCAACCAGAAAAGAATCTGAATTCCGTATCGGGTCTGATGAAATTTGGGACAAGGCAGAAGGTGCATTAAAGCACGCCTTGGAATCAAATGGTATTGAATTTGAAATCGCAGAAGGTGATGCGGCATTCTATGGGCCAAAAATTGATAATTACCTGAAAGATTCTATGGGGCGTGTTTGGCAGTGTGGTACAGTGCAACTGGATATGAATTTGCCAGAAAGATTTGATTTGTCTTATGTTGGTGAAGATGGTGAAAAACATCGCCCAATTATGTTGCATCGTGCAATGTTAGGGTCTGTTGAAAGGTTTATGGGAATATTGCTGGAATCAAATGGTGGGCATTTACCATTGTGGTTAAGTCCAGAACCTGTTGTTGTAACACCAATTTCACAAAAATATGCAGAATATGCAAATGAAGTTGTCGCAAGTCTGTGTGCAGCAGGGGTTAATGCACGTGCAGATTTGCGTGATGAAAAAGTTAACTATAAAATCCGTGAATTGTCATTGGCAAAAACGCCAATTATCGCAATCGTTGGTGAAAAAGAAAGTAGTGATAAAACTGTGACACTGCGTAAACTGGGACAGGAAAAACAGGAATCTTTACCACTGGATGAATTTGTCGAAATGATGAAAAATGCAGTAAAGATGCCATTGTAAAAAATAATAAGGCGCGTGATTTGTTTGCGCGCCTTTGATATAAATAAAGGAAGGTTGTTATGAAAAAAATCTTGATGTTAATTGCATTGATTGCGGTGCCGGTTGTGTTGGCAGGGTGTGCAAAAAAGTGCGAGGTTGAACCAATTGTACAAGAAAATCAAAAGCTGATTGTGCCGCCTAATTTTGGAAAAATGCCAAAATAATTTATATATCTGTTTGTTTGTTTGTCTTTTTTGTGGTATAATGTATTGAAAACTTAATTTTATACCAGAGAGGGATTTATTATGAATGATGATAATAATTTAGATTTGTTGGACTTGGATGATACGGATTCTGTTGATGCGTTGCCTGATGTGCCACCATTTGTTGCACCAAGACCAAAAAAACCTTGGTTATTATTGTCTGTTGGTGTGGCTGTTATTATATTGGCAACTTATATAATTGTTCAGGCAATTAGTGATGATTCTTCTTCGACTATCGAAGTCGATTTGGATGTGCCGGTTGAATTTACAACTGATGATGGGGTGCCTGTGGAAATGAATGTTATGCCACCAGTGAAACCTGTGCAGGTGGTAGAAAAGCAAGATGTAAAAGTACAACCAAAACCACAGGTCGTACAACAACCAAAAGAGGTTAAAAAAATAGAAGAAGTTCAGGCGAAACCAAATGATGAAAATGCAGGAATACCAGTGCGTGTTGTCGAAGAACGTAAAGAAGTTAAGTTTAATCCCGCAGCAAAAACAGATGTAAAACCAAGAGCAACAGAAAAAAAGACATCTGTGAAAACACAACAACAGAAAAAAACAGAAAAGAAAACTGTAACAGCCAGAACAGGTGCTGCGTCTTGGTATGTACAATTTGGTTCTTATAGTACACGTGCCTTGGCAGAGGCGGCACAGCGTAAAATTACAAATGAACATAAAAGCTTGTTCGCAGGTAAGCAGTTTGTTATATTGGCGGCACAGTTAAAAAATGGAACAACAACATACAGATTGCGTGTCGGATTTGCAACAGCAAATGATGCAAATGGTTTTTGCAGAAATGCTAAATCCGATGGATTGGATTGCTATGTTGCAAAATAATTGGTTTCTAAGGAGTTTATTATGTTTGGACGGCTTGGTTGGGCAGAGATTTTAATAATTGTTGTATTGGTTGCAATTTTGTTTGGTCATAATAAAATTCCAACTATGATGAAAAATTTGGCAAATGGATTAAATGTCTTTAAAAAAGAATTAAAGACAGATGTGAAAAAGTCAGATAAAAAAAGAAAATCTGAAAAGAATTAATGATAATAAAACAATTCTGCAAATGATGTGGAATTGTTTTTTTTATTAAAAGGTGTGCTTATGACAGATAAAAAAGCGATTTTGTTGCAATTGATTGATGCCTTGAAAGATGATAATAATCAGGTGATTGTTGAAACGGTTGATGGAATTCCAACTGTTTTAGGTAATAATAACGTAAATTGGCATTATGATGCTGGACAAAGAAATGAAGCAAATCCCCTGAGTGGCAGGGTTGTTGATGCAAAACAAAAAAATGCAAATCATGCGAAAACTATTAAAATTGGAAAAGATATAACACTGGAACGTTTAGATGGGGCAAATCGTTTTGCGGTAAAAATAAATGGTGAACGGGTTGAGTTTGGGGCGCAGGATAAATCTGATAGTTCGTATGATATCGAAGATGTGCGTGGAATTTGGTCGGCTGCGACCGGAAAGTATGAAGGGATAGATGATTATTTTTATCGCGTCCGTAATTATGCGCCGTCAAAAGAATTAAGAGATGCACTGGTGGCGAAAAATATAGAAAAATCAAAAGCAGATAAATACAGACAATCTGCTGAAAAATTAAAAGCGATGGGTGTAAAACCAACAAGGGTAGAGCAATTGTCTGTGTTAAAGCAAGGGTATGAAATATAAAGAAAATCCCCGATATAGTTCGGGGATTTTTGTTCTTAGACCATAAATGGAAGGTTTTCTAAGGTTCCTTCGGCAACGCGGACATTGACATCAATTAACATAAAGATTGAATCCGGTGTGCGAATTATGTGGTCTGCAAATAGTGATGTGTCAAGTAAGTGACTGGTGTTTACAGACAGCTTGGTTATTAAATGATCGTCATCAAGCAGTGTGTATATTGGCCCAATATCGCGTGGTGTGTTGGCACCAATTTCGTGTTCGTTTTGTGGACAACGCAGACCATCTAGGATTGTTTTTACGCGATTGTCGATGTCGCTGCGTGGTACACCAACGATTTCTGGGTGTAACATTTGTATGTCTAATTCTGCAATTAACTTTAAATTTGGGGTGATTATTGGATTCCAATCAATTCCACCAATATGACGGGTTGTAACAGGACTTTTTGTTGGATTGGGTACCATATACTGTGTCAAATTTGTCCAAGGACTGTGTTCTATTAATTTCTTTAGTTGCGGGTGAAATTGCATACGTATATCCGCGATGTGTTGTGCCCTTTTTTTTGGATTAATTAAAATGTCACCAAAATATAATAATTTAAACTTCATAAATTTCCCTTTTTTCTTGATAATTATAGCATAAATTGCTATGGTTTGCATAGAAAAAAGAAAGGAATATTATATGGCAATAAATAATGAATATACGGGTGACTCCATTAAGGTTTTGAAAGGTCTGGAAGCGGTTAAAAAAAGACCTGGTATGTATATTGGTGACGTGGGTGAGGGCGGTAATGGTCTGCACCATATGATTTATGAAGTTGTTAATAACTCTATTGACGAAGCGATGGCAGGATATGCTGATACTGTATTTGTTTCGCTGAATGCAGATGGCAGTGTGACAATACGTGATAATGGGCGCGGTATGCCATTTGATGTTAATCATGATACCGGACGTAGTGCGCTGGAACTGATTATGTGTGAATTGCATGCAGGTGGTAAATTCGATAATGAAGGTGGTGGTGCGTACAAGGTTTCTGGTGGCTTGCATGGTGTGGGTGTGTCTGTTGTTAATGCGCTGTCCCGCTGGTTAGAGGTAAAAGTTTGGCGCGGTGATAAACAGGCATTTATGTCTTTTGCAGATGGTGTTCCAACAACTGATGTGCAAATTACAGAAAATAAATCTGGTATCGAACACGGAACAGAGGTTAGTTTCTTGCCGTCTGATGAAACGTTTACGGGAATTGAATTTAGTTTTGATACATTAGAAACTTGGTTGCGAGAGCAGTCTTATTTGAATGCAAATGTAAAAATTATTCTGGAAGATTTGCGCGGGGCGGAAAAGAAAGAGCGCGAATTCCATAGTGTTGATGGATTAAAAGGGTTTGCGACTTATTTAGATAAGTCTAAGGAATTACTGAACAAAGAACCAATTCAGATGATAAAACAGCAAGATGATTCTTATATTGAAATTGTTTTGCAGTGGACAACAGCGTATACAGAAACGTCTTTGTGTTTTACAAATAATATCCCAAACCGTGATGGTGGGACTCATCTGGCGGGATTTCGTGCAGGCTTAACACGCGCGATTAATAAATATATTGCAGAAAAAGGAACCAAGAAAGATATTAATCTGTCGGGTGAAGACTTTCGCGAAGGTTTGACCAGCATTGTTAGTGTTAAAATTCCAGACCCAAAGTTTGGCTCGCAGACCAAAGATAAATTAGTATCGTCAGAGGTGCGCCCGATTGTTGAAAGTACGGTTTCTGAAATGCTGTATGAATTCTTGGATGAAAATCCACAGATTGCCAAGACAATTGTTGATAAGATTATAGAGGCGGCAACCGCACGCGAAGCAGCACGCAAGGCACGCGAATTATCCCGCAAGAAATCAGGGCCAGAGTTGGGCGGCTTGCCTGGGAAATTGGCGGGCTGTTCAGAACGTGACCCTGCAAAATGCGAATTGTTTATTGTTGAGGGGGATTCGGCGGGTGGTACTGCAAAGCAGGGGCGCGACCGTAAAACACAGGCGATTTTGCCTTTGCGTGGTAAGATTTTAAATGTTGAACGCGTGCGTTTTGATAAAATGCTGGGGTCGGATACGATTGGCGCGCTGATTACAACAATGGGGGCAGGAATCGGTAAAGATGACTTTGATATTGAAAAAATGCGCTATCACAAGGTTATTATTATGACCGATGCTGACGTTGATGGACAACATATTCAGACGTTGTTGATGACTTTCTTTTATCGTCATATGCCACAGGCGATTGAACGCGGCTATATTTATGTTGCGAAACCACCGCTGTACGGCGTTTCCCGCGGTAAACAGCAGATTTATTTGCAGAACGAACGTGAAATGGATGATTATTTGATGGAGCAGTTATCAACAGATGGTATGATTGAAACAGCTGCGGGGATTCAGGTATCTGGGGCGGACTTAAAGCGCTTGCTGGGGTTGGTTTTGGATATGCGTAATGTGTTACAGCCGTTAAATCATATTGTGCCGTTGCGCTTTGTGGAAAGTCTGGCCTTGAATGGTGCGTTTGAAAATGAAAACCCAGAAGTCTTTGCGAATGTGCAACATATGCTGGATGCGCAAGAGTTGGAATTTGAACGTGGGTGGAAAGTGTCTGCGGATGATGCAGGTATTA
Organism: Alphaproteobacteria bacterium; assembly: GCA_017436325.1. Lineage (GTDB taxonomy): Bacteria > Pseudomonadota > Alphaproteobacteria > Rs-D84 > Rs-D84 > Enterousia. The sequence goes on along the minus strand of JAFSDI010000002.1, from coordinate 11,264 downwards.
CGATTACGCGAACATTGCGCAGTGTAAAAGAAACTTATCTTTTGCCACGTGAAAAAATCAATGGGCCGGAAATTCGTGCATGGCATAAACTTGATGGGCGCGAAGAATTAATTGAAATGTTTAGTAAACCAACAATTTTGCGTGTAAAGTCTAAAAATCAGAAAGTCTGGGGCGCGTTAAAGTTGCTGGAAACTGCGTTCGAGTATGCGAAAACAGGTCTGAAGATTCAGCGATACAAGGGGTTGGGTGAAATGAATGCGGAACAATTGTGGGAAACAACAATGGACCCAAATCACCGTTCGCTGTTTCAGGTCAAGGTTGATGATGCAGCCAAAGCGGATGAGGTTGTATCTATGCTGATGGGTGATGTGGTTGAACCCAGACGTGACTTTATTGTTGAAAATGCGTTGGATGCAAATCTGGACGTTTAATCTGTTGGCGCGGTTTTCCGCGCCATAATCTTAAAAAAAGGTATTATTATGTCGCGAATGATTGATTTTTCGCGGGAATGGTTTTTTGATTTAGATGCGCGATTACGTGGGGCAGGGCTGGACAGTGATGCGCAATCTTTTGACGAGATTTTACAAAACTTGCGTTCGCGAAAAATTTACGATGCAGACACATTTGCGGGCCATTGTATCTATGTAATTTTGGCAGGTGGATTTTCACAAATTACTGCAAAAAAGATTTATAAAAAAATTATGGAATCGTTGCGTGTATTTGGCGCAAATTACAATCTGTTAATTGGATTATTTAACAATAAAAATAAAGTTAAAGCAATTTGTGAAATTTGGCAATTAAGGCAATCTTTGCGTGATGCTTATTATTTCATAGATTCATTGGAAGAAAAGTTAATTTATTTGCAAAAATTACCACATATTGGTAAAATTACTGCAAATCATTTGGCGCGCAATCTTGGCGAAGATGTTGTGAAATATGACATCTGGATTCAGCGACTTGGTTGTTCTTTTGTTGGGAAAGATTTGCCAATTGATAACGGGAATTTGTTGCCAGAAATCAAATCTGCTTGTGATGATATGTTTGCGCATTTGGTTCGTGAAACAGGCTTGCCACGCGGGTATATAGATGTGGTTTTGTGGCGCGCGTGTCAACAAAAATTGATTTCTATGGACGATTGCTTGCACAAACCAAAGGGAGTGTATTAAGACCACTACCCCGTCTTGCGAATGGGATTCGCAATCCACCCCTTCGCCAGACGAAGGGGATTAGGGCGGCACGATTTGTGGTTTTGTCAGACGGGCGGGGATTAAGACCACTACCCCGTCTTGCGAATGGGATTCGCAATCCACCCCTTCGCCAGACGAAGGGGATTAGGGCGGCGTGATTTGTGTTTTTGTCAGATAAAGAGGGTTATTATGAATGTAAATATAGAACAATCTTGGAAAGATGCCTTGAAGGCGGAATTTGACAAGGATTATTTTATTAAATTGACTGATTTTGTGCGTGGGGAATACTTGTCTGGAAAAACTGTTTATCCGGCGCCGAAAAATATTTTTAATGCGTTTAATTTATGTCCGTTGGACAGGGTAAAGGTTGTGATTATCGGTCAAGACCCATATCATGAACCAAATCAGGCGCATGGGCTGTGTTTTTCGGTTTTGCCACCAACACCGGTGCCGCCGTCACTGAAAAATATATATAAAGAAATTGAGTCTGATATTGGTCGGCCAAGTGTCACAAATGGTGACTTGACCCATTGGGCGCATCAGGGTGTGTTACTGATGAATTCGACATTGACGGTTCGGGCGCATATGGCGGCATCGCATGCGGGGTGTGGATGGGAAGAATTTACAGATAGTGTAATTCGTGTGCTTAGTGCGCGTGAAAATATTGTCTATATGCTGTGGGGTGGATATGCCCAGAAAAAAGCCGCGCTGGTGGATGGGCAAAAGAATTTAGTATTGTGTGCTGCGCATCCATCGCCGCTGTCTGTGTATCGTGGTTTTTTTGGCTGTCGTCATTTTAGTCGTGCGAATGAGTATTTAACAAGGTTGGGAAAAACACCAATTGAATGGTAATGATGATATATTTATATAAAAAACACTTGCATTAAAAGTTTATAATTTGTTATGATTCGATTAAGGTTGTTTAAAATACTTGAAAAAAAGTGATTTTTAAACTGAGAAAAGAAAGAAAAAACAAGGAAAAAGGAAGGGAAAATGAATAAAACAAAAATTTTAACATCTTTGTCTGCTTTGGCGGCGGTGTTTGTTTTTAATGGTAATGCAATGGCGGCGCAAGATACTCTGGAACCATATGTTGGTGTTTATAATCCGTCGTGTAGTGGGAACCAGTATACTTTAACTTATGTTAATAAAGGTGAGTTTGAAGACTTTTGGTATCAGTTTGAATCTAATGATTGTAACAACACGCGGGGTACTTCAGGTAATGATGTTTGTGTTCCTGCTGGTGGTGTAGGTTGGTGTCCTGCTTTGGGTAGTGAATTAAGCTATACGTATGGTAGTGGTTCTGAAGTATTGTTGTCGGATCCGACTGGTTGTACTGGTGATGATAGTGTATATTCTTTCACTGCCTGGAAGGTTGCTTCGACAACGTCTGGTGTTAATTTTGAAAAGACGATTGCAAAGAACGTGGCTATAAATGATGAGTTTTTTGAGATGGATGATGGTAGTGTTGTTCCTAACGGTACGCAGTTTGAAGTTTATCCAGTTAATGTTACTTTGAATGGCTATGATTTTGTTATAGAATGTACACACAGTTCTGAATATGTTCCGTCAAGTGTTGCGATTGCTTCTGATATTCCAACGACTATTCAAGCTGGTGTATTGTTTGATTTGACGAATGCTGGGAATGGTGTGCCTTATTGTAATGTAAATGGGTATGCGATTACGGGTTGGGAATATCGGATAAGTTCTGGAATTTCGAATCCGGATTATACAGCTGTGGCTGATCCATCTAAGTTTACTGTTAAGGGTGCTATCCTTGAGGGTTCGACTGTACGTGTTAGACCAAAGTATGCGCCGAATAGTTATACAGTTAGATTCTTGAGTAAATCTGGTTCTGCAAATGATACTTTGACGTATACGAATCCAGGCAAGGCTGGGAATAATGCAACTTGGAAGAGAAATGGTACTGCTGTGACGACGGCAAACCTGCCTTCGACAATTGGTTATGTGTTGCGTGCAATGTGTACAAATGCTGTTGATGATGCTACTGAGACTACTACGATTTCATTATCTTCATTGTGTGGCACCATGGTAACTAGAGCGTCTGCTACGCAGTTTATTAGCTCTACATTGCCTAAGAACTGGGTGTTGACTGCTAATCGTGACTTTAAATCTGTATGGGCGAAGGATTGTGATCCTGTGGAGGCTCCAAATGGTCAGCCGAGTGCCGTTTGTTCGGTTACTCTTACACCATCTACTGGTGCGGTTGAATATTGTAATGCTTGTATGGCTGGGTTTAATTCAACAACCTTACCATCGCTTGATACTGTTGAAGAAACAACTTGTCCGGCTAATAATTAATCCAGATTTGGGTTGTTTTGGGGTGTTGTGTGTGCGTAAACCGCACACACAATGTCCAAGTATCTAAAGACTTTAAAAAAATAATAGTTTGTTATTTTCTTACAGTTGTTAATTTCGTAGAAGGGAAAAAAGGGATGCGTATTATTTTTAGAAAATTATTGTTCTTGTTTATTTTGTTTGTTATGCCATTTGTTTCATCAAATGCCTTTGCCGCATGTAAAAGAATTGTTTTTGCATATGCACCAATTGCAAGTGATACAACAAATGTTGTTGAAATTGTGCGATATTATAATGATAGTGCTAATACTTGGTTTGTGGATGCGGGGTGTTCGGGGACAGGAACAAAAACAGTTGAAATTCCATTGCGTGGGGTTTTTGATAAGATTCCCGTCGTTTTTATTCCATCTGCTAGTGGTGGTTATATTTATAGTAATAGTATTATATCGCTAGGACGAGATGCAGCTGGATATATTGAATGTAGTAGAAATATGCCGGATGTTTTGACGTGTGGGCTGGGGCGAAATTTTAATACAACACAAATTGTAGAGGGGTATTATATTCCACAATTATATTATAATAATGTGTATGGTTCCTGTAGAATAGGTACATTTTCTTATGAAACTGGTTCTTTGGTGCATGAGTGTTTAGCGGGTGGTTGCACTTCGTTCCCTGTTAAAGGGATTGGTGATACCACCCTGAAGACGTTTTATTATGATTCTAGTGTGGATTCTAGTGTGGGGTTTTATTATGAAGATTCTGAGTGTTCTCAATTTCTGGGATCGTTTGATTTAACTGCTAATCCAGGACTTAATCAGACTTCGCCACCATTGCCGATTGCTTTTAATGCGGGTTCGAATGTTTCACAAATAGTAGGGTATAATGTGCTTCAAACGGGCTTAACACAGGTTGCAGATAGTCGTGGGGCGGGAATATATTGTAATTATGATCAAGCAACTGACTATGTCAATTCTGTGGCAACAGCAACATGTCAATTTAATTATAATATATCGTTTAGAGGTGGGTTTTGGGTTAATGCGGTGCTCACGCCGGCGGCTATAACGCCCGGGACCGTGTCTGTATACAGAAATACAGAAGATGGGTACAGTTATGTTAAACCAACATATCCGTGTCATAAGGTGGATATTTATTATATGATTAGTAATGGTAGTATTAGTAGAACACCGGTTACTGTATATAATAATCAAAAAGGCGGTTGGTTTAGTGATGCGGCTTGTGAAACATCGATATCCAATATAGAGATTCCTGCAACATTTGGTGTGCCGATTGTATATGCTGCGTCAAGTGGTTATGTACCATCAAAGGTTGATGCATCATATTTTGTTACAACTATTGAGGATCAGACTACACCAATAATGTGTAATTATAATTATAGCACAAATCAGAGCAAGGCGTTTTGTACACCACGGGGTAATTTTGCTGCTGATACTTCTCTTTATCCACGTACGTATGTTGCATCAACTACGACTCTGCAGTCCTTTAATGTTGAAAGTACAGTTGATGATACTAATAATAAAGTTGATATCAAAATATTTGGTGGTGATGGAACGTGTTTTGCAGTGGATTTGCTGTTAAATATGGATGGTGCAACTGCTGGTAATATAACCAGATTATACAGAAAAACAGGTTCAGCTGACTTGTATTATGATGAAAGATGCTCTGAAATATATAACGAAACGTACGCGACAGTCCTTCCAAAAAAAGATGGTTATACTCTTCGTGGTTTCTTTACAACACAATATGCTGTGGTTAGTGAATCTGTAACTGCGGTTGAATTTGCCCCTGTGCTTAATTATCTTATGCGGCAAACAAATTCGGCCGATGGTATCACAAGCCTTTATGCAGCATGGGCAAAGAACTGTGATAGTTCAATAGCAAATGGTACTTGTAGTTTGCAAATTGGTCCAAGGGGACAGGTGGGGTATACAATCACGTGTAATGATGGGTATAGTGTTGTAGATGATAATACAGCAAATGCTTCATGTACTGATGCTTGTTATCTTGTTGAACTTATAGTATTGGGCAGCCCGGGGGGGCAACGATATTATACAAATGGTACAGAATGGTTCGGTGATGAAAGTTGTACAAATCCACAGGGACTTGTTTTGCCGAATGCACCAGATGGACAGGTTATACTGTATTTTTCAAATACATGTAAGGCTGATTCGAATATAAAAAGTAATTCTGCGACTGTTGAATATGATGCCTTAACTGATGTGTCGTGTACCTATTCGTCAGATACGGATGTTACAACTTGTAATTTCCCAAGAATAACAGATGATATGTATTATTGTGCAAGTGATTTTGCAATGAAATGTGATCCACAGTCATCTGCGGGTTGTAAATTAGATGTGATACGTAGTAGTATTGGTACAATTATGGTCGATTATACTAATTGCTGTTTGGCGGGGTATCATGATGAAAATGGTGTTTCTTCAACTTTGCCTGTTGGACAGACATCTTGTGAATAGAATAACTTTAGGGGTGATTTCTTCACCCCTTTAACTTTTTATATAACAATCTTTAGAAACTATATGACAGACCAAGCCCATAAAATGCATAGGAATTATTCTCTGGCGCTGTGTTACCGTTTGACATATGTTGCATAAATAACTCTAATGACGTGCAGTCGGATAGGCGATATCCATACCCAGCCTTGAAACTAAATAATAGTTTAGAGCCTATGCGCGCGTTCTGCTGCGCCTGCATACCAACACCAATACCAATAAATGTATACCAGTCTTGACCGTATATCGGTGTTGTGTCTATGCCAAGTGTTATAATCGGTATCGAAAAGTCTTCCCAGTGCCAGCCGTATTTCTGACCATAGCCAACGTTAATTACAGCGCTTATCGATTGGCGCGCAGGTAAACTGAAAAATGTCGTTGGTTGTGAATATTGAACTTGAAATGTTGTGTATGGTACAAATTGTGATGGGGGGGGAATTAAAAATCCGCTGTTTACACCAGCACCAATGTTGAATGTTATTTGTTGAGTATATCCAGAAAAAAATGGATCTTGGTTGCCAATGGCTTGTGTAGTCGAAAATATTAATATCGTTAGTATGATGCTTTTTTTCATGATAATTATCGTGTTTTGGTTAATGCTGTGATATAGACTAAATTTATTAAAAAATATAATTATTGTAAATATGAATAAATTCGGAATGTTGTTTTCTTTTGCTTGCATTTAAAAAAAAGTCTGTTATAATCTATGCCGTTTGGCAGCGTAGCTCAGTGGTAGAGCAGAGGAATCATAATCCTTTGGTCGGGGGTCCGAATCCCTCCGCTGCTACCAAGATTCAAACCGCCCCTGTGGCGGTTGTTTTTTTGTATTATGACCTGGGTCCCGTGGTCATCCGTCTGCGCTTCGCTGCGCCGAGACAAGAGCCACGGGATGACATAGAAAATAAAAACACCGCCACATGGGCGGATGGTTTATTTTGTTTTGTAATGGTCACACACGCGGGCGATTGTGCCAACAAAGCCTGCGATTCTGTCTGCAACCTGTTGTGGGGACATCACCCACCTCACTGTACTGGTTCCGGTATATTGATAATGGTGTTTTTCATCGATATAACGCGCCATAATTTTCCCATCAATCGTTGGGTAAACGTAATCTTTATCAAATAAAAACGCTGTCCCCAGTTCACATCCGGCATCACACCCATTACATTTTCCAGGTGATGGAACATATACATTTCCTTGTTCTGGCTTTATGTTTATGCGTTGTTCTTGGGTGAATGTTTTCTTAGGTTTTTGTAGTGCTGTTTTTTGTTTGATGAACAAGGTGTATTCCTGAATTTTAGCGACACATTTTTCGGGACAACCGTTTGCGAAAATATGATTTATTGTTGGGTATTCGTTGTAACATCTGTTGAACTCATCATAGGGGTCAAGTGGATGTTTTTGATACCCCATATGGCAACGCCGTTCACACCCATCACAGCGCACAGGTGATTGTAAAGGATTTTGTTCTTGGTAATTTTGTATGCTGCAACCAAAGTATTCTAATAACGGTCTATATTTTGGGTTGACTAATTTTTCTGGGGCAAATTCTTTCATCTCACCATACACTGAATCATACAGATATGGATTTTTATGATATTTAACCACAGATTGCACCGCATGTCGAAATACCTTGTCTTGTTCTGGTGTAAAATGCGCAACAGGAATACCAATGCGCGGTAACATTTCGTACAGATTGCACAAATATATTGTGCCTTTTTGATAGATATAAAAATTTCTGTGTTCCTGTCCAAAACGTTGTTTAATTCCCCAACCAAAATGAATTTCTGTATCTGGGGTAATGGAACCACGATAATTATATGCAACTATACTACGTGCCGTTCGATACATTTGGGCCAGGAAATAGTCTGCATTGTTTTCGCGCATTGCGGTGGGGGATAATTTTTCTATATCTTGTGCCGTTATATCTTCCCATGGGAGAACAACAGAATTATCGTTGACAGATGACATTTTTGTTTGCCTTTATCGTTGTTTTGCGCCTAATGTCCATGCAATGTTAGACAACATAGATTTAATTTCTGCCTGATTATTCAGTATTTCCAGTTCTGTTTTGCTGGGGCGCAGGATTTTATATTGCCGGCATACCGCATCGTCTGGGGCATCACAAATACAAGTTGAGCCACGCTTATGTTTGCAGTCTTCGCCTGTAAAATAGTTTCTGCATATTTTAACTTTTTTATTCCAGAATGCCATTTTAATTTCCTTTTCTAATACTTTACACAAGATTTATAGCATAAAAATGCAGATTTGCAAGCGGTGTAGCGATTTTTAGTGTCTTTATTATTACTAATAATATTTATTAAAAATGTTTACTTTTGTGTTTGTAAAGTAAAGTTTTTTACTAAAAAAGTTTACTTTTATGTTTGCAAAGTAAAGTTTTTATGTTAGTATATTTACTAAAAGGTGAAGTCATGAATAATATAAAAATAGGTGGTTTTGTACAGCAATCTGCAGGTTTTAAGGCTTTTATACCCGATGATTTTCCGCCGATTGTGGGATTGTCTTTGCCAAATACTATAATATCAAAACATACGGAAGCCATAAGATTATTAGGTAAATTGGATGGAATTACAGAATTATTGCCTGATAAAGATTGGTTTTTGGTTATGTTTGTAAAGAAGGATGCATCTTCATCAAGTCAAATAGAAGGCACTAATGCAACAATGATGGATGTGATTGAAAAAGAAAACGTTGAACCAAGCTCTTCTTTACCTGAAGATGTTGACGATATTATACATTATATAGATGCATTGAATTATGGTCTTGTTCGTGCCAAAGATTTTCCTTTGTCATTAAGGTTTATTAGGGAATTACATTCAAAATTGATGTTGAAAGCACGCAGTACACATAATTCTTATCCTGGAGAGTTTAGAACCAGTCAAAATTGGATTGGGGGTACTAGACCGGATAATGCGACTTATGTTCCGCCACCAGTTGAAGATATGAACCGTGCGTTAAACGATTTAGAAAAATTTATGCATGCAGACGATGATTATTTACCGCTTGTTAAAGCGGGGTTGTTGCACGCACAATTTGAAACAATTCATCCTTTTAATGATGGTAATGGCCGAACAGGTCGTATGTTGATAACTATGTTTTTATGGTATAAAAAATTGTTGGAAATGCCAATATTGTATTTGTCAGCGTATTTCAAACAACATAGGGATGTGTATTATCAAAAATTAAACAATTATCATAATGGTGATGTTGTTGGGTGGTTGGATTTCTTTTTAGATGGAATTATTGAAACAGCAAATTCTGCGATAAAAACATGTGCTATGATTACCAAATTACGGGAACGCGATACAGACAAAGTAAAAGTTTTAAGCAAAGCTGTATCACAATCAACCATGAATGTTTTAGAAAACTTATATAAAATGCCTGTTGTTGGTATTTCAGATATTATGAAATGGACAGGCACAACAAAGCCGTCTGGCTATAAGATGATAGAGCGATTGGTAAAAATGGGAATTCTGGTGAAACTTGGTAATAATGCTTATGCTCAAAAATGGTATTATAAGGATTATATAGATTTGTTTTATAAAGAGTAAATTATCCATTTGTTTAAAACTTTACATAGAAAAATGGTTAAAAAATGGTGGAAATGTGAGTAGTGTAGCGGTTTTTATGTAAGTGCTTTTTGTATTTAATATGATTAACGCTTATGGACAATTTTATATGTTATGGATATAGAAAAAAGTGTGCTGAAATATTATAATCAGGTCAAATCGTTGTGATTATTGTCGGCGAATTTATTATACTATTGACTTTTAGAATGTGATTTTTAATAATCTAAAGTACTTTTAATGTACTAAAAAAGGAAAGGTTTTATGAGAAATTTGTTAGTGCTGATGTCGATGTTGTATGCGATGCCTGCAATTGCAAATCCGGCTTGTGCAGTTTGTACGGTTGCAATTGGGGCTGGTTTAGACGTGGCGAATCGTTTGGGGGTGCCTGATAGTGTTGTTGGCCTGTGGGCGGGCGCACTGTTAGCGCTGTTGGGATATTGGACTTTAAAGTTTATGGATGCACGAAAATGGCATTTTTGGGGGCGCGATATTATTGTTATGTTGGCGTGTGTTGCAACCATAGGTTTTGTTTATATGGGAATTGTTGACTATAACCCCGTTTCTGTTTGTGGTGTATTTGTTATGGACCCATTGTTGTTCGGTACAATGTGTGGGGCGATTATATTTATATTGACCAGCAAACTTTATCAATGGCTGAAAAAGAAAAACGGTGGACATGCACATTTCCCTTTTGAAAAAGTGGTGCTGCCGGTAGTTGTCTTGATGTTGGTAAGTTGGCTGTTTTCTGTATGTTTTTAAAATAAAAGGATAAAAAATGAAGAAAATAGAATCTGTTCAAGAATTTGTTGAAAAATTAGATGCGGTAAAAAAAGTAAATCCAAAAGATTTATCAAGTGATCAAGATTTAACAATTGCGATAATGAATTTGATTTCAATCGAAGAGCATTTGATGTTTTCAGGCGCAAAAACCGGTAAACATGAGTTTTATGATTTAATTAACGAAGTTCGTGAAATGCGCAAAAATGCAATGCTTAAAATCATCCCAGCATATGAGGGTGAAGTTTGGTGTATATCAAAGCACTTGTTAGCGGCATCAATGCGTGTTTTCGAGGTTGGAACAAAAGCCTTGGCCGCGGGTGATAAGCAGACTGCCTATGATTTATTTGACCAATCTTATGGTCTGTATTGTATGTTCTGGGGCTTGAATATGGGTGTTTTGACCGCAGAATCCAAAGAATTAAAGCCAACAAAAAAAACATCGACAGCAGAAAAAGTAAAGCAAAAAGAAATTGAAGTTCTGGACACAACTGGAAAAACGGAAGAAAAGGGTGCAATGTCAAAGTTAAAAAGCTGGGTTAGGAATGCTGTTAACTGTTGCATTGAATAAAATTAAATCTAATGATGTATCTAAACAGGATTGGGGTTGGCTTATGTAACATTTGTACACTGCGCCAACCCCAATTCGTTTATCTACACCATTATCTTTAATTTAAATTAAATCTAATAATATATTTAAAAACCACCCCGACAACTTATGTAACATTTGTACACTGCGCCAACCCCAATTCGTTTATCTACACCATTATCTTTAATTTAAATTAAATCTAATAATATATTTAAAAACCACCCCGACAACTTATGTAACATTTGTACACTGCGTTGTCGGGGTGAATTTTATC
>JAFSDI010000027.1 GCA_017436325.1 Alphaproteobacteria bacterium | reverse complement strand
TCATGATTTATGCACAAGGGATTGGTCCAGTACACAATGGACGCAATCGTGCCCTTGTACGTAAAATTTTGAATAAAGTCAATGTAATTACAGTGCGCGATTTGGAGTCTCGTATGGAATTGATGCAGATGGGTGTATATCGTGAAATAATGGTATGTGCCGATCCTGTGTTAGGAATTCCAGCTGATGAGGTTGATGCCAAGATTGGGAAAACGCTTTTGGAAAAAGGCGGTGTAGAAAATTATACCCGGCCAATTCTGATGGTGGCTGCACGCAGCTGGCAGAATAGTGGGGATTTGTTTGAGGAAATTGCAGCTTTTTGCGACGATGCAGTACAGAATGGCTGGCAGATTGTATTTTTGCCGTTCCACTATCCTGAGGATATAGAAACAGGAAAAATGATTGCAGCAAAAATGCAGCATGTTCAGGATGTAACAGTGTTACAGGAAAATTATACTCCGCTAGAAACAATGCATATTTTGAAAAATGCGGATATGATTCTCGGAATGCGTTTGCATAGCCTGATTATGGGTGCAACGCTGCAGAAGCCGATGATTGCTTTATCCTACGATCCGAAAGTAAGCAGTTTCATGCAGCTTTTACGCCAGCGGGAATGTTATGGTGTAAGGGATGTAACAGCACAACAGTTGATAATGGCGATGCAGCGGTTAAAAAATCGTTCAGACAAGGAAACTGCACAGCAGGCAATGCTGACAGAAATCATGATGCGTCAAGCAAAAGAACCGATTGAATTATTGATACAACTTTTTTAGCTGCTATTACGTCTAACTACTATAGATAATGTTTAAAATTGGTGATTTGGCAACAATGCGGATTTATCTATTGCAAAATGTCGTATAATGTTGTAAAGTAGTGGCGAATCATTTTAGTAAGAAACGATTTTGGGACTTGTGTTTGGGTCTGAAATTCAGGCTGGAGGAACGTATATTATGTGGAATGATATAATCATGGCAGTGCTGGCATTGGTAATCAGTTTAGTACTGGTGCCCTTTGTAGCAAAGCTAGCAGTAAAACTTGGTGCAGTTGATAAGCCAAATGCACGTAAAGTGCATACAAAATTGATGCCTCGGATGGGTGGATTGGCTATTTATTTAAGTTTTTTTGCAGTACTTTTTTTAAGCCATGAATTGACACAAGAGCATATCGGGTTGTTTGTCGGTGGGACAGTGCTGGTTCTGGTTGGGATTGTTGATGACATCAAAGATATTCCTGCAAAAGTAAAGCTGTTGGGGCAAATTGCGGCAGCGTGTATTGTTGTACTATCTGGTGTACGTGTGGAGTTTATGACAAACTTTATTTTGGGCGGGATGTTTCCGCTGTATATTTTCAGTGCGCCATTTACAGTGCTTTGGATTGTAGCAATTATTAACGCAGTTAATTTAATTGATGGGTTAGATGGTTTGGCTGCAGGGACATCTATTATAGCTGCAACAACAATGGCGATTTCCGGATATGCAACTGGACAGACGGAAATGGCATCTATTGCGTTAATTCTAATTGGAGCTGCGTTAGGTTTTTTGAAATACAATTTTCATCCGGCAAAAATTTTTATGGGCGATACGGGTTCTATGTTTTTGGGGTATAACTTGGCGGTGTTAGCCGTTATGGGGTTCACCAAAAGTTTTACATTACTTTCGCTAGTGACACCGATTTTGGTATTGGCGATTCCGATTTTAGATACGGTGTTTGCAATTATTCGCAGAAAGATGAACAATAAACCGATTTTTAAACCAGATAAGAATCACTTGCATCATTGTTTGTTGAATTATGGGTTTAATCATCGCGATACTGTATTGGTAATTTATGCAGTAAGTGCCATATTGGCTTTGTGTGGGCTAATTATGACGTATCTAAATCCGTCACAAGGTGTCATTTTGCTGTTCATAATATCTGTTATAATTATTTACGGGGCGATGAAACTGGGGGTAATTGGGAAAAAGAATGAAAAAGAGTTCCAACAGGAAGAGGCTTCTGACATTGGAAGCAATGGAGGTCAACATGAATAAAAAATTTACTATAATTTGTCTTCTGGCCTTTTTGCTTGGCTGTGCAGGAGGCGGTGTTCTGGCATATGCAAATCATCAGAAAGGTTTAGAATCTCAATCTTTGATAGCGAGCATTTCGCAAACACAAAGTGATTGGGAAGTAGAACAGTTTATTCTTGAACAAGAAGAACAACGACCGGAAGGGTTGGAAGAGTCCCAAATTGCTACAGGAAGTCGATATACAGGGATTA
>JAFSDI010000026.1 GCA_017436325.1 Alphaproteobacteria bacterium | reverse complement strand
TCAGGTTGGTGGTATGTACAGCGGCGCAACCGGATTATCTGATTATTCCAGTATCCCAACTTATTGGAAATAATCCCGACCACAACACCAGTTTCTGTGTCAAAACACAGAAAGAACACCGGCGGTTTTGCCTCCTCCCCCGCCGGTGTTTTTATATATAATTTCTAAAAAAAAGAAGCATCTATCATCGGGTGATTTTTTCAGCCACCACAGAATTTACAAATCCTTGGTTCTAATCAATCCAGAACGAAATGATTCATAACGAACAATATCCTGAATAAATCTATGTATTGCATCTTCATGCGAATTACGATCACACAAAAAGAAATCACCTTGTTGCCATCTTGATACACCTGATATCAATCGTCCGCTAATTTTATCACGCCACAATAATCCACCAACCAATATATGTCCGGTCGCATCATAGTTTACATTATTATGCGCCTTTCCCCATCCAAAATATTCGGAATCGGAAATAGACATCGTCACAACAGCAACTAATTCAAAATTCAATTTTTTTATCTCTGATTCCAAAATTCTTTTTACCAAATCGATTTCATAAGACTTGTTTTTTAGCTTTGACAAATCAGCCGCTGTTCCACCCCACATCTCTAAATCATAATTATAAAAGACTAAACCCCTATATTCTGTTTTAAAAATTTCCCGCATTTTTTTATCTGTTAAATATTCTTTATTCTGTTTTTTTTCAGTTTTATTCCCCAGCGGTTCATATAAATTTCCCTTCAAAATACGCATTGCCGTAATTAAATCTGCGTTTCTAATCGAACGCATTAACAATTCATATTTATCTGCTGGAATTTTATAAACTTTATTCATTATTTAGCCTTTATTTTTAAATAATAAAATCCCACCTTACGATGGGACTTATATACATAGATTAAACTCTACGAACCTTCTTTGGTCTGCATCCATTATGTGGAATGCGCGTTGTATCAGTAATGGACTGCACAATCAGACCAGCATTAGCCAATCCACGTACAGCAGCTTCACGACCTTGACCGATACCACGCATCAGCACATCAACTGTTTTCATACCCATTTCAGCGACTTTTTTACCAACTGCGTCTGCAACAACTGTTGCTGCATATGGTGTGGACTTTTTTGCGCCTTTAAAATTATTTGCCCCAGCGGTTGCCCATGTTAACACAGCCCCCGACTGATCTGTGATTGTAATACGTGTATTATTATTAGTCGCGACAATATGTGCAATGCCATGCGATACTTTTTTTACGACTTTCTTTTTAGCTTTTGATACTGCCATTTTATTTTAACCTTTTTTCGATGTCTACAATTAACTATGGTGTTAATCTCTACCTTGTTATTAAATTTGATAGAACGTTACAGATGCACAGTTGTTGGCGAGTGTAGTGTACAAAAGTTACATGAACGAGCCAACAACAAGCAGATGTGACGTTATATTAAATTTATTTACCCTTGGTTGCGGAACCAGCGACCACCACACGCTTACCCTTGCGAGTACGTGCATTAGTCTGTGTACGTTGACCACGAACTGGCAAACGATTGCGATGACGAATACCACGATAAGTTTTCAAATCTTGCAAACGTTTAATGTTCATTGTAACTTCACGACGAACATCACCTTCTACCTTAAAATTATCTTCTATATAATTAGAAATTTTAATAACATCCTCGTCTGTCAAATCTTTTGCGCGCAGACCATCTTTCAATTTCAAAGCCTTTACGATTTGTGCCGATTTTGCCGGCCCAATACCGTGAATATACTGCAACGCAATTTCAATGCGCTTTTCACTTGGAATGTTAACACCTGCTATACGTGCCATTTTTTATTTTCCTTTTTATTTAACTTACAAAGTACAGTCCACCCGCACTTCAACCCAAAACCCAAAGACATTTCAATGGGCTATTTTATTTTGCCAAATAATTCTATATAATTTTCAGCAAAAGTCAAATCTTGTTTTTATTTCGCTTAACCGCGAAAACGTCCTTTTTTCTGTGTTTTTTTAATAACACCACTATATTGCTTTGCGACCAGATAAGATTGCACTTGATTTACAGTATCCAGAACAACCCCTGCCACAATCAATACACTTGTTCCACCAATTGCCAAAGGCATCCCAACATGGGTATTCAAAATAATTGGCAAAACACAAACAACAATCAAATAAGCGACACCAATTGCTGTTGTACGTGAAACAACATTATCCAAATAATGAATTGTCTGTTCACCTGGACGCACCCCTGGGATATAGCCACCTGCATTTTTCAAATTGTTACTTGTTTCTTCTGAATTAAAAATAACCGCTGTCTGAAAATATGCAAAAAAGGCAATCAATACAGTAAACATAATAATATAAGACCATGTACCATACGTAAAGAATCCCATAATTGTTTGAACAGTCAAATTTTCACTTTGAACAAAGCGCTGAACAAATGCAGGCAACATCATAATACTTGACGCAAATACAGGCCCCATAACACCAGACATATTAATCTTTATTGGCAAATAAGAAGCATTTGTATTAACAACACCATTTGCCATAACTTGACGCGGATAAAGAATCTGGATACGACGTTGCGCCTGTTCAAAGAATGCAATCAACGCAACAATACCAACAACAAACGCAACAACCAAGGCAATCATTGCTGGTGATATTTGACCAACAGACCCCAATGAAATCAACTGTGCGATTCCACCTGGAACCTCTGCGATAATACCTGCAAAAATCAACAAAGACGCACCCTGCCCTATACCACGTGCAGTAATTTGTTCTGCCAACCACATAACAAATACAGTACCACCAACCAACGCAATAATTGCAGATAGTTCAAATGCAAATCCTGGGTTAACAACCGCGGGTACCCCATTAACAGGTGCCATCATTTCCAATCCACGAACAACGGCCCAACCCTGAACAACCGCCAACAAAACCGCCAAATATCGTGTGTATTGATTAATCTTCACACGTCCTGATTCACCTTCTTTACGTAACTCTCCTAATGACTTACTTGTTGCGCTTAACAATTGCAAAACAATCGATGCAGAAATATACGGGAAAATATTCAACGCCAAAACCGACATACGCGACAAAGAACCGCCACTAAACATATCAAACATTCCCAACATTCCACCGTCGCCTTGGAACAAATGCAATACCGCAGACGCATTAACCCCAGGCAATGGAATAAATGCACCGATACGATAAACAATCAACGCACCAAGTGTAAACAAAATGCGTTTTTGTAAATCAGTAAGATTACCAAAAAAGTTTTTAAAGAATTTCATGTGAAAGAGCTTTTAACCATTGACAGGTATCCAGTTAAACTGGATACCTGAAATTTATTTAATTGTTTTTAATAGAACCACCTGCTTTTACAATTGCAGCTTCTGCAGCCTTAGACCACTTTGCAGCAACAATATTAACAGCAGTTTTTGCTTCACCGGCAGCCAAAATCTTCAAACCGCTTTTTTTACGATTAACGATTTTTTGTGCCAATAAATATTCAATCGAAATAACTTCTTTTGGATCAATTCTACCTGTTGCAATAAATCTTTCGATATCACCAAGATTAATTGTCACATATTCCTTTGCGAATGGGTTATTAAAACCAAACTTTGGAAAACGACGCAAAATTGGCATCTGACCACCTTGGAAAGTCGCCTGTTTACGTGAACCACTACGCGCCTTTTGTCCTTTGTGACCACGACCCGCTGTTTTACCAGCACCAGAACCTATACCACGACCAACACGCGCAGCACCCTTACGTGCACCAAAGTTATCCATCAATGCATTTAATTTCATTTTTTTTCCTTTTTGTCCTATAACTATATATATAGTTCTTTATCGCATATAAACAAGAAATGTCTATATACTCGGTTAAATATATTTATTCAGCAATTTCTACCAAGTGAGAAACCTTGGCAACCATACCGCGTACAGATTCAGAATCTGTAACTTCTTTGGTTTTGCCAACACGTCCCAAACCCAAAGCCTTTACAATTTTAACTTGGGATTCTGGACGACCGATAGTACTTTTTACTTGTTTTACAACTATTTTAGCCATAATTCAAACTCCTAATTATCTTTGTCCAGATTATTTATCCTCTGTCGCGACTTCTAATTTTTTACCATCACGACCAGCGATAATTTCTGCAACTGTTTTACCACGACGTGCAGCAACAGTTTTTGGAGAATTCATTTTATTAAATGCCAAGAAAGCTGCACGAATCATATTGTTTGGATTATTAGAACCTTGCGACTTAACAACAACGTCCTGAACCCCCAAGCATTCAAATACTGCACGCAACGCACCACCTGCAATAATACCAGTACCTGGAACAGCACTACGTACAACCAATTTACTTGCACCATATTTAGCTGCACTATCATGATGCAATGTACGACCTTCCTTCAAAGGAACACGCATCATTTTTGCCTTTGCCGCTTTTGTTGCCTTTTGCACTGCAGATTGCACTTCCAAGGCCTTACCTTTTCCGAAACCTACGCGACCTGCCTTATCACCAACCACAACCAAGGCCGAGAAAGACATATTGCGACCACCTTTTACAGTCTTTGAAACACGGTTGATAGAAACTAATTTATCTACCAAGTTATCCGTCTGCAATTTCTTATCATCAAAACGTGCCATTTATATACTCCGTCTTATTCAAATTAAATATTAACGCCACCTGCACGGATTGCTTCGCACAGCGCCTTTACACGACCATGATAGCGAAAACCACCACGATCAAAATAACAATTATCAGCAATATTTGCCGCCACTACACGTTCTGCAAACGCTTTGCCAACTAATTCGGCACCTGCGACATTCCAACCCTTTCCTGCAAAGCCCTTTTCCTTAGACGAAGCAGCACAAATTGTATGTCCTTTTGTATCATCAATTGCTTGAATTTCAATATGACGACCAGAACGGAAAACTGACAAACGAATCTTGCCAGGATTTTTTCTTTTCAACGCACCGCGATTCGCCAATGTGCGTCTTTCTTCTGTAGATAAATGTTTCAACATTTTCTTTTTTCCTTTTTTAGGATTCCCGTAACAGCGGAAATCAAAGTTAATTATTATTTCTTTTTACCTTCTTTACGACGGATTCTTTCACCCTTATAGAAGATACCTTTACCCTTATATGGATCTGGTTTACGAACCTTGTGGATTTTATCAGCAAATTGACCAACCAAACATTTATCCATACCCTTTACGATAAATTCAGTTGGTGTTTCACCCATAACCACGGTTAAACCTGCTGGGATATCCATAATAACATCATGAGAATAACCAGCAACCAAAACCAATTGATTACCCTTAACAGAAGCCTTATAACCAACACCCTTCATATACATAGGTTTTTCAAAACCTTTTGAAACACCTTCGACCGCATTACGAATATTACGCGCCATTGTGCCCCACATAGTACGTGAAGATTTTTCTTCTGCATCTTTAGGATTAATAACGACTTGACCTTCTTCAACAACAACATCGACCAAGCCAGCATTCTTCGTATCCAACGGCAAAGATAATTCACCCTTTGGACCTTTTACAACGATGACATTCTCTGCAACAGCAACTGTAACGCCATCATTTAACTTAACTGGATATTTTCCTGCACGTGACATAATTCAATCCTCACTTCTATTATATAACCTTACACAAAACTTCACCACCGACATTCATCAAGCGGGCCTTGTGATCAGTCATAACTCCATTTGGTGTAGATACAATTGCAATACCCAAACCATTTAAAACTTTTGGCATTTTTGCGCTGCTTGAATATACACGGCGTCCAGGCTTAGAAACGATGGAAATTTCTTGGATAGCACCATTTCCACCAACATACTTCAATTCAACAATCAAATCAGAACGATGTTCATCGATTTTTTTGCTGTGAAAATCTGTAATAAAACCTTCTTCCTTTAAAACAGTTAAAACTGCTTGACGCAATTTACTGTTTGGTACGACGATAGTTTCCTTACCTGCATTCTGACCATTACGAATACGGGTAATCATATCGCCAATTGGGTGTGATAATGACATCTTTTTTACTCCTTAAAGTCACAGAACCTATAAGGTCTGAACTATTATCTAAACAACTGCATTGTCCACAGTTGCATTAATATTAAACTTACCAGCTAGATTTACGCACACCTGGCAATTTACCTTCACTTGCCATTGTACGAACCTGCTGACGACACAGACCAAACAAACGTGAGAATCCACGTGAACGGCCTGTTACACTGCAACGATTACGCAAACGTGTTGGATTTGCATTACGTGGCAACTTTGCCAACTTTTTCATTGCATCAATTCTTTCTTCTGGTGTCGCACTAACAGACATTTTTGCCTTAATCGTTTCACGCTTTTTTGCATACTGCGCTACCAGCTTTTCACGTCTTTTTTGTTTATTGATTAACGCTAATTTAGCCATCTTTTTTACCTTTTTTAATTATTTCAAAACCAATGGCAAGCCGATTTTAGTCAGCAATGCACGTGCTTCATCATCTGTTTTAGCAGTTGTTGCAATCACAATATCCATACCACGAATCGCATCAATCTTATCAACAGAAATTTCTGGGAAAATCAAATGTTCTTTGATACCAAATGCATAATTACCACGACCATCAAACTTAGATTTTGATAACCCACGAAAGTCTTTTACACGTGGCAATGCAACTGTAATCAATTTATCCAAGAAATCATACATTCTTTTACCACGCAAGGTAACTTTTGTACCAATAGGCTGACCTTCACGCAAACGATATGTTGCGATAGATTTTTTTGCACGGGTAATAACAGACTTCTGTGCAGCAATCGCTGTTAAATCTGCAGCTGCTGCATCTAATTTCTTTTTATCAGATACCGCTTCACCCACACCCATATTCAAAACAATCTTTGTCAGCTTTGGCACTGCCAAAGTATTTTTGTACCCAAATTCTTTAATCAATTCTGGCACAATATCTTTTTCATAAATTTCACGCAATCTGCTTTGCATTTCTTTTTTCCTTAATGTTGTGTTCCCGTAACAGCGGGCAACAAATTACTAAACTTATATTTCCGCACCAGATTTTTTTGCAACGCGAACTTTTTTACCATTTTCAACTTTATATCCAACGCGTGATGCTTTTTTAGTTTTTGGATCAACTATCGCAACATTAGATACATGAATTGGGGCTTCGCGATCAATTATATGACCTGGCTGTTCTTGTGTTGGTTTAATATGCCATTTACGACGATTAACGCCTTCGACAACAACACGTTCTTCTGTTGGGCGCGCTTCCAGCACTTTACCTTTGACGCCTTTATACTTTCCCGAAATAACTACGACTTCATCGCCTTTTTTGATTTTCATTTTATGACCTTCCATCTGTTATTATATTACTTCTGGTGCCAAAGACACGATTTTCTGAACATCGTACTTACGACGAACTTCGCGGGCAATAGGCCCAAAGATACGTGTTCCAATTGGTTCAAAATTGTTCTTATTAATTAAGACAACCGCATTATCGTCAAAACGAATTATAGAACCGTCTGGACGTTTAATTGGAAACTTTGTACGAACTATAATAGCACGCTGTACAGTACCTTTTTGAACTTTACCACGTGGAATGGCTTCTTTAATAGCGACAACTATTTTATCGCCAACTGTTGCATAACGGCGATGAGAACCGCCCAACACCTTGATACACATTGCTTTACGTGCACCACTGTTATCTGCAACCGTCATAACTGTTTCATTTTGAATCATAACTTTAATCCTTTTCCTGCAAGCAAGGCAATCCCCTGCTGCTTTGTTATAGGTTCCGACTGTCACCAAATGAATCCCGAACTGACCTCAAAGAACCTGTTGATTATTAGTCTACTACCTCTACTGCATCGTCTTTTGTGACACCAACGCGCCCCTTTACAACCCAAGATTTTGTCTTAGAGATTGGACGATGTTCTTCTATCGCAACGATTTCACCAACTTTAAATTCGTTATTTTCATCGTGCGCTTTATACTTTTTATTCTGCTTCACGAACTTACCATACAACGGATGACGGAAACGACGTTCCACTTCAACAACGACAGTTTTGTCGTTCGCTGTACTTACAACTGTTCCTTGCAGTATACGTCTTGGCATAACTATTGTCCTTATACTGTTAGTTCAACCAACGGATTTTACGATGTTTTTTTACACAAAAAGCACATAAGACCCGCAGATTAAATCCTTGTTTTCACTTTTCTGACCCGTTAATATTAACCAAAAATTTAGAAATATCAACAAAAATCAGCAATTATTATTTTTTTGCTGTGTTCAACTTTGTTTTCACACGTGCAATTTCACGACGGGTCTGACGCATAACATGTGTTTTTGGCATCTGACCTGCAGCAAGTTGAAAGCGCTGATTCATCTGTTCTTTCTTCAAATCAGTCAATTTGCTTTCTAATGCTTCTATCGTCAATTCTGTATCTACTTTTTTTTCTGCCATTTTTAGCTACCTTTTTTACCTTGCACTCAGGAAATCTGAATATGCAATTTAATTAGTTAACCTTACGTTCTACAATCTTAGTTTTGACAGGCAATTTTGCAGCTGCCAACGCAAAAGCTTCATAAGCAACTTCAGGTTTAACACCGTCTAATTCGAACATGATACGTCCTGGTTTAACACGACATACCCAATATTCAACAGCGCCCTTACCCTTACCCATACGAACTTCGGCAGGTTTTTTAGTAACTGGAACATCTGGGAATATACGAATCCACAATTTACCCATACGTCTCATATGACGAGTAATTGCGCGACGCGCGGCTTCGATTTGACGTGCAGTTACACGTTCTGGTGACATTGCCTTCAGTCCAAAAGAACCGAATGCTAAATCACTGCCACCTTTCGCAACACCGTGAATACGGCCTTTATGCTGTTTGCGAAATTTTGTTTTCTTTGGCATTAACATAATACAAATCCTTAATTTCTAATAATTAGTTTTAATTATTATTTGTGCTTTCTTTCGCTGCTGCCGGCATATTCTGTCGGACGCGCCATTTCAGAAGCCAACTTATCTTTATTTACAACATCACCAGTATAAATCCAAACTTTTACACCGATAACACCATATGTTGTTTTTGCCTGAATTGACGCATAGTCGATATCTGCACGCAAGGTATGCAATGGGATACGACCTTCGCGGATTTGTTCGCTACGTGCGATTTCAGCACCATTCAAACGCCCACTGCACATAACCTTGATACCCTGAGCGCCTGCTTTTTGAGCATTTTGCACTGCTTTTTTCATTGCGCGTTTAAAAGAAACACGACCTTCAATTTGCTGTGCAATACTTTGCGCAACCAACTGCGCATTCAGGTCAGGACGGCGAACTTCGTAAATATTTACGACAACTTGGTCATTCTTAACCAATTTCTTGATATCATTACGCAATGTTTCGATATCAGCACCGTTCTTACCAATAATCATACCAGGTCTAGAGGTATGAATAGTCACAACAACTTTCTTAGCAAAACGTTCAATAACAACCTTTGCCAATCCAGCTTTCTTTAACTTTTTTTCAATAAACTTACGGATTTTTACATCCTCTGCCAACAAAGCAGCATAATCCTTTTTACCTGCAATCCAACGTGAATCTGTAATTTTGTTAATAAACTCACGTAATGAAATTGGTGATACTTTCTGTCCCATTTTCTTATTCCTTAATTTTATAGGGGGCGTTCTTGAAGTCTTTTTTTGACTTTATTCAGGAACAAATATTCCATACCGCCCCACTACTAGATTACTTATTTTGTTGTTTCTTTTTTCATTTTTTTCTTAGAAGGCGCAGTACCAGATTCCAAAACTATTGTCAAATTAGAAAAAGGCTTCAGAATTGGACGTGCACTACCACGTGGTCCTGGCATAATACGTTTCATAGTCAATGCTTTACCACACCAAATTTCTTTGATGAACAAAGTATCAACTGGCAACTTTTTATTATGTTCTGCATTTGCAACTGCAGACAACAAAGTTTTCAAAACTTCACCAGCGACACGTTTCTTTGAAAATTTCAAGACATCAACAGCACGTTCAACTGGCAAATTGCGAACCAAATCACAAACCAGATTCAACTTCTGATGACTTACGCGTATCATTTTATTAAATGCGCGCACTTGATTTTCTTTTATTCCATATCTTGCTGTCATAACTTACCACCCTATATTATTTTTTACCTGCTGCGGCTTTTTTATTAGCGGCATGACCTTTAAAAGTACGTGTTGGCGCAAATTCACCCAGTTTATGTCCAATCATATCCTCTACGATTGAAACAGGGATAAACTTATTACCATTATGAACTTCAAAAGTCAAACCAACCATTTGTGGTATAATCGTACTACCACGAGACCAGGTTTTAATTGGTTTACGGTCATTTTTTTCATTCGCTACTGCTACTTTCTTCAAAACAGAAGGATGAACATAAGGACCTTTCCATACTGAACGAGCCATCATTTACTCCGTTATTTTAAATTATTTCTTTTTCGCCAAATGTCTGCTACGAATAATCATCTTAGCAGTACGTTTATTGCTACGGGTACGATACCCCTTGGCTGGGATACCAGTACGTGATACCGGTTCGTGGCCCTTAGAATGACCATTACCACCACCCATTGGGTGATCTACTGGGTTCATTGCCATACCGCGTACAGATGGACGAATACCCAACCAACGTGCGCGACCAGCTTTACCCAAATTGACATTACGTTGATCTGGATTAGAAACGCTGCCAACTGTTGCCAAACAATCAGAATGAACCTTACGCAACTCACCACTGTTCATTTTAATCTGTGCATAAACGCCATCTTTACCCATCAATTGCGCATAACAACCAGCACTACGTGCCAATTGACCACCTGCGCCTGGTTTCAATTCAACGTTATGAACGATTGTACCGATTGGCATATTTTTCAATGGCATTGCATTACCTGGCTTAATATCCGCATATTCTGCCGAGATAACAACATCACCCGCTTTTAAATCACGAGGTGCCAAAATATAAGAACGCATACCGTCAGTATATTCAACCAACGCAATAAATGCCGTACGATTTGGATCATATTCCAAACGAACTACCGTTGCTGGAACATCCAACTTCTTACGTTTAAAATCAATCAAACGATATTTACGTTTATGACCACCCCCCTGATGTGGAACAGTCACATGTCCAAAATTATTACGTCCACCCTTGGACTTCAGACCAACAGTCAATGCCTTTTCTGGCGCACCACGATGTAAACCACTACGATCGACCTGTGTCAAGCCGCGTGTACCTGGTGTTGTTGGCTTATAATGTTTCAATGCCATTTTATTTACCTTTATTTTACCTTGACACTAACATCCATACTTTAGGGTTCTCTGCCAAGATATGTTATTTATACTATATATTTGCTGACAAATCCAAATTTGCATCTGCCGGCAAAGATACATATGCTTTCTTTACAGTACGTTGTGTACCGGTGCTGCGACCACGAAAGGATTTAACCTTACCTTTTGTCACAACGATATTAACCTTAGAAGGCTTAACACCGTATATTGCTTCTACTGCACGTGCAACATCTTCTTTGGTTGCAGAAACCGCAACTTCGAATGCCACACCATTGTTTTCAGACAATTTCGCAGCCTTTTCCGAGATAATCGGACGACGTAGTATATCATAAATACCAGCAGTCGCAACGATTTTTTTCTCTGATGTAACTTTTTTTTCTGCCATTTTGCTTACCTTCAATTCTTAATATTACGCCAATCTTGCTTCAATTGCCTTAACTGCATCGGCAGTTAAAACCAATTTTTCGTGATTCAAGATATCTAAAACATTCAAACCAATTGTTGGCAAAACATCGATATTTGCAATATTTGCCGCTGATTTCTTAAAGTTTTCATCCAATTCTGTTGCCCCAACAAACAATGCAGAAACAATATCCAACTTTTTCAATTGTTTTGCAAAAGCATTTGTTTTTGGTGCATCTAACTTTTCAGAATCGATAACAACCAATGTACCATCCTTCAACTTAGAAGACAAAGCCATTTTCAAACCCAAAGAACGAATTTTCTTTGGCAAATCAATGCTGTGATCACGAACAACAGGTCCATGAACAACACCACCGCCACGCATATGAACATTATATCTTTCACCTTGGCGTGCATTACCTGTTTTTTTCTGTTTGAATGCTTTCTTACCGCTGCCAGCAACATCAGATACAGACTTTACAGCATGTGTTCCTGCACGTTGTTTTGCACGTTGCCATGTAACAACACGATGTAAAATATCTGCGCGTGGTTCTAAGCCAAAGATGCCATCAGTCAATTCAACTGAACCGACCTTTTTACCATCAAAATTAATAATATCTAATTGCATTTTACTTACCTCAATCTTGCTGTTAACTTATTATTCTGCCACAGCTTCTGTTTCGGCTGTTGTTTGTGTTTCAACTGTTTCTGCAACAACAGATTTTGTTGGAACAGGTAAATCCTTGTGTTCTTTTTTTACAGCATCTGTGACCAATACAAACGTACCATTTGCACCTGGAACAGCGCCTTCGACAAAGATTAAATTTTCAACTTCATCTACACCAAACACTTTTAAGTTCTGAACAGTTACGGTTTCATTACCCATCTGTCCAGGCATCTTTTTACCTTTTAAAACACGACCTGGCCATTCACGCATACCAGTACTACCAATCGAGCGATGTGCCTTCAAAACACCATGAGAAGCCTCTTTACCGCCAAAGTTATGACGTTTCATACCACCCTGATAGCCTTTACCCTTGCTTGTTGCTTGAACATCAACGAATTGACCGGCAACAAAATGAGATGCCAACAATTGTGTCCCAGTTGGAATAACACAATCATCAGACACACGGAATTCTACAACTTTGCGATACGGTTTCACACCTGCTTTTTCTGCCGCTACCAATTGTGGTTTTGCAATATGCTTTGCCTTTGCCTCACGCAAACCCAAGATATTCGCAACATAACCATTTTTTTCTTGGCTACGATTTCCAATAACCGCACAATCACCAACAGACAAAACTGTTACTGGATGTGCCACACCGCCATCATCATACAGACGCGTCATTCCTATTTTTGTTGTAATTAATCCGCTACGTTTCATTTTTTTGCCTTTTATTTTGTCAGAGGTTGGTTAAAATTCCAGAATAAAACCCACCAACACTAACAGTTTACTTTATTAACCTTATAATTTTATTTTTACATCCACACCAGATGCCAAATCCAACTTCATCAAGGCGTCTACTGTCTGAGGGGTTGGATTAACAATATCTACAACCGCTTTATGATTACGGATTTCGAATTGTTCACGTGATTTTTTATCAACATGTGGTGAACGGTTGACTGTAAATTTTTGAATCATAGTTGGCAGACGAACCGGTCCGACTACATCAGCACCTGTACGTTTTGCTGTCTTTACAATTTCTTCGACAGATTCCATCAATACGCGATGATCAAACGCTGTCAACTTGATACGAATTTTAGATGTTGGTACCATTACCATTTTCCTTATATTTGTCTGGGCGGTAATCACTGACGCATTTAATTCAGTTACACCGCCCACGACTGTTTAATTATTTAACAATTTTTGATACAACACCTGCACCAACTGTGCGTCCGCCTTCACGGATAGCAAAGCGGCGACCTTCATCCATAGCAATAGGTGCAATCAATTGCACATTGATACGAACGTTATCACCTGGCAGAACCATTTCTTTATCTGCTGGCAAAGTAATTGTACCTGTTACGTCTGTTGTGCTAAAGAAGAACTGTGGACGATAGTTTGTAAAGAATGGTGTATGACGGCCACCTTCTTCTTTTGTCAAGATATAAACTTCTGCTTCAAAGTCTGTATGTGGTGTAATAGAACCAGGTTTGCAGATAATCTGACCGCGTTCTACTTCTTCTTTCTTTGTACCACGTAACAACAGACCTACGTTATCACCGGCTTCACCTTGATCCAACAATTTACGGAACATTTCAACGCCAGTTACTGTAGTTTTCTGTGTTGGACGCAAACCAACAATTTCACATTCTTCACCAACCTTGATAACACCAGATTCTACACGACCTGTAACCACTGTACCACGACCTGTGATAGAGAACACGTCTTCGATTGGCATCAAGAATGGTTTATCAACTGGACGTTCTGGCATTGGGATAAATTCGTCACAAGCCTTTAACAAAGCATCAATAGATTCTTTACCCAAACCATCATTTTTACCTTCTACTGCAGATACAGCTGAACCACGGATAATTGGTGCATTGTCACCGTCAAAATCATTTGCAGACAACAATTCACGGATTTCCATTTCAACCAATTCCAATAATTCTGGATCATTTGCCAAATCACATTTGTTCAAGAAAACAACGATTTTTGGAATACCAACCTGACGTGCCAACAAGATATGTTCACGTGTCTGTGGCATTGGACCATCAGTCGCAGCAACAACCAAGATTGCACCGTCCATCTGTGCAGCACCAGTAATCATATTTTTAACATAGTCAGCGTGCCCTGGGCAGTCAACGTGCGCATAGTGACGTGTATCTGTTTCATATTCTACGTGTGATGTATTAATTGTAATACCACGTTGTTTTTCTTCTGGTGCATTATCGATTTGATCAACACCTTTTTGTGCGTCTGCACCAACACCATAATAGTGCACAATCGCAGCTGTCAAAGTTGTTTTACCATGATCAACGTGACCAATTGTACCGATATTTACGTGTGGTTTAGTTCTTACATACTTTTCTTTTGCCATAGTTTTCTCCTTAGGCTGTTTGTTAGTTTTATTTTAAACTTCTTGTTAATTATTTCGTCAGCTTCTTGATTACTTCGTCAGCAACGTTTGATGGGACTTCGTCATAGTGCGACAATTCCATATATGGATTTGCACGACCCTGTGACAAAGAACGCAATGTTTTTACGTACCCGAACAAGTTTGCCAATGGAACGAATGCAGAAATCAACTGATTACCGAATTGTGTTTCGATACCATTGATTTGTCCACGGCGACTATTCAAGTCCCCAATGATGTCACCGACGTATTCTTCCGGTGTATTAACCGAAAGTTTCATAATCGGTTCCAGCAATTTTGGCGATGCTTTCTTCATAGCTTCGCGGAAGCAAGCACGCGCCGCAATTTCAAAGCACAATACATTAGAGTCAACTTCATGATACTTACCATCTACCAATGTAGCTTTGAAATCCACAGTTGGATAGCCAATCAGAACACCAGTCTGCTGCGCTATCTTCAAACCTTTTTCTACACCTGGGATATATTCCTTTGGAATTGCCCCACCAACAATCTTGTTTTCGAATTCATAACCCTTACCTGGTTCCAAAGGTTCAAATTCAATCTTAACCTGAGCATATTGACCAGAACCACCAGATTGTTTTTTATGAGTGTATTCTTCTGAAACAGGTTTACGGAATGTTTCACGATATGCGATACGTGGTTCACCAACATTAACATCAACCTTGAATTCACGTAACAATCTGTCAACCAAGATTTCCAAATGTAATTCACCAACACCTGACAAAATTGTCTGACCTGATTCTTCATCAACAGATACGCGGAACGAAGGATCTTCTTTTGCCAATGCCTGTAAACCCAAAGACATCTTTTCAATATCAGCCTTGGTCTTTGGTTCAACAGCAATGCTCATAACAGGCTCTGGCACGTGAATTGATTCCAACAAGATTGGATTTGCTTCATCGCACAGTGTATCACCTGTAATTGTTTCTTTCATACCAACCAAAGTGATAATATCACCTGCTGACGCTTCTTTAATTTCTTCACGATTATTAGAATGCATCAACAGCATACGACCAACGCGTTCACGCTTATCACGATTAGAATTATAGATATATGAACCAGAAACTAATTTACCTGAATAAATACGGATAAACATCAAGTTTCCAACAAATGGGTCATTAGCAACCTTAAACGCCAAAGCACTGAATGGTTCCTTGGCATCTGGTTTACGTTCATCGGCTGTTTCACCATCCATCTTTGTTCCCTGAATCGCAGGAATATCCAATGGGCTTGGCAAATAGTCAACAATCGCATCCAACAATGGTTGAACACCCTTGTTTTTAAATGCTGTACCACACAATACAGGGTTAAAATTCTGATTAATTGTACCCTTGCGAATCAATTTTTTGACTGTTGCTGTATCTGGAACATTACCTTCCATATAGGCTTCCATAATTTCATCGTCTAGCGTAACAACTTCTTCAATCAACTTATCATGTAATTCTTGGGCTTTTTCCTTTAAATCATCTGGGATTTCAATAATTTGTGGATCCTTACCCATATCATCTTCCCAAACAATACCCTTCATTTCGATAACGTCAACAACACCACGAAAATCAGATTCTGCACCAATTGGGAAATTTAAAACCAACGGATTTGCACCCAAGCGTTCACGAATCATATCTACACAGCGAAAGAAATTACCACCAATACGATCCATCTTGTTAACGAAACAAATACGTGGAACCGCATAACGGTCAGCCTGACGCCATACTGTTTCGGTCTGTGGTTGCACCCCAGACACAGATTCAAACACAGCAACCGCGCCGTCTAATACACGCAAAGAACGTTCTACTTCCATTGTAAAGTCAACGTGCCCTGGGGTATCAATCAAGTTAATACGATGATCACGCCAGAAACATGTTGTTGCTGCGGATGTAATTGTAATACCACGTTCTTGTTCCTGTTCCATCCAGTCCATAGTTGCACCACCATCGTGCACTTCACCAATTTTATAAGTTTTTCCTGTATAGAACAAAATACGTTCTGACGTAGTTGTTTTACCTGCATCAATATGGGCCATAATCCCAATATTGCGGTACATATGTAAAGGTGCGGTTTTTCCGACTGACATATCGTCTTTCCTTTGCTTTTATATTATTACCAGCGGAAGTGAGCAAACGCTTTGTTCGCTTCTGCCATTTTATGAGTGTCAATTTTCTTTTTAAATGCACCACCTTGGCCATTTAATGCATCGCGCAATTCTGCAAACATTCTTTCTTCCATACTACGTTCACCACGTTTACGCGCAAACATCACCAACCAACGCAATGCCATTGTCTGCTGACGTGCTGGTCTTACTTCGACCGGAACCTGATATGTTGCACCACCGACACGACGACCTTTTACTTCAACAGATGGTTTCAATGCGTCAACAGCTTCCAAGAAAGCAGCCAATTCATCACCATCTTTTGCGATTTTTTTCAATCTATCCATCGCACCATAAACAATGTTTTCGGCAACTTCTTTTTTACCATCCCACATAACAACATTTATACATTTTGCAACAACCAGATTGTTATACTTTGAATCTGGCAAGATTTCACGTTTTGTTGCAGCTTTACGTCTTGACATTTTATTTTCCTTTTATCACTTCATCTGCACGCGCAGATTACTCACATACATTACATATGTGTGGTTAATTTAATTATTTCTTTGTTTTGGCACCATACAAAGAACGACCCTGCTTTCTACTATCTACACCCTTAGTGTCCAAGACACCACGAATAATATGATATTTAACACCAGGCAAGTCCTTTACACGACCACCACGAATCATAACGACACTATGTTCCTGCAAATTATGACCTTCACCAGGGATATAGGCTGTTACTTCACGGCCGTTTGCCAATTTTACACGTGCAACCTTACGTTGCGCCGAATTAGGTTTTTTCGGTGTTGTCGTATAAACACGAGTACAAACACCACGTTTCTGTGGGTTTTCCATCATGTCAGGTGCAGTACTTTTCACCACAACCTTTTTACGAGGTTTCCGAATCAGTTGATTTACTGTTGGCATTCAAAATCTCTTTGTTTTTTTCTACCTATTTTACTCTGCATAAAAGCCGCCTATCAAACTTATTTCAACGACTTACGCCGGATTATAAATCTGTAATTCAAAGCGGTTTTTATGTATCTCATGCTTTCCTTGTTTACACAGAAAGCGAATACACTATAAACTCCCCCCCCTTAATTGTCAAGAAAAATCTAGGAAAAAAATATAAATTTTGGCTTGAAAATCGCGAATTTTTAAGAATTTAGCGAAACAACAATATATGACAAAAACAACAATTGTACAAAGAATAAAAATCCGCTATTTAGCGGATAAAATACTAAAAATTAATTCCAAAATCTAAACTAAAATATAATGGCGCAGAATCAAAACTATGAACCATATCCTTGGCAACATAAAAGCCCAAATATTTCATTTCATCCAGATTATAATTTGCCCCAATCCGAAGTCGTAATTGTTCACCATCATAATATTTATCAAACAAATCAAAATCGAACATCAATTCAGCAACCCAATTCCAATTATTATTAATAATATATTGTCCTTGGATTCCGACTGTCATCGCCCATGCATCAAAAGTATCTTGCGGCAAATCATCATTTAGATAATCAAGTTCAACAACACCGGCAACAGTCCAAGAATCTGTCATACGCCCAACCCGCGCACCCAAAGTCCAATTATAAGCCACAGTTTGCAGACTTTCCCGCGTATCATAAATTTGTTTTACATCACCATACAGCTCGGTATGTAAATCATTTTTATGCCACAAATCCCAATCAAAACCAAATTCCAAATCATTCCACGCCCATTTACCGAACTGTGGATTATCAGATGAATCATACGAACCGCTGGTCGCCAAATGAATTGTAAAAGCATCTGAAACACCATATCCAAATTCATCAGCTAAAACAAAACGATTAAATTTAGAATTAAACTCTATTGCTGTCAAAATATTATAAAATTCACCCTGTACAGGATTATAAAAAGGATTGCCATTCATTATATTTGCTGCATTTACCCGTGTGGCGACACACATCAATATCCCCGATAAAACAATTATTTTTTTCATCAAAAAAAACTCCTTTCCTTCGCAAAACAATAATAGAATATAAGAATAAACAGATAAACAGGAACGAATTCCGACAAAAAAAACACCAACCACATCCAAAAAAAAACACTGGCAGTAAAAATTGCCAGTGCCCCTGCTCTATACATTATTTATAACATCTATTGAATTTGCTCTTCATTTGTCAAATCCATCTTAACCCAAGTATAAGTAATAGTTTCACCAACTTTTTTTGCAGTCAAGACATATTGACCATCATCAGATGTACTGGGCAGATTTTTTGCTGTTATTTTGGCATCCATCGCGGTCAGCGCCGCCCCAACACTATCATAGCCATCTGGTAACGTGCCGATCATACCTGCAAGATTTTTGCCATCTGGTACAGTGCCGATTTTGGTGGCGTTTGCGCTGGCAAGTTCTTTTGCGTTTCTCGCATGCTCGAAGTTGTGTATTAGGCCTATATAGTCATCAGGGCGATCATCGCCATATTGAATATATGGAAAGCCTCCAATAATACCTTCTAATAATCCGTGTGCGCCAGTTTCTGAATTGCCGTATATTGCATTGATTAATTCTGCTAAACTTGTTGGGTATGTAAACGGTTCGTTAATCATAGGAAGAAGACGCTCAGCTCCTGAAAATATAGGAAATATTCCACTTGGCAATGTGCCGATTTTATTTGATAATGCGGTTAGGTCGGTTTGGTTTGCTTTTAAATCCAATGCGGTGTTGGTGGCATAGTTTTCCATTGCCTCGTCAAAAAATCCACGCGAAATAATTGACGCGCTTGCATTGTATGTAACCATCACACATAAAATTGCACCAACTAAACTTTTTCTCATTTTTTAACTCCTTTCTTTGAATATAAAAATACCGCAGTGAAAACCTGCGGTCGGGGAGTTGCTAAATCATCATATTAGTGACTCTGTTCGCCTTTAGTGAAAATTCACCTATTGTATAGCGAACAGCCCCCCGACCTTATCAGCCAGGGATAGTCAAGATTACGATACAAATACGGGAAACACTTGCCGGATTACGACACATACATTATATGCTTACACATATTTGCACCGAATATGATGGGCCTAGCACAGCCCCGAACCGGATTCCCATCTGGTTCAATTTGAATTATACAATAATTCAGAACTTTTGCAATCATATTATTAAAAAAACTTCATAAACAATAAATAAAAGATAATAGTACAGATACAAAATTGGGGCGAAAACATAGTGTACAGACGCTACATAAGATACCGACCCGTTTTTAGATGAATTATACGCACCACGCAAAAAAAATAAATAGAATGATTTAGATAAAAGTGGGACGGGAATCGTAGTGTACAGACGCTACATGAGATTCCCGTCCCGCTTTTAGATGAATTATTATATTTATTTTTTAAAATTCGATGCCGAAATTAACACCAAACCCCATTCCATCAACCCATTCCCAATCACCGGTAGAATGTTCCATTTCACCCATGATATACGCGCCAAGATATTTGGTTTCATCCAGATTATAGTTGGCACCAAACTTACCAGTCCAACGACCCGCATCTTCAAAACGGTCATCCAGCATACCGGTATATTCTAAACCTGCAATCAGGTTCCATTGTGGGCACAATACCAATTGACCATCAACACCAACACTTAAAGAATGTGTACCATCATCACCCCAATTAAATGATTCTGTGTTCAGATAATCAAAGTCAACATGTCCTGCGACTGTCCAGCCTGCACCAACATAACCACCACGCATACCCAATGTCCAAGTGTATTTTGTTGCAGCCTCGTCCAAGAATGGCATATGATCACCCCAAACTGGGTTCAAAGAATAAACACCATAAACATCGCCTTTCCAGTTGCCCATATCCAACACACGATAATTCAAACCAACTGTAAAGTCATTCCAAGACATATAATCAAAGCCATCAGTTTCAGAAAGACCAGTTTTCATAAAGACAGCCAATTTATCTGTAATACCATAACCAAATTCTTCTGCGACTTTCCAGTCCTCGATTGCTTCGGTATGCGATTCTATTGCAAAGTTGCTATAAAAACTACCTGCCCCAGGACGATACAACGGATTACCATCAATTACATTTGCCGCATGCGCACCAGATACTGCAAAGAAAGCCAATAAAGAAGTTAAAGCCATTTTTTTCATAATAAATCCTTTCGTTAATGTTAATCTTACTAGATTGCTGTCTAGTTAATATAATTTTATCAGGTATAAAAACCTATGCGCAAGGACAAAGATTTTTGCAAAACCCCAACAAATATGATATAATCTAAGACATTCTCGAATCGCTTCCTTTAATAAAAAAACCGCTAAAACACCTGTTACATCAGGCGTTCATTTCTTTTGTTATAATTTGTTATGAAATTTAATAATTATAGAAAATAATCAACTGACGTTTTTTTATAAAAAATAAAAAAATTTTTTTTCCAAAAAACGCACTTATACTATTTTTTATTATTTTTATTCTTTATTTTGCGCCAATCATTATGATTTTTTTTATGCTGTTCATAATCAACCGAGAATTTATGTCCACCACGTCCATCCGCAACAAAGAACAAATAATTTGTTTCCGCCGGATTCAAAACAGCACTTATCGCCGCCAAACCAACATTTGCAATTGGTGTCGGTGGCAACCCTTTATTTTTATATGTATTATAAGGGCTATCTATCTTTAAATGACCACGCAACAAGGGCTGACCTTGCATATCACCTAATTTATCAGTCAGCGCATAAACAACTGTTGGGTCTGCCTGCAATCGCATCCCTTTATTCAAACGATTTAAATAAACACTTGCCACAATTGGCATTTCACGAATCAACGGGGTTTCTTTCTGAACAATAGATGCCAATGTCAAAACCTGAGACCAATTTTTCAATGGTTTTGGCCACAGATTAGTTTTCACCCACTTATCCTCAATCGACTTCATCTTTTTACGTGCCAAATCCAATACCGCCAAACGTGGCGTTCCCCGTGCAACGGTATAAGTATCTGGGAAAATCTGACCTTCCTTCAGATTACAAACCGGCGACTTGTCACCTGTTGCACACTCTATACTTCCAGACAAATTTTCATTTTGACTTAATTGATTTTTAATTTGCTTAACAGTTAAGCCTTCGGGAATCATAATAGTTGTTTGTGCAACCGTGCCATTTGCCAACATATCAGCAATTCGCCAAACACTGGCCCCACGATGAATATCATAATATCCGCGTTGCACTTTTCCCCCCTTGGCACGAATAACCATCTTAAAAGTCTGAACCGAATCGATAAGCCCATTTTTATACAATCTGTTTGCAACACCAGAAACCGAATCACCACGGGATACAGTAAACAATGTCGATTCTGAAACACTGGACTGAATACCAAAAACATATAACAACAAACAGAAAACAGCAAAGATAGGCGCAATCAGCATTTGCACAATCATACATTTCGAAAAAAATAACTTACACTTTCTCATAAACTAACACACTAAAACAAACTTATTAATCCGATTCCAAAACCAGCAGCAACGATTGCCAATACCATCAAAGGCCAAAAGTACTTTTTTACAATATAATTTGCACGTTCCTGGAATAAGTACAACAATAATCCAACGACTGCGAATCGCCCTGTACGAAATATCGCAGACACCCCCAAAAACAACCATATCGGATACCCAATAAAGCCCAACCATATTGCCAATAATTTATAAGGAATCGGTGTAACAGCCGTCAACACAATAATCAAAATACCATATTTTGAAAACATTGGCTTTATTGCGGTTTCTATTAATTCTGGATTGGAAAAGGTTTGTATCAACCAAATTCCAACAGAATCAAACAACCACATTCCTATTAAATAAGCAATCGCACCACCAACCAACGACCCCAGCGCAGCCGCCACAGTTATTGGCAATGCCCGCTTTTTATTGGCGATAATCGGTGGTGTCATAAAGACTTCTGGTGGAATAAACAAAAAAATCGATTCGCATATTGTTAAAAAGAAAACAATCCAAGAATATGCTGGTGATTCTGACTTTTTTAAAATAAATTCTGAAAATTTCATTCCTACACCTTAAAATTTTACTTGATTGTAATTTAATATTTAATATTTTACAATCATAATAAACAATAAATAAAGAATTTAAGAAATGCAAAAAAAACATTTTAATTCAAATCGTGGCGAACGCATTGCCAGCAAGGTTCAAACAATTGTTGCTGAAATTCTGCGCGACAATTATAACGACGACCCTATAATTAATACCGTATCTTTGGTTGGCAGTACGGCACACGGTGGTCTGCAATTTGTACGACTATTTTACTATACACGAAACAAAGACATTGCTGCGGTACAAAAACGACTAGACACCATCACACGTACTGTACGATTTGATTTAGCATCTCGTATGAATCAAAAATATGTCCCAGACATTAAGTTCACCTATGATGACACACTTGAAAAAGCAGCAAAAATTGACGAATTACTAAATAATTTATAAAGAATGCTTATTCCTAAAAATTCACCTTGCGAATGCGGCAATAGTATACTAGTATAAGTCGCATAAAGCATAGGTATTTTTAGTATGAAACAATCAAACATCAGAAATTTTTCAATTGTTGCACATATTGACCATGGTAAATCCACACTGTCAGACAGACTAATTGAATTCACTGGCGGATTACAATCACGCGAAATGAAGGCACAAGTTCTGGATTCTATGGATATTGAACGGGAACGTGGCATAACAATCAAAGCCCAAACAGTGCGCTTAAATTACACTGCAAAAAATGGTGAAACATATCAATTAAATTTAATGGACACCCCTGGTCACGTTGATTTTTCATACGAAGTATCACGTTCACTGGCGGCCTGCGAAGGGGCACTGGTGCTTGTTGATGCAACCCAAGGGGTTCAGGCACAAACACTTGCCAACGCATATCTTGCGCTGGATAATGACCTAGAAATGCTACCGGTGCTAAACAAAATCGACTTGCCATCCAGCGATGTTGTTGCCACACGCGAACAAATCGCAGACGTTATTGGTCTGGACGCAAATGATGCACTTGCTGTATCAGGAAAAACAGGTGATGGTGTTGCAGAATTACTTGAAGAAATTGTCAATAAATTACCTGCACCACACGGCGATGAAAATGCACCTACCCGTGCATTACTTGTTGATTCATGGTATGATTCTTATCTTGGTGTTGTCATACTGGTACGTATTGTTGATGGCGAACTTTCACGTGGACAAAAGATT
Organism: Alphaproteobacteria bacterium; assembly: GCA_017436325.1. Classification (GTDB taxonomy): domain Bacteria; phylum Pseudomonadota; class Alphaproteobacteria; order Rs-D84; family Rs-D84; genus Enterousia. The sequence goes on along the minus strand of JAFSDI010000026.1, from coordinate 4,493 downwards.
AAATTTATCGCAACTGGCGCAGAATATACCGTTGACAAGATTGGTTACTTTACCCCAAAAATGATAAATACAGATAAATTACATACTGGCGAAATTGGCTTTATAATCACAGGAATGAAAACAATCCACGATTGCAAAGTTGGCGATACAATTACAGACAGTCGCACACCAAACACCCCTGCCCTATCTGGATTTAAACCATCTGTACCTGTTGTATTCTCATCATTCTTTCCTGTCGAAGCAGATGATTACCCAACATTTCGCGAAAGCGCAGAAAAACTTGCACTGAATGATGCATCATTTACATTCACCGTTGAAAAATCATCTGCACTAGGTTTTGGTTTACGTTGTGGTTTTCTTGGGTTATTGCATATGGAAATCATCAGCGAACGCCTATCACGTGAATTCAATCTAAATCTGATAAACACCGTTCCCAGTGTGCTTTATAAAATTCATATGCGCAACGGCGATGTTATTGACCTAGAAAATCCCGCAGATATGCCTGAACCAACAAAAATTGCATCTATCGAAGAACCATGGGTACGTGCAACAATTATGATGCCTGATAAATATATGGGTGGCATTATGTCACTGTGTGCCGAGCGCCGCGGAATCCAAGAAAACATATCATACGTTGGCAATCGTGCTGTATTAGTCTATCAATTACCATTGGCAGAAATTGTATTTGATTTTTACGACCGTGTAAAATCAATTTCATCAGGCTATGCATCGTTTGACTATGTCGTATACGGCTATCAAGCATCAGATTTGGTAAAAGTAAACATTCTTGTAAACGAAGAAAATGTTGAACCATTATCATTTATGTGTCATCGTTCATTTGCGGAAAAACGCGGTCGTCAAATAGTTGAAAAATTAAAAGACTTAATACCAAGACATCAATTCAAAATACCTTTACAAGCGGCCATTGGCGGAAAAATCATTGCGCGTGAAACCATCGCAGCCTATCGCAAGGATGTAACTGCAAAATGCTATGGCGGCGACATAACACGTAAACGCAAATTACTTGAAAAACAGAAAGAAGGAAAAAAACGTATGCGTTCATTCGGCAACGTTGAAATTCCACAATCCGCATTCATTAACGCACTAAAAGTGTCTTAACCCCAAGGAAATCAAAATGAAATATAAATGGTTTATGTATATTTTAAACACAAAGTCAATCCAAATTCTTAAAGATTGGCTGGAATATAAACAAAAACAAAAAAATCTTAAAAAATATAATATATACATCGAAGAATATTATACCGCCATGCAGCATGCATTAATTGACACCAAGAAAAAATGCATACACATACCAGACCCCAAACAAGCAACACAATATTGCGAAAATTTCTATAAAAATAAATGTTCATACAAATCCTGCCCCAGGGCCGGCCAACACAATTTATACAAAGCAACATTAAACAAACGCAACAAAATTCAACAAGACGTTTTAACACATTGGCAGAAAAAACTAGACAATGTGAAATAACAACAAAAAAAAGGGGCCAATATGGCACATCAATTTTATTTTAATCCTTATATTCTGGACAACTTGCCCGCCCCTGCCCGTGGTTTTGATGTTGTCCAAGACATTTCAGAACCCCGACTTCGTATGTACATAACCAGCCACGGTATCAAGACATTTTTTGTACGTAAACGCGTTCACGGCAAAGATAAAAGAATTCTGATTGGCAAATATCCTGCCACAGACATCGAAGAAGCACGCAGCGCTGTTCCACATATCTTAGAAAACGCTGCGAAAAAACCACCGATTCGCCGCAAAAAAATAACTTTTTATAATTTTTTACAATTATATTTAAAAAACAAGGTCCGCCGCAGTGAAGATTCGTATTTAAAACTAGTACGCACAATCAATCGACATTTAAAAGACTTGTTTGACATTAAAATATGCGACATAACCCCTGCAAACATTAAAACCACCATACAAAATATCAACGGCGCCGCAATTGCTGGTCGTGTTCAAGAATTACTGCAAAGTATTTTTAATTACGCTATTGAAACAGGCTATGTAAAAAACAATCCTGTTGCGACACTTGCCAAAGTCCCACAACAAAGACGCATACGTCCACTAAACAAATCCGGACTACAACGTTTAGTTCACGCAATTGAATCAGTCACAGATCCAATTTTACGCGCAGCATTCTTTATGTTAATTTATGGTTTTGCCCCTCGTTCCAAGATATTTTCTATGGCATGGACAGATCTTGATTTTAACCACGATTTATGGGGCGACCGCCCCCTTACAGACAGGGCAATCTTATTATTACAAGACCTGCCCCAAGACGGCCAATGGGTTTTTCCTGGACGTGGTGGCATACATTTATCAGATCCACGCACGACATGGCATCGCGTTGCAACGGCTGCTGGAATTCCAGATCTAACAATGGACGATGTACATAAATTCTTGATGCGCCGTGTAATATGGGCATCCGACCGCGAAGATTTCAGGTCAAACCTAAACACATTACTAGACGATTTATTATATATTGACACATCGATATAAAAACAGCTGTCCGTTATCATTTGTTATAAATCCTTGACACCAATACGATAAAGTGATAGCTTATGATGTAATGACGGTCACGGTATTGACCAAATAGATTAACAAAAACAAAGGAAAAAAAATGACAACTTTTGAAAAAGTAAAAAAAATCGTAGCAGAAAAATTGGGTGTTCCAGAAGAAAAAGTTACTGAATCTGCTGCATTTGTAAACGACTTGGGTGCTGACTCCTTGGACGTTGTTGAATTTGTTATGGAAGTTGAAAAAGAATTCGACATCACAATTCCAGATGATGCAGCCGCAAAATTGGAAAAAGTTGGCGATGCTGTAAAATACATTGAAGAAAATAAAAAGAACTAAAATTTGTATTTTGCAAAAATCTATATCCGTTGGCAACAAATGTTCCAACGGATTTTTTACTGTATTTTAGGCATAAAAACGTTTATTATACGATTACCATTAATAAATAAAAAGGAACATAAAATATGAAAAGAGTTGTTATTACTGGTATGGGAATCGTATCACCAGTTGGCACAGGCATCGAATATGCATGGCAAAACATCTTGGCTGGCAAATCCGGCATAAAGAAAATTGATTCATTTGACGTATCAGATATCGCATCACAAATTGCAGGAATTCCAGAATCTGGCACAAATGCAGGACAATATAATCCAGACAGCATTATTGAACCGCGCGACCAACGCAAAATGGACAAATCAATTATATACGGTATGGTCGCAGCCGATGAAGCAATACGTGACGCAGGCTTAATAGATTATACTGGCGACAAAAATCGTATTGGCGTATCAATCGGCAGTGGCATTGGTGGTCTAAATACCATTTATGAAAATTGTATTGAATTACACGATGGCGGCCCACGCCGGGTAAGCCCATTTTTTATCCCCAAGGGAATCATAAATATGACAGCTGGTCACGTATCAATCAAATACGGTTTTTGCGGTCCAAACATATCCGTTGTAACCGCATGTGCAACTGGCGCGCACTCTATTGGTGAGGCAGCACGCCTTATCAAATACGGCGATGCAGACATAATGATTTGCGGTGGCACCGAAGGCGCCGTTGGTCGCATTGGCTTGGCTGGATTTTCCGCAATGAAGGCATTAAGCACACGTAATGACGAACCAGAACGCGCATCACGTCCATGGGATAAAAATCGTGATGGCTTTATCATGGCCGAAGGCGCAGGAATATTAGTCCTTGAAGAATACGAACACGCCATTGCACGTGGTGCAAAAATTTATGCTGAGGTTGCAGGCTATGGTCTATCTGGTGACGGGTATCACATCACTGCCCCTGCCCCAAATGGCGCTGGCGGTATGCGCGCGATGCAGGCTGCATTAAATGATGCACACCTGACCCCAGCAGACATAGACTATATCAACGCACACGGAACATCAACTGGCCTTGGCGATGTTGGCGAACTTGCCGCAGTTCAAACATTATTTGGCGATGCACCTATATCAATGTCGTCAACAAAATCTATGACCGGCCACCTACTAGGTGCTGCCGGCGCGATTGAAGCAATCTTCTGTGCTCTATCTATTCGTGACGGAATTGTGCCACCAACAATAAATCTAGACAATCCCGAAGATGCGGTTGGCAACACAGACCTTGTTCCACACACTGCAAAAAAACGTAAAGTCGACATTGCACTAAGCAATTCTTTTGGCTTTGGCGGCACAAACGCAAGTTTAGTCCTAAAGAAAATTGCGTAAAAAAATCCCCTTTTGGGGATTTTTTTACACTATAAAACAAACCCTAGTTTGGGAAAATAATTATTATTCAACACTTTGCGTGTTTTCAGATTCGGAACGGTCAATTGATTCCCATGCGTATGTTGTTTGGTCGCCTTCTTTGACCGCGGTTAAGACATATTTACCATTGCTGGCGGTGGCAGATAGATTGGTGATTTTATTATCAACCTTGGCATTAATTGCCTCTAAGGCCGCC
>JAFSDI010000025.1 GCA_017436325.1 Alphaproteobacteria bacterium | reverse complement strand
GTTGCGGCGGTACTGACCATCGCGCCCAGCGCCGCACCAACATTGTCATAACCCGCCGGTAATGTTCCGATTTTATTATCCAATGCGGTCAGTGCCGATGCATCTGCCTTTGATGCAATCGCGGATGTAATTTGTGCGGTAATCTGTTCCCGCATAAATGCACTGGATGGGATACTGGCAATCGCCGGCACCGCAGTTAAAATTGTAATTGCAGATGTTAATATAAGTGTTTTTTTCATTTTACCTCCCTCCGTGTGTTTGGGGTTTTATTGTTATTTTTTTGTAAAAAGAAACCGCAATAGAATTTATTTGCGGTCGGGGAGTTCGAAAATCATCTTATTATTGACTCTGTTGCTTTTGAGGTGTCTCTGTTATATAGCAAACAGCCCCCCGACCGCATAATACCAATACGGCCAAGGGTGTGCGCACCGCATTAAAACAGCAGTCGCACCGAATAAGATGGGCTTTCGACAGCCCCGAACCCAAAATTCTACTTGGATTCTGTTTTCAGGATATCATATTTATGAATTTTTTTACAAGTGAAAAAATTATTTTTTTAATTATTAGTTATTTGCAATTGGGAAAATACACGTATTGTTATGATACTTCAGAAAATATATTATATATTATGTCCGGACAGACTTAATCAAAAAACAAAGGAAATAAAAATGTCAAAAACAGAAAATAAAAGTGGAAAATGTAAAAATTGTTCAGGTATGCACGACAAGTGTGATAAAAAAATGGACGCGTCAAAGTCCGATTGCAAAAAGTAAAATCCCGCGCAAATGCGCGGTTTTATTTTTGTTATATTTTATGCTTGCACGAATCGCGCATTTATTATTAGTATGCGTTATCAAGCTTATTTACCAATGGGGGTCTGAAATGATAATTGGAATTGGAATTGATTTAGTTGAATGCAATCGATTTTTAGATTGGTCTGCATTTAAAAAACAGCGCATATTTACAAAAAAAGAATTAGAATACGCTGATAATGACAATGCGAATTCAGAGCGGCACTTGGCGAATTTTTGGGCCGCGCGTGAGGCTTTTCTAAAAGCAATCGGAATTGGGTTTGGTGACGATATATCTTTTTCAGATGTTTCTGTTTTGCATAACGATGCGGGTCGCCCTGAATTACAAATTTCTGGTGGTGCCAAGGCCGTACTAAAAGACGTTGCTGGTGATGGTGCGCGTATTCACTTGTCACTGACCGATCAGGGTGAATATTGTGCGGCAATGGTTGTTATAGAGGCAAAATAAGAAATTATTTTGCCTGTTTTTTTATTTACCCCAAATTGGTTTGATTATATATTCTGCAACCAATGGCACGGACAGATTTGTAATATTTTCCATTGTGCTTTTTATTTTATGTGCAAACTCTGTTGCATATGCTTCGATACATTCCAAGACAATTTCATCATGCACCTGCATAATCATACGTATTTTATCTGCATCAGGCATTATTATATTCGTATTAATTTCAACCATTGCGCGCCGCATCAGGTCGGCTTCAAAACCTTGGATTGGTGCATTGATTGCGGCACGCATTGCATATGCGCGTGTACGTGGGTTGCGAACTTCTGGTAATTCGATTTTTCGTCCCCATGGGGTATAAACAAAACCATTTTTCGCAGCAAAATCTTTAGTTTGCTTAATATATTCCTGAATTTCGGGCAATCCCGCCATATAGCTGTTTATGATTTCTTGCGCTTCGGCTCTGCTGACCCCCAGTTGTGCCGCCAAGCCAAACGAAGAAATTCCATATATTATTGAAAAATTGACTGTTTTGGCGGCGCGGCGTAGTTCTGGGGGGACCGGTTCGTCTGCAGCTATATTAAATATTTTTCGTGCAGTTTGAATATGAATATCTTGATTATTATTAAAAGTTTCCTTGAATGTATGAACATTTGCAATATCTGCCAACAACCGCAATTGTATTTGCGAATAATCAACAGAAATTAAAGTATGATTTGGTGCCGCGATAAAGCACTTTCTGATTTCTTCCCCCAGTGATGTTTTTATTGGTATATTCTGCAGGTTCGGATCGCGACTTGACAGGCGACCTGTATTAGTACTGGTTTGTAAATAAGTTGTATGAATACGGCCATCTGATGCAATTTGGTGTGGCAATGTGTCCGCGTATGTTCCTGCAAGTTTCGCAATAGAACGCCAACTTAATATTTTTTCAATAATCGGATGCATATCAAGTAAATCGTTCAAAGAATCTGCGTCGGTCGACCGCTTTTTATTAGCGGGCAAGTTCAATTCATCAAACAGTACTGTCCCCAATTGTTTTGGGCTGGCGATATTAAATTCATGTCCTGCTGATTCCCAGATTTGTTCAGACAATTCCTGTAATTTTTTATGGAATACAGTTGACAGCTGTTTTAACCCTGTGCGGTTAACCAAGACGCCGTTTCTTTCAACCTGCATTAATATATGCATCAGTGGCAAATCGCATGTTTCGTACAGATTTTTTAATTTTTTATTTTCGTTCAATTCTGGTCGCATTTTATCATACAGTGCGCGACATATACATGCATCCTCTGCAGCATATTTTGCCACTGATTCAATTGGCAATGCGTCGAAATGCATATCTGCATCTTTGGTTTTATCTGGGAACAAAGATGCGAATGCGATATTTTTATGCCCCAGATACTTCAGTGCTAATTCATCCAGACCATGGCCGTGTCGCGCACCATACAGCGCATAAGACAACAGCATTGTATCATCATATGGTGTTATAAGTGATGTATTCCAACCTTCATTTTCTAATATATGAAAATCATATTTCAGATTGTGCCCAATTTTTATAATATTTGTATCGGTCAGAACAGGCCACAGCTTCTGATACACTTCATCCACAGACAATTGTTTCGGTGTGTTTTGTGTTTCTAGGAACAAGCTTTGTGATTTATTCTGATGACGAATTGGAATATATGCACCATCAGTATCATTAATCGCCAGACAAATACCGACCAGTTTATCTGACATTTGATTTAATCCGGTTGTTTCTGTATCGATTGCCAGAATTTTATCAATTTTGCCCAAGAATTTTTCCAGTGCATCAATTGAATTTATAATTTCATAATTGATTATACGTTGTGCGTTATTTTCTTGGGGCTTTGGTATTTCAATAAAATCGCATGCATTATTTGGGAAATCGAAAGTCATTGTTTCCTGTGGGGTATTATTTTTTATTGGAAACATTTTTTCAATTTTTGCAATCAAAGAATTGCTTTCTATTTGTGTTTTAATAAATTCAATTGCCCTGCGTGTATCAAAAACAAGTGGTGATATTTTTAATCCTGACAAATCGACATCATCTTTTAGCGTGACTAATTTTCTTGATATAAAGGCCATTTCTTTCTGGTCTTGCAACAGCATTCTGGTGCGTTCATTTTTTACAGAACTCAGGTTGTTATATAGATTGTCTAAGCTTTCAAATTGATTGATTAATTCTGCGGCTTTTTTTGGGCCGATGCCAGTGACCCCTGGGACATTATCCGAAGAATCCCCCATCAAAGATTGTACATCTATCACTTGTGATGGTTTGACCCCAAATTTTTCCAAGACCTGTGGTTCGTGAATTTCGCGATTTTTCATTCCGTCATACAGGAATACGCAATCAGAAACCAGTTGCATTAAATCTTTATCACTGGTGATAATACGTGTTTTTAAATTTTGATTACAATATTTTTTTGCAAGTGTTGCGATAACATCATCTGCTTCGACCCCTGCGACACATAAAACAGGAATTCCCATTGCGCCCAGACATTGTTGCACCAGCTGTGATTGCGTAATCAAGTCTGCGGGTGTTTCAGTACGATTTTGTTTATATGCAGGGTATATAGATTGTCGAAAGGTCTGTCGCGATGCATCAAACACACAAACAAATTCATCATCTGGATTCGCATCCGCCAAGATTGGCAATAACATATTCAAGAAACCGTATACCGCACCGGTTGGTGTCCCATCTGCACGTGTTAATCGGCTGTGCACACCGTAATATGCACGAAAAAGCAAAGAGTTCCCATCAATTAGTGTCAGCATCGATTTTCTTCTTTTTGTTATGACATTTTTGAAAGAAAGGGGACTTTTGCGCCCCCCTTTTTTTTTATTTGTGTGTTTTACTTAAAACACATAGCGCAATTTTACACGACCTTCATACTGCAACAAGTCCGGTGTATCATCTGCGATGGTAAAGACATCAGGTGCATATAAAACGCGACCTTCGACATCAATATTAAATGGAATCACAGGCAGATTGAGTGTTAACCCCAGCATACCCTGATATGCCATTGTATCATCGATATTAATGGTTGCTGAATTATCTGGTTCATATTTACTGTCAAAAGTGCTGCCGATACCGACACCGATATATGGCTTAACGATTGGTGTTGGCAATTTAAAGTAAGCATTAATCAACCCCAGATTTAATTTTGCATTATTTGCATCCAGAAAATTATATTCTAATTCGACACGAAACATTGGGATATCCATACCCAGCACAGCCCCAACAGACTGTGATGACTTTGATACATTTTCACCATTTGTGAACATAGTATATCCACCAATACCGTATGTTGCACCGGCATAGACATCGAACAGCATATTAGAATACGCTGGTGCAGAAACAGATAAAACAGATGCGATTGTTAAAAACTTTAGTGTTTTTGATTTCATGTTTTCTCCTTTGTATGATATTATCATAAAAAAAAGGTAATAGATATGCAAGAAAATAAACCGTTTTTAGTAGTTGGTCTGGGCAATCCTGGGGCACAATATGAACATACGCGTCATAATGTTGGTTTTATGGCTGTTAATTATTGGGCTGGGCCTGATGTCACTTGGCGCAAAGAAAAAGACGCATTAACCGTACGCGCAAATATAGATGGTCACACTGTTATTTTTGCAAAACCACAAACATTTATGAACAACAGCGGAATTGCGGTTGCTGCGCTGATGAATTTTTACAAGATACCATTGGAAAATTTAGTTGTTGTTCATGATGATATGGACATTACGGTTGGGGATTGCCGCAAAAAAATTGGTGGTGGCAGTGCCGGTCATAATGGTATAAAATCCATAGATCAATATGTTGGTCGTGAATATATGCGCATCAGGATTGGTATTGGTCATCCACGCGAACTTGGATTACCAATTAATCCAGCGGATTGGGTTTTGGGAAAATTCACCCCCGACCAATTGTCGGGGGTACAAGCCACAATAAAAAATCTGTAATTACGGTTACTTTTAGTCACAGGCAAAATCAGGCTGACAATAGCCCAAAGACTCAAATGGTTGCTGAACGATTTGGTAGTTGTTCCCTGGGACAAAAAAGTGTAATTCGCCGGTAACTTCGATTTCCTTACTACTATTAGTTATACTATTAGTTTCTTTGATAATAATTTTGGGAAAATAACAATCTGTTATACTTTTTGCACCTTCATCAGACCAGGCCCCATTCGGACAGTCTCTTCGACTGTTTTCACCAGATACACAATAATGACTCCCAGTGCAGGTCTTACATCCTTCAAGATCATCGTAATAACATCCTGCCGCAGTTTTACACCAATCACTATTGTTAGCGTATCTTTCGCAAATAATTTTGCAATCATTTTCAGCATTTGCACCAGACTCAGATGTATATCCGTCTGGACAGCCGTGTTTATAAGGGCTGGTTGAATCACAATAGTAACCTTTTGGGCATAACGTGCATTTACCGTTACTGGATGTTTCATCCCAATAACATCCAGGATAATCATTCCTGCAAATTGTTTTATTCGTAGCCCCAGAACAGTCTTTTCTACAATCGTCTGGGCTATTCGAACCTGCTGGTGCGGTTCCGTTATCTGGACAAGCTACTGGCTCAGTTGTATAAGGTTCACAATAATTATCTTCAGGACATATTTTACACGTATTGCTATCCGAATCCAAATAACAGCCGTCTGTACTTTGGCAAATCCCTCTGATACTAAGGGTTGAACAATAGTCTGTGCAATCTTCTACGCCATCTGACCCTGCTGGGGCTGATGAGTTAGGTGCTTTACATTTTATTGGGGTTACGGAACCAGAACTGCAATAATGATTAGCAGGACAAGGCTGACAGGGCGTTGTTGTATTTTCAACCCAATAACATCCTGGGGCAGAAGCGCAGTCATCATGTTGCTTATGGGCCGAACATTGTTCTTGAACAGGTAGAGTTGACCCGGGTTGGTCATTGTCGGTTGCAGCCATTATAGTTGTTGGTTGAATAAAAGCAAACACGGTCAGTAATAAAAACACGTATAATATTTTTTTCATATTCATTCACCATTGTTATCATCTCTATAGGTCATATTATATCCCGTCACATCGCTTGGACAAGAGCTTGGTTGCCACCCTTTAGGTTCATCATTATTGTATGTACATGTACTAGTAGCATCCTTGCTAAATGTTTTCTCTAGACCAGCAAAAACAAATTTGTTGTTTTCTGCGGTTTCGGTTAATTCAGAATAATCTGGATTTTTTCCATTTGTTGCACTTATTTGAACTAATTTTCCCGTACATTCTATTGTATTACCCGAAAGAACAGTTGTGCCAATACAATAAATAGTGTTTGTTATATTTTCTAATTCGCCGGTTGCACCATTTATTACTTTTGTGGTTGTATATGTCACAACAGGTATTGCCTTGTCTGTTTCTGTTTCACTTGGTGCACAGATTTTTTTGTTGGCCAACAATGGTGTTCCGCCTATGGCAACATTTATATTCGTATTATTTGACGTTATTGTGCCGAATGTTGGCTGGACGCGTACGGTAGTATTGCTAGCACAACAAATTTGATGATTCATATTAGAAACAACCGTTGTATGACAGCAATTTGTCATACTTGGTGTAACAGCGATAAAATTAGGACAGTTATAATTATAAGCACCACAATTGTAGTTTTGTGTATTCCGTGCCATCCAAGACAATAATGTATCGGCATCTGGATTGATTTCATTACTTGCTTGTAATGATACAGGATCGGCTTTACAATTACCCCAAATATGTTCTGCCAAACGGCATTTATAACAATTAAGGTCTGTTTCTGCGTCGTCACATTTATTGCAAAAATCGTGCAGCTCCGCTGGTGTTGAACTTGCAGGATACGATGCTTGAATTTGTTTCAAGGCATCATCACCGGCGCTGGCGATACAATCCTGTACCTCTTTCCAACAGGCATCTTGGCTAAGAATAGATCCGCGACTAATAGAATTTGAATCCTTGCACAGTGCAAAGTTTCCCGATGCCGAAGAACAAGTCTGAACAATACAGTTTTCACCAACAGTACGACACGTTTGTAATATCGTCTCATACGTTTTGGTTGTCATTATACCTTTTGTGCCATCTTCCCAATCTGTATTATCGATATTTCCCATCAGTGCATTACATGATTCCAACACATCGCGACACATTTCATTTGCGGTTCTGTCTGCTGTTATTCCAAATATAGACAATGCGCGTGCATCAAAATCAGAAATTGTTTTGTTTGCCGTGTTTATACATTCTGCTGTTAGTGTTGTACATGATTGACGAACTTCTTCTAATTTTTCATTTTGCGCTAATTTGATTTGCGCCAGTGCATCATCCAAGAATCCATCCCAGACAACATCTGCAATATTTTGACAATTTTCCATTGCCGGCTTTAAATAGTCCTTTTTTGTGTTCAAGAATGTTACGTATTTAAGGTTTTCAGGAACTTGTTTCCATGTCATATCGCCTGTTGGTCGCACAATAGTATTCTGTAACAAGTGCAAATCAGTTGTCAAAATAGCCTTGCCCGTTGCAGGGTTTATAAAATGACCCGTGGTATCAAGGCACTTAAACAATTTTTCGCCACAAACGGTTGAATCTGTCAGCATATTCAGCATTTTATTTTTACAGGTCAGCATATCATCAGAATTTCTTTTTTGATGAATATCCAGTCGCGACATATCCAATAATGCCCCAGATTCCAGAACCTTTGCGCGTGCCTGATCGGCTTTTGCCTGATAGGTTTTTGAAACCGTATTGCAATCTTGTTCTATTACTAATTGATAGCTGTTTTCTGCGATTTTCAGTTCATCACTGGAACAAACCTCTGCCGCCATTTCGCGACACACGGGCAGGGCGGCCGCATATAATGCCGTACCAATTTTTGTTGTTGTCGATGCACCAGACAATGAATCAATATTATCAAATGCAGAATCAATGTTCAGTGAATAAGAAACAGCACCTAAACCAAAATTATTATCATTGAATGTTGTGTTTAATTTCTGTGATATTTTGTTCAACATCTTTTTTGATTCGGATGTATCTTTTGTGTTATATGCCAGTTCCCCCTCAGTCGCTGTATTGATAGACAGTGCATCTTCCTTGTCCATATTGACGGTAAGCAATCGCTGACTAAAATCAAGCAACTTATCCTCAACAGCATTTAAATTTTCCTTAGAGTTTTTAAATTCGCTGTGCCGTACAGAACATGCACATCTTTTCAATTCAGAATCTTTATTTGCGCAGAATTCGTCCATACAGTTATTAAAAACATCGCGACATTTTGAATAATCACGTGATAATACAGATGGCACTGTTGCATTTCTTGATATTGCTGCGCGTGTTGTGCGTACATTATTTCTTGGCGATATTGCGCGCTGTTGTATAGTTGTTGCTGTTCGTGATTGTTTTGTTCCTGTAACAGGGCGAATCGAAGTACCAACATTTCTTGATGTATTTGTTTGTGGTCGCGCAACAACCGCCTGTGATTTTGTGTTTTCACGTGTTTGTGTTGTGTTACCTGCACGTGTGCCGGCATTACGAATGGTTGTACTTACTTTTCTTGCGCTTTGTTGTGCCGTGTCCACCTGTCTGCGCGCAGGTGTTCTTTTTTGTTCTGGCGCTGCAAACACCGCCGCTGTACTAATTACACGCAGCATAACAAGTGCTGATAAAAATACCTTAAATCCTTTCATTCCTTTATATTGGTTATGCTAGCAAATTTATATTTTTTTGGGCAAGTATAATTTTTAATTTATGTAAAGATTTTTTTTGGTGCGACCAGGGGGAATCGAACCCCCACGGGTTACCCCACAGCATCCTTAGTGCTGCGCGTCTACCATTTCCGCCATGGTCGCATTTGTTACCGTATAATAAATTTTTTTTTTTATTCTTGCAACAAGTGATTTGGATTTCAATTATTTTTATGATAAAATCAGATAAGAAATAATAAGGAAAGGTGTTTTTTATGAATATGCTAATCAAGAAAATGTTGTCGTGTTCAATATTTGCGTTGATTCCTGCTGTGTCAAATGCGGCTGGGACATATTATAATGGCGCATATCAGTCGCCACAGACACGTTATGCACAGCAATCTTATGCATCATCGCAACAGTCGCGCAATTATTCGCAACAGGGTGTATCTGCATATACACGCAATCAATATGCAAATGCGGGCTATACACCTGTTCGTGCTGGTCAGAATGTCCGTGCGGGTCAACAAACTGTTCCTGCTAATCAGAAAAGAAATACCACCGCTAATAATACTGCCCAAGGATTATCCTTAGGGGCGGGGATATCAAAACAGGCGGCAATGTGGCAGTTTGAAATGAATAATGCGGATTCTATTTTGCATTATGATAATATTGATTGGAATGTTTTTGATGTAAATATGACATACGGGTTTATGGCTGGGAATACGCCGATGCGATTGACTGCTGGGTTTAAATATGGTATCCAAGGCACAGAATCCACAATGATTGACGATGATATAACAAATGGTGGCTATTTTATAACCGAATGGGGCGAAGATACAGACGATGATGGTACTGCGGACAAGGTCTTGGGTAATCAAATGGGGCGCGCATTGTCTATTGGTACGTCAAAGGATGGCTCTATGATGGAATTTAATGCTGCGCTGGGGTTAACAAATGCTTTTAGATGGGGCAATATGAAAATAACCCCTTCGGTTGGTTGGCGCTATTTAAAGTATTCTCTTGAAACCCACAATAATCACGGTTTGGCTATTGATACATTTGATGGCGCTGGTGGTTGTGTCACCCTTGATGGCGAAGTGCAATGTGACCCTGTGTTAATCTTTTACGATTCTGCAGGTAATCAATATCTTGCAACGCGCAGCGACACAAACAGCGATGGTTCTATTGACCTAAATGACGAGATAGAGGTACCAAGTGGTTATCAATACGTAAACACAGGTGGTACATATTATTATGGGCAATCTGGAATTAGTCATAAATATGACGTAGAATGGTCTGGGCCGTATTTGGCGTTGGATATGTTGTATGATATTAATCAGAATAATTCTGTTAATGCGTTTGTTGAACTTGGCTTGCCATCATATACTGCGACTGGGGATCAGCCGTATCGCTTTGATTGGCAGCACCCGAAATCGGTCGAAGACACATCTGGTATTGGGTCTGCATTCCATTTGGGTATGGGTGCAAATTGGTCAACTGCGATAAGTAACAGTGTGACATTTTCGCTTGGTGTGACATATGACTATTACAGTGTAAGTGGTGCAGACGCACAAACATTTTTAAATGGAAATTATTATATGGGCATATATAATGATTTACTTGGACAGTGGCAGGATGCTGGCTATACAGAAAGCGATATGTTAAATCCGGAAACAGGTGATCCTGTTGCGTTGAATATCAAACAGCTAGAAGCGGATTGCCCTGGCTGGATTTGTACAGATGGTGGCGAAATAGACTCTTTCTACAAGTCCCTTGGGGTTCGTGTTGGAATAAATGCAAAGTTCTAGAAAGAAAACAATGTTGAATATAAGAAAGCTAATTTTTTCAGGATTGATAACAATGTTTGCAACGCCATTAATTGCAAACGAATTGTTGCATGGCGAAGTGACTGTTAATATCAGTAGCGATACAGCTGTTAACGCAAAAAACATCGCATTTGATGAGGCAAGACGTCAGATTCTATCAGATTCATTGCGGCAATATGCAGACGTTGATACCTTGACAGATGCGATAAAGAATGCTGATTCTGCTGATTTAGCAAATATGGTTTCCGCATCAACCATCGGGGACGAGCAGTCATCCAACACAACATATTCTGCGCGAATATCCATCAGTTTTGATGCCGCTGCTGTTCGTGGTTGGTTAACAGACAATCAGATACAAAATTGGTTGCCAGATACCAGTGTACAAGATTCTGTTGCGGTTATTGTAAATATGTCTGCCAATCGTTTGTCACAGTGGATTGAATTAACTGATATTGCGCGCACGGAAAAGATAGATATTCAGCCACAAAAAATATCTGGAAATGTTATAAATCTTGTAATTCCTGTTGATAAACGCGGTGCGTTTACAATTGCTTTGCGTGAACGTGGTTGGAAATATGCTGACACAGATGGTGCCTTGCGTATATGGAAGTAAATAAAATGAAAAAAATATCATTATTTGCAATTTTTGCACTGTTGCCATTTATGGCGGATGCATCGGACAGCAGTGAATCTAATAACACATTAACACTGTCGGTACGCAGAATTGGACTTGAATGGTCAAAGACAGATGTAAAAAATGCTGCAGAATATCAAGATTCACCGGTATCGGCGTTAAAGGCAGATAGTCAAGATTTTATCAAGGCAGTATTTGACACAGCATTGGTTTATAACACTGACAGGTTTCAATGGGATAACAGTTTATTTATGGAATATGGTGAAACAAAGTTAATTCCATACAACGCACCTGCCAGCACCAGTGAAAATTCGGATGATATATTATTGTCCAGTAATCTATCATATGCGTGTTGGGAATGGTCTGGGTTTAAGTTTGGTCCAACTGTTCGTGCTGCATATGACACAGAATTTTTTACCACAGACAATTCGCCGCGCCAAAACATAGTTCGTGCGAATACAGGTATTTCATTATTTGACAATCAAATTATAAAAAGTTTATATCTGACTGGTGTATATGAATATGATTTCACATATGCTGGTGAAAAATTAAGCAAATTGGCCGCTGAAATTGGTTGGCGTCTAGAATATGAGATACGCAATGGTGTCAGGTTATCTACGAACGGTTACTATCGCGAATATTTCAGCTATTCTAAATTTGTT
Source organism: Alphaproteobacteria bacterium (assembly GCA_017436325.1). Classification (GTDB taxonomy): domain Bacteria; phylum Pseudomonadota; class Alphaproteobacteria; order Rs-D84; family Rs-D84; genus Enterousia. Next base: position 9,180 of record JAFSDI010000025.1, on the reverse strand, counting down.
GATACGGATTTAGAGCGTGATTTTAGTGCCGTTGTTCGTTTGGATACAAACTTGTGGGGTGATATGACACTGGGGCCATATGTTCAGTATCGTCGTGCGCGGGCACGTGGTGCAGATGTTTATGGCAGTAATTTTATAATGGGCATATCGTTTAATTACATAACATCCTTTGGTTTATTTTAGACTGTTTTAGTTTTTATATTTCTTCTGTGGTACAGCACTCAAACCCAGTCCATAAAAAACACCGCCTTGTTTGGCGGTGTCATATATAAACACTATTATTACATAGAACGTGACACATAACGTTTATACAGTGGCAACATAATTGCTAATTTCTTTGCAGGGTTAGTGATTTCAATTTCTTTATCATGAATATTAACAACAAGTTGCGATGTCGTTGGGGCGATGAAACTTTTTAACTGATTAAATTTCTGTTTAAAAGAAGGCTTTGTGGCTTTCTTTTCATTGTTATCAGTATCTGTTTTCACATCGCCGCAGTGTGCCAAAGTGAAATGGTCATATATAAGTACATAATAATCGCAATAGTGCGCCTCAATTTCCGCACGACCAGCAGAATCAGTTCCAAATTTTATTTGACCGTACTTCATTGCAGATTTTGTAAAATCGTATAATTCAGATACGGTTGGCGCCTTGTTTTGATATTTTACATCTTTATTTTCCAACGCAGGCAGTGTCAGCGCTGGATTTGTATTTTGCTTGCCATTCATCATATTTAACTCCTTTTTTTAATCTTCAATGGGTATAATTGCACCCGCACCCAAATGTATGTAGTACAAAAACGATAAATGTCAAGTGTTTTTATTTGGCTCAAGTGTAAATAATGTAGCTTTTTATTGGTTTTTGTCTTCAATTTTTTCAAATCTTGGTTTGCCATTTATATTTTCCTGCCAAATTTTCAAAGGTCTGCACCATATCTGACCATATGGAAATTTATCTGATTCATATAATGCTTTGTAAATTACAAGATCTTCTAAGGTTTCTGTGTGTTTGCCTATGGCTATTACTTGATAAAATTGATGGTTTTTATAATGTTTGTAAACACCTCCTATTTCTGGCATATTTTGTCCTTTTTAATTATCATCACCAAAATGTTTTTTCCAAAAAGATACATTGTTTACAGTTTAGCCTTTTATTTTGTGTATACTTTATGCGGCATATGAGTATTTATTTTTAAAATCTTGGAACATATCTACTTTTTTTGTATCGAAAACTTTCTGCGCTTTTTTCTTTGATAATCGCCAACGGTTATAGAATGGTCCCATACGTGCATCACGACCTGTTTCCAAGAAATCCCAATAAGCAATCAATTCATCATATTGGTTTTTATGCTTTTCGTCCCACGTATCTACTGTTTTTTTTCGTTCTTCAATATGTCGTTTTAACTCTTCGATACGTTTTTCTGCATCTTCAAATTGTTCTATTTTACCTGCGGTATCCGCGCTGATATTTTGTGCGTCCTGATATTCTTTCTCTGCATCTTTATAGGCTATCTTTGCGTCATTAAAATCTTGCTTTGCTTGATGTGCAATTTGTACAAAACTGTCTTTTTGGTTTTTTGCTGCAGCGGTTGCTCTTTGTGCGGTGGCTAATGCCGTCTGTGCCGCAGTAAGTGCATTTTGTGCGGCTGAAATTTCAGCATTTACATTTGGTATTTCATTAATAGTGTTCATATATTCTGAACCTGGCGTGTTTCTTGTATTGTATTTTTGCACCTGTTCACGCCATTTATTTATATCATTTTGTAATTCTGCCTTTTCCTGCAGGTACTGTTGTTGCAGTTGGTTCGCGCGCGCTTCATGCGCAGCATTTTGATAAGGGACTGATATTTTTTTCAATGCATCTCTTATTTGACGAAGCCTTTGTCCTTTTTTAGCAATATCATCTTTAAGCTTTTGGTTTTCGCCAGGCATATTGTTATAATCATTTATAATATCCTGCAGTCTTTGCAGTTCATCTTGTTTGGCTGAAATATTATCGTTTGCTTGATTTATGTCTTCTTGTTTTTGACTTTCTTTGTTTTTTTCCTGCTTGTATTTTCCGATTTCTTTCATAGAATTTTCGATAGCCTGATTAAGAGCAGTTTCTGCATTTTCTAAAACTGTTTTTGCTTGTTCAAGGATTAATTTTTTATTTTTTTCATCTTGTCGCTGATTTTTCAGCTTCTGTTTCTCAGTATCCAGATTTGTAATACCTGTACTATTAATTATATTTTGTTGGTTGGAAATTTCGGTGTTGTCCAACGAATTATAGTTATCTCTATTTTGTTCAGCTGTTCTTTTTGCTTCTGCATTTTCATTTTCCCAGTCGCTGCTGATTTTAGATAATCCTTTTCGCTTTCCATTAAATTTGCTGCCCATTTTGTTTATGGTGTTAACAAGCATTGTTGTGCCATAACCAATACCTTTCATAACAAAGACCAAACTTTTATCCATTGCTGATGTGATCATCGCTGTAAATTCGTTTTTATTCCATGACAAATTGCTATCAGAAAACAAGGCGAAATTTTTAAACTCATCACTTAGTGCATCCATAATCTTACTGGTTGTCAAACCATATTTTGACACAGATATAACTTCCAAAGCGGCTCTTGCGGCATCGATTGCATTTTTATCGCCATTTTCACTGTCACGAACAGCGCGTCTTATTAACTCTTCTACAACGACTTCTAATTGCGTGCCATTACGCAACGCGCCTTCAAATGCTTTGGGTTTAACATTTTTTATTTCGCCCAGTGTTTTAGTCATCCAATCAAAATATTTTGCTGATGCGAATGATTTTTTTTGTAGATTCGATTTAACATCGCTTGCAACTTTTAAAATTCCATCTAATCCATCGGTTGGTTTTGTCTTGCCATTTAGTTCACCGATAATATCTTTAGCTTGTGGTGAAAAATAAAGTCTATCACCTTGCAATAATTTATATTTTTCAAAAACATCACTGTAAGTATCTTTGGACCAGTCTTGTATTTCTTGCCACAATGTTTTTTTATCATTTTTAGAGTCTTCTAAGAAACTGTCGCTATTTTTATCGTCATATGCAACTTTTGCTTTTGCATTATCCAGTGCCGCTGTAATTTTGGCAGAGTTAAATTGTTTCTGCAGTTTTTTATTAGTTCCAACAATTTGTAATAAGTCTTGATATTTTTCTTTAAAATCGTTTAATTTTGTTGTGTCTACGTTTTTATCATTAAACCCATTTAAAATATCTTCAAAATCACGGAATTGAAAGCCTTTCTGGCTAAGATCCTCAAAGTATTTACGGTCTGTTTCATCATAAAATTGATTTTGTTTTCTATAATGAATTTCTCGGACTACAGACAACAGGTTTTCTTTGAAATCATTATCTGTATTATATTTTCTGTTATTTATACCATCCAGCAGTTTTTTGCACGTTAAATCTTTATATCCCCAATTTCTGAACGCGACATCTAATATTGCTTGGATGTCGGACTGTGCCAGATAAGTTGCAAGTTCATTAATTTTTGCTACTGCTTCTGGTGTTGCGCTAGAAAAAGAAAATATTTTATCCGCACCAAAGTTGTCATTTAGAAACATTAATGCGACACCATTATAATTATCCTCATCATTTGGGTTATCGAACGATTTTTTATTCAGAAACATTGTTCGCATGGCGTTATTGAATTCCAGATACAGTTCTTTCCATGCATCATCGTCCATTTCCCATTCGCCGCTTTTGCCATCAGTCAGCTTTTGAATTTGTTTTCCATCATTGTCGGGGTGATACAGTCTGTCTTTCCATAATTCCATATCGCCACGAAACTTATAATCACCGCTATCAATATATTTTTTAAAAGTTTTAAATTTTTCAGGATAGCTTGCGCACATTTGGTTAAAGCGCATTTGCATAAAAAACTGGTTTAAAAATCTATCTGCAGTAACGGCCATAATTACACCTTATTATTATCCCATTTATTATAGTGTTTTTTAGTTAGTTTTTCAATATTTTCTGTACTTTTTTCTAAAAACTTGTTTATATATAGCGAAGAAAGGATTTTATAATATGAAACGATTATTGTTTTCATTATATGGATTTGCTTTTTTTAACAAGTTTTTATTGCTGACACCTGTTTATGCAATATTTATGCAAGAAAATGGTTTGAACGATTTACAACTATCGACCATGTTTATTATATCTGCGATTGGAACGATTGTGGCACAGGCACCTATTACATTTTTGACATACAGATTTGGTCAGCGTTGGTCAATGATTCTGGGACAGTTTCTAAAGGCTTTTGCTATTTTATTATGGTTAGTTATGCCGAACTATATTGGATTTGTTATTGGTATGTTTATGTGGGGTGCACAGGCTGGATTTCGCAGTGTTGCCTTTGAAGGTTTGGTGTATGATTCTGTCCATAAATATGGTTCTGCCAAGGATTATTCAAAAATACTTGGGCGCAAATCAACATATGAATCGATTGGCACTGTGTTGTCTGCGTTTGGTTCGTTACTGATGTTCAAGGGTTATGATTGGGTGACATGGGCATCTGTTACAGCAATATTGCTTTCTGTATTATGTTTGTTGATGGTTCCATATCGTGCAAAACTTAACAAGAAATCCAGCAATACAAAACTAAGCATACGCGAAACATTGCGTACAGGTTTCAAGGTTTGTAAAAAGACCCCGTGTTTGATATCTATTATGCTGTTGACACTTTTTGTAGTAAATGTACCATTTTTAGATGACTTTTTAAGTCCTATTGCGCTACAAATTGGAATACAAACAGAATATGTCGGATTTTTATCCTTTGTTTTACTAGGATGTGCAACTGTCGGCCAGCGTTTTGCATATAAATTTAAAAAGATACCTGATTTGTTCTTATGTGCGTTAATTGCGGTTGTTGGTATTGGGTATCTGATATTTTCTGTATTTTATTCTATTTCGTGGTTATGGGCGCTTGGGGTTGCATATATGTTGTTTTATGGTATATATACATTGCTATATGCGCAATTTCAGCATATGATTCCATCGCGACACAGATCTGTGGTATTATCTCTTTATACGACATTAACCTATATTGTGTATATGGCAGTATGTGGAATAATTGGTCTGGGTGGCAGTATTGGCAGTTGGCGCTACAGCATTATGATTCAAGGACTGCTAATGATTGCTGTATTTATTTTTGCGCTTGTCAGGTTGTATAAAAAATGTCCATTGGTGGACGATACAATATAATTTATTCACTAGGTATACGTTCTTGTGCTTATTTTTGTATAGATAGTATAAAATGAGTGTATGGTTTTGCGTACAATTCTTTTAAAATCCGTGCCATATCTAATGTCTATTGCGGGCGGTATTCTTTTGTACACTGGTGCCATAGACAATGCGCCAAATGCAAATCTGCGCGATTTAACAATAAATGTTTCTGCGTCATTACTATCTATACCGCTAGTATTTTTGCTGTATGATTATACGAATTCGCGTGTTGCACGACAGATGAAAAAGAATCTTGCGAACTCGATGACTAACAAGCTCAACATACTAATGTTAAATATAATTATAATGTTGCGTGAAATGCTGGGTGTACGAAGCAAACTAACCACAGAAAGTCTGAACAGGATGTTAATGTTGCGTGCGCATGAAATCAGTCATCGGTTAAAAATAACCAGCAAGATAAAACAAGAATTACACGAATATCATAATGATTTAGATACATTGCTTTATCGAAATGGTCAAAACGAAGTGATAAATTCAGATGTTTATCAAACACTTTCATCCTTATCGCGTGATATGACTCGTCTTATTAACGAGAGTAAATTTCGTCGTAACAAGCGTTTATCATCAAAATATGTCGAAGGAATAATGGCGCATATCTTAGACTGGCTGGACTCTGACAGTATTGCGGCATTAAATTTGCAGGAACACATATTAAAACCCGTGGAAGTGGAAAAAAGTTCAAAAAAAGAAAAAAAATAATATTTTTGTTATTTTTGCTTGATTTTTATTTTATAATGTGTCAAAATTTCCCCCGAACCGCGAAAAATAGAATTTCATTCTCCCTTTCCGGTTCCAGTTTTGGGGACATAGCTCAGTTGGTAGAGCAAATGACTTTTAATCATTGGGTCCAGGGTTCGAGTCCCTGTGTCCCCACCACGAATTTTAGTTAATAAATTACCCACAGAATTTTCTGTGGGTAATTTATTTAGAAAAATTCAGTGTCTCGGCATAGCGTCAGCGAAGACGGACCAAGCACAGGAAAAACCAAAGGTGCCGCCCAGTGGGGTGTGCCGGGGGCGAGATATCAAACAGGCCTGGTCATCGACCTGAACGGGCTGGCGGGCAATATATTCTATCTTATGGGCGTGTGCAATCGCCTAGTGCGTGAACTTGGGGTGTTGGTACAACTAAAACGCGAATATGAAACAGAAATCAACTCTGTGGGCGACTATCAATCCCACTTGACCATTATGCAAAAATGGTTTGGGATTGTGTTTGTGGGGTGATAATACTTGTGGGAACAGAATAATATATCGAACTTACCTATACATCCCCCACAAATATTCAAACCGTTTGCTGTATTCTTGCGCGGGGTGGGTCAGGAAGATGCAGTTTTCACTGTTATACTTTGTGGCGGCGGTGGTCCAGTTATAGGAACCCGTCACCATACGCATATTATCAAAGACGGCGAATTTATTATGTTCAATCTTGTGCCGGCGATTGACGCGGACGGGTATGCCGGCGGCGACCAGTTCATCAATCATAGACGATTTATGTCCGGCCATAGTTCGGTCGGTGACAATGCGGATGCGGGCGCCCCGACGGTGGGCGGTAATAATGGCGTTCGCAATTTTCGGATTGGTTATAGAATAAACGGCAATGTCAATGGTTGTGGCGCGACCCAGTTCTGCAATTATGCGGTCTTCGCATTCGGTGCCGGGGGTGAAATATGCTTCTATATGTGCGGGTGCGCTGGGCGGTGCAACCGTCCGTGTGGGCAATTGCACCCCACCGCCAACCCCAATGACGAACGCAATCGCAATAACAAAAGTCCATTGTCTGACAAACATACAACCCCAAACAAAAGACCACTCAATGAAAGAGTGGTCGGGCGTTGAACAGTTCAAACATAGAACTCTGTGCCTTCAGGATAAACCTTATTGTATAGCAACAGCATCCCGACCATTGTCGGGACATTAGAAGTCGTGATGTTTGGGTGTTCAAACCCGTTCTCACTTTTAATGCCGCTTGTGCAATTACTTGCACACACATATTCTACACCATTTTCCACAAAAATCAAGGGCGGTGTTTTCGGGGGGACAATAATCCCCAACAAATTTCAGTTAATAAATTACCCACAGAATTTTCTGTGGGTAATTTATTTAGAAAAATTCAGTGCCTCGGCATACCGTCAGCAAAGACAGACCAAGCACAAGAACCGACCGCGGGTGTTTTTTTGTTTGTTTGCCCCACCGCCCCATCGCCCCCATTTTTCTTTTTGCTATGTATTTGCTATTGCTGGCCTGAAAAATTTATGTTTTTAAGAATAATTAATATAGGTTTTATTTATAAGCACCCTTAGTATATTTTTTGTGTTTACAAGAAACATTAATTTATGTTATATTTAAAAAAGAACTGGATGATAATCTTGTTCGGGGCTGTCGTAGGCCTTAGCATATCCGATGCGGACACGCATTTTTAATAGTCGTTATTTGACGAAATTGACAGTGTCTGCATTGTATATAATTGAATAAAAACTCCTGACCGTGTGGGTATATTGGCGGTCGGGGGGCTGTTAGCTATAAAACAGAGACACCTCAAAAGCAACAGAATCAATGATATGCTGATTTACGAACTCCCCGACCGCATTGGATTTTCATTGCGGTTTTTTGTTATTAAACCAAAGGAAGGAACAGCATGAGAAAACTTTTAACCGCTGGCATATTCGGTACGATATTGGGAATTGTTGGCGCAGGCACTGCAAACGCATCAATCGTATCAAGCGGATTTTTAGACGAAAAATTAACAGAATACGCACTCAGCACATCATTAGACCTGAAAGCGAACCAAAGCGATTTTACAGAATTAAATACACAAATAAGTAATTCTGTAGATAATTTAAAAAGGTTATGGGAGCCTCCACTCGGACAATTTGCAGATGGTTTTAATCCAAATAAAGTTAATAATGACATTGAAGGGGCTTTTGATTTAGTAGAAGGCTTCATTCGTTTTTCAATGCTATCGCTAACTGGTGGTTGGACTGATTCAACCAGTGGCACAACCTATCTTGGCGTAAAAGGTATAAATGCCACAATCGGCACATTGCCAAGTGGGAATTTTCCTGAATTTCCAGAATCTGAAAATTTTTTCTCTAGTCTTAGACAGCCGCTTACATACCCAACAAGTTTAGCAGAATTAATCACTGCACTATACGGCAATTCAGAAACTGACTCACGAGGATTATTGTCAGGTATTATTACGAGCTTTCCAGCGGATACAGATGGCGATGGACGCCCTGATACGCCTATAGGCCTATTACCAAACTACAGCCTTGCGAAAAACGCAAACGATCTTGCCAGCGCAAACGCTGCTAAAATCGGCACATTGCCAAGTGGGAGTCTTCCTACAATTCCAGAACATGTGGTTCTTTTTCCTGAGCTTAACCAACCGCTTACATACCCAACAAGTTTAGCAGAATTAATTACTGCACTATACGGCAATTCAGAAACTGACTCACGAGGATTATTGGCAGGTATTCTTGGGGGCTTCCCATTTGATACAGATGGCGATGGTCAAAAAGAATCAAATCCAGGCATACTACCAAACTTCACGCTTGCGAATGATGCAAAAAATCTTGCTAACGCAAACGCCACTAAAATCGGCACTGTACCAGATGGCAAAAATCTTGCAGGTATGTTAAGTGAAACCGATGCCAAAATCGGTACATTACCGACGGGCTATGATAGTATTGGGGCGGCGCTGACCGCGATTAAAGGCATTGCCGAAGATGCCAAGGCCGCGGCACTGGCGGCAATCCCAGACCCTAAGCAAGAGGGTTCAAGCGGTAAATTTGTCTTAACCGTTGATATCGTTGGCGATAATGCGACCTATCGCTGGGAAAAGATAGATCGCGAGGGTGAAACCACCACCACCGAATAACCCACCCAAATCCCCTGTGCAAACAGGGGATTAATTATATCC
>JAFSDI010000024.1 GCA_017436325.1 Alphaproteobacteria bacterium | reverse complement strand
TGCCGCAAATGCAAAGTCTGGTGGCACAGGCAGTGCCGGCACAATGCGTGCAGGCTCTATGCGTGTAAACAATGCGACATCTGGCACAAACACACGCGTTACATCAAGTCGCACTGCAACATCCCCCAGATTATCAATTGGCAAATATCTTGGCGGCTCCAGTGTAATAAGTGGTGGTTCATCATCGAAACCAATGAACCCGGGTCAGTCTGGCGTTGGTGGTCCAAGTGGCGATGTAAGCGAACTGTCTAATCGCGTTGCGGCGCTTGAACAATTTACTGGCTATTCAGAAAATGGTGACCAAATTAAAGACACTGTTGCAGACTTGGTAATTGATGTCGCCGCACTTCAGGCAGATTTATCTGCAATCACTGGTGAACATACAATTGTTGAATATAATGACGGCTTCTTAACAATCATCCAAGAAGGCAAAACAACAGAATATGACCTTGCAAAAGAATTTGTTGCCCATAGCGATCTTGAATCAGCGCTTCAATCCGCGATTGATTCTGTTATCGCAGAAATGGACCAAAAATTCGCTGACACTGCAAGTAAAGCAGACCTAGAAGAACTAAGTAATGAAATTGATGAAATCATTGCTGGCGAAGGCGGTCTGACTAACTATTACACAAAAACAGAGGCAGACAGCACCTTTGCAACAAAATCAGAAATTCCAACGGAATTATCAGACTTAATTGGCGCCGATTCATTAGTTGACCAAAACGCACTCGATTCGGTACGTACAACCCTTGAATCACAAATTGCCCAAGACAAAGAAACATACGCAACCAAGGAATCATTGAAAAGTGTATCAGATATACTAGATGCCTTAAAAAGCGATGTTTACACCAAGGCAGAGGTTGATGAAAAAATCACTGATGCTGTCACCAATGGCACGGTTGATTTAACTGGCTATGCGACAACCAGCGCGCTTGAAACAGCAAAATCAGAACTTAACACAGAAATTGCCAAGAAAGCGAACACTGCCGATTTAGGTGATTTAGCGACTAAAAATCTTAGCGACCTTAAATTGACTGCTGATAACATCACCAGCATAAATGGCGCTGCAATTGAACAAGGCACAATTACTGCCACCCAACTGAACACAGGTTCTGTCCCAATTGGCGATATGGCAATGCTTATTGTTGGTGCCAACGGTGAACATCAATGGGTATCTGTAACAGTCGATAAAGAAGAAGGTCAATAGTTTTTAACAAGGGATAACAAGAAATGAAAATAAAGAATATAATGTTTTCAGGTTTTGCCGCCGCGATATTCGCGAATATCACAAGCGACGCAAACGCTTTAACAACCTATAATTTAGCCAGCAAAAACTACGTTGACACAAAGGTTGCCGAAAAACAAAATGTACTTGAACCTGGTGACGGCATCAGCATTTCTAATGTCGGTGGCAAATCTGTCATTTCGGCTGAGGTTGATATAAATTCAACCATTGGCGAAATAACAAATACCAATGGCCAAACAATAACAGTTGCCGAAGCACTGGATGAAAAGCAAGATAAATTATCCAATGCTGAAACACTGGAACAAATCACTGCCGAAGATTTAACCGCAATTGGCACAATCGAAAGCAAACAAGATAAATTATCCAATGCCGAAACATTGGAACAAATCACTACCGAAGATTTAACCGCAATTGGCACAATCGCAAACAAGCAGGATAAATTATCCAATGCCGAAACACTGGAACAAATCACTGCCGAAGATTTAAATGCAATTGGCACAATCGCAAGCAAGCAGGATAAATTGACCCAGGAAAACGCAGGTGGCACAAATGTCACAATTGGCGCAGACGGCAAAATCAACGTTGACTTAACAAACTATGCGTCAAAAACCGAACTGGAAAATGATTTAACAACAAAAGAAGATTCTGCAAACAAAATTTCCGGCACAATTAATTTGGACGAAATGAGTCTTGAAGATAAAGCGACAAAATTCCCAACAGTTGATGCCACAATGTCAATTGCCACTGCGATGGTTGGGGAAATTAGTAAAGATGTCGAAGACTTAACCGACCTTAAAACAACGGTACAGGGTCTTGAAACCACAGTCGGCAATGAAACAACTGGTCTGGTTGCAGACGTAAAGAAATTGCAAGAAAATGTTGGCGATACAGCTGTATCAACACAAATCGAAAACAAGTTAACAGATGGTAAATACATCAGTGCATCTGAAATTGCGAACACCGCCGGTGGCTATCTGGTATATTCAAACGGCAATGGCGACGTATCTGTACAACGTGTTGCGATTGTCAACGGCGATGGCGACAAAGATATGTTAACAAACGAACCATTAACTAACTTGGAATAAAATATTAAAATCAAAACAATATGTTTGGCCCGCCATAACAAAGACCGGCAAGACATATAAAACAACGAAAGGAAGAAAAAATGAAAGTAAAAAACCTAATGTTCTCTGGCTTTATGGCGGCAATTTTAACTGGCATTACATGCAGTGCAGATGCTGCGGTTGTCGCATCAAAAGAATACGTTGATGCCCGCGAAACCAGCATCTTGGGTACAGTTGAACAAACATATCAAAAAAGTGCAGATGCCCTAACCCAAACAGATGTTCAGAATGAAATCACAGCAGTTGTCGGAACAGAAGAAGAAGGCCTTATCAAAGACGTTGCCGATAACAAGAGCGCAATAGCAGACCTAAGCGATGACGTATCTAAAAATACAGCTGCAATTCAAACATTAAATGGTGATGAAAACACAACAGGCTCTGTACAAAACCAAATCAAAGTTTTATCTGATTTGTTGGGCGGAACATCTGGTGACGTAACAAATCTTACCACACAAGTCGGCGCCAACACATCTGCACTTCAAAAATTAAATGGTGATGAAAACACAACAGGCTCTGTTGCAAACAAAATTTCTACAGCATTAAGTAACTATGACACATCAGGTGAAGTTGACACAAAAATCCAGGAAGCATCAAGCACATTAACAACAGAAATTAATAAAAAACAAAACGAAATCACTGGCGATCAGTTAAGTGCACTTAATTCCGGCATCACCGCAGAAAAAGTTACAAATTATGACAACTATGCCACAACAAAGCAAGACGTAATGTCTGCCGGCAATGATTATGTTACAATTGCAGATAACAAAGTATCTGTAAATGTTAACGGCACAGTCGCAGCAAATGATACTGGTCTGATTACTGGCGACGCAGTTTATACATATGCATTACCAAAGCCAACAAACTGTACAGAAACAACATGCGTATTATCTGTAAATGGTGACAACCAACCATATTGGATGAAATTGGAATTAGCATCCAGTGGCTCATCTGATCCAGAAACTACAACCGATTAAGCAATAAAATACAAAACATCATTTTTTGCCCTTTACACAAAGTGGCAAAAAATGATATAATGAATCAACCGAAAGAAAGGAAGGGAAAAATATGAAAAAATTAACTGCCGGTATATTTACCGTATTAATGGGTTTGGTCAGTGTAAATGCTGCCGATGCTGCTGTCGCATCAAAGGGCTATGTTGACGCTGTTGTAAAAACTAAGGCAAACACTGCTGATGTTTACACAAAAGACGAAGCAAATAATTTACTTAGTGGAAAGGCTGACAAAGCAACAACATTAGAGGGCTATGGCATTACAGACGCATATACAAAAACTGAAACAGACCAAAAATTTGACACAATTGTTAATGTTGATAAGAAAATAGAAGATTTATCTAAACTTTTTGACGTTTCCACCGGCGAAGACGGCGAACAAACCAGTGGTTTATTAACAACTGTTTCAGGACACGCAACAAGGATATCAAACCTGGAAACAACAACCTCTGAACAAGGGGAAAAAATCACCGCTTTAGAAACATTAACAGGTGAAACAGGTCAAATTGCACAAAACATCACCAAGGCTTTAACTGATGCCAAGGCATATACAGATGAAAAAGTTGGCGCTTTAACAGGCGAAAATGGCGCAATCACAACATTACAAAACTTGGTTGGCACAACATCTGTTGAAAGCCAAATCAACACAAAAATCAGTGCATTAGATTTGGATAATACTTATGAAACCAAAGGTGCAGCCGCAACTGCCCTAAACGATGCCAAGGCAGATGCAACGGAAAAGGCAAATACAGCTGAGGCAAATGCTAAAACCTATGCAAAAACATACACAGATCAAAAAGTATCTGGTCTGAACCTGCAAGATATTGCACGTGTACCTGCCGCTTGTTCTGATGCAGACAACTACTGCACTTTGACAACAAACGGTACACAGTTTGTATGGGAAGTCATTGCACGTGACCCAGCTGAAGCTACCGAACAACCAAGCACCGATGCAGATGCCGAAAGATTAATTGTAACACCTAAAACAATTGTTGAACCAACTGTTACACAATAAAACATCCAACTAACTTTGTTGCATAACCGCAACAAAGTTACATAATAAGAAATAACGAAAAGAAAGAAAGACAGAAAGGAAAAGAGATGAAAAAAATATTATTAAGTTCATTGATTGCGGTTATGGCTGTTTCCGCAGCAAACGCAAAAATCGCATCTACTGATTATGCTGATTCCGTTGCAGATGCCGCAGAAGCCGCCGCCATAAGTGCAGCAGCAGAAGATGCAACGACCAAAGCTGATACGGCTCTTGGAACAGCAAAAGGATATACAGATACCAAAATCACAGAATTGACAACAACAGGTGCAATAAAAACTAATACCGATGCAATCTCAGCAAATACCACTGCAATCGCAGGAATTAAAGAAGATATGAAATCTGTGGCCACTAATGAAACAGTGACAGATATACAAAGCAGAATAACAAAATTAGAAGCCACAGACACCACAGACGGTTCTGTAAGACAGTTAATCAAAGCAGCAAATGACACACAAAACACGCAAATAGAAGCTGCATATGCAAAAAAAGCAACAACATTAGAGGGCTATGGTATAGCTGACGCATACACAGAAACAGAAGTAAACAATTTATTGTCTGCAAAGGCAGATTCTGCAAACGTTTATACAAAAACAGATATCGATGCAAAATTAGGTGCAGAAGGCACAACAGGTCAAGCAATTGCAGCAGCAGCAGCAGCAGCACAAGCAGCACAAGCGACAGCAGATGGCGCAGTTAGTGTAAATACAGAACAAGCAACAGCTATAACAAATTTACAAACTGCAGATTCTACAATTAACGCGAAATTTGGTGAACTTAACGGTAAAACAGTAGCACAAGCAATCGCAGATGCGCAATCCACCGCCACATATAACGATACAGCGGTTCGCGGGTTAATCACAGCAAATGCCGATGCAATCGACGTTATCAACAACGGTGCTGTTATGAAATCCGGTATCGATTCAACCAAAGTTACCCAAATCGAAACGAATAGAACAGCCATTGCTACATTGAATGGCTCAGGCGACGGTTCTGTATCAAAAGCTGTCACAGATGGCATTGCAGGAATTACAGCAACGGTAACCGGCAATACAGGTGTTATTAAAACATTATCACAAACAGCTGGTAAAGTTTCAGCTGCAAGAGAATTAGTTACAACAACTGATTTGGATGCAACGGTAAATAGCGCCATAACAGATGCAAACAATGCAGCAAGCTTTATGCGATCCGTACAAGACGCATCAACAAATCAAGACCAAGCCGATAAAGCATATGTACTGACCGCATCCAGGGGTCAAGATAACACTTGGACATACACTTGGGAAGAAATCGACCGTACTGCATTAGGCGGCATCTAAACTTCTTTCATAAAAACAATCTGGGGTTGGAATTCCAACCCCAGTTTTCTTTTTCTATACTGCCCCATCCCCGCACACACATTATATTTAATTTTCACACCAACTGCGCCGCCGACCACCATCATACAAATACGCCATACCTTCGGCAATCAAGATATCACCAACATCGCGCCCATCAGACAAAATAACATTCGCATCAATACGCCCCAAATACTTATCATCCTTGATATTCTGCAAATCTATAACTATGCCCGATGGCAACAAAGTCGCCAAGCGCTGTTTTGCACGATTCGCCAATTCAATTTCTTCATCACAGGCACCTTTTAATTCTGGGGCATCAATATTAATTAAGCGCACACGAACAGTTATTGCAATATCTGACGAAACATTTACTGCCGCGGCAAAAGTATCACCATCCAGCACATAATCAACTGTTGCAGACACCGCATACACATTATGTTCAAACAAAGAAAATAATAAAATCAGAAATAATTTTCGCATATATAAAACCTATCGCCCGTACGGGCGATTTTTTTATGGTAACTTTGGCGACCAAGTTGGCTCAACCCCATTCACACCATCTGGCAATTCAATATCATATATATTTTGTCCGGTGATATCGACACTGCGAATATGGCTTATGCGTTCAATATCATCAATTGCACGTTCTGTTTCATAATATACTAAACGACGCGAACCTGGTGCCCATGATGGGGCCTCCATAAACCATCCACCTGCTAAAATCTTTTCATTCTTTCCCTGTGGGCTCATAATACCAATATAGAATGTATCATCTGCAATCTTTGTAAAGGCTATGAATTGCCCATCTGGCGACCACGCAGGTGTTGCATAGCGCCCTGCCCCATAAGTAATACGTTCTAGTTCACCAGACTCTAAATCCAAAACATAAATCTGTTGACGACCAGATCTGTCAGAATTTAATGCCATTTTTTTACCATCTGGCGAATAAGACGGACTGGTATTAATCGAATTACCAAATGTCAGCTGACGCAACTCTTTAGATTCAAGATTATACTCATAAATATGCGTTATACCATTTTTAACCAAAGAAATTGCAACACGTGTGCCATCTGGTGAAAAGCGTGGTGAAAAGTTCATTCCACCAAACTGTCCCAACCTGCGCTGTTCACCAGTATCTAAATCAAGTGTCCAAACCATTGGATCATCATTATAATAAGACAAGAAAACAATTGTCTGCATATTTGGTGAAAAATGCGGCGACATAACAAATGCATTTTCATCAGACAAATATCGCATACCATAACCGTCTTGATCCATAATAGCCATACGTTTTACACGATTATTCACCGGCCCTGATTCAGCGATAAAAACAATCTGAGTATCAAAATATCCAATTTCACCGGTCAATCTTTCATAAATAGCATCTGCCATTATATGTGCCAATCTGCGCACAGAATTCTTTGATGCAACCAAAGATTGTGCTTCTATCTGTTCACGACCAGAAACATCCCATACAAAAAAATTCAATTTATACTTATCTGCACCTTGGGCGATTAATTCGGCCTGAACCAAAACCTGAGTTTTTATTGCATCCCAAGACTGAAAATTTGGCATTGAATTCATTTTTACATATTCTGGAAACGCATCGTGATTTACAATACGGAATAAACCGGTACGTTTTAAATCATCTTCTACGACCTGACGAATCGCAGCAGCATCAGTTCTGCTGACCCCAGATGCCGATTCAAACTTTTGCACTGCAATCGATATCGGCTGTGCCGCCCCAGCGATAATATCAACCTTTAATTCAGCACGCGCCGGCAAAATAATACCAACAAATAACAAGGCGCAAATAAAAAACCTTTTCATTGTAAAAATCCTTTCTTTAACAAGACTAATTCTATATGCAGAAAACACAAAAATCAAATTTAAAACATATCAAGACAATTGCCCACACCACCGTCACTACACAGGTATCTACACCTGTAAATATATTTGTATTGACAAGTGTATTTACAATGGTATAGTTCATTGTAAAGACCGCAGTATTGTATGAAGTATAGGAGTTTGCATATGCCAAACGTAATGCAACAATTGTTCATAATGAACATAGAATCTTTATTAAAAGAATACGCCGCATACAAGGCATTCAATAAATCAGACTGTGTAATAAATATGCGCATTCCCCGCCCTATTCTGGATAAGATAAAAGAACTGGCTGACACACAACACGTTCCATATCAATCACTGATATCATCTGTATTATTTTCACTGGCAAATATCGAAGATAAAAAATAACCAATCCCAAAGAACAAGGTAATAAAAATGAAAACACAAACAAACCAATATACATTCAATCAATTAAACCAAACAAAACATCGCCTTGTCCAAGACGGGCAATTTAGTTTATTCCCACACACACATCCAGATACCGCCAAACAAGATACAGAATATTGGTTCTTTTCTGACATATTCAATATTTACAACAACGAAACCACCCCGACACATAACATCGATATGGCACACACAATTAAAAAGAACCTTTATATGCCAATAGATTTATCTAAAAACAAAACAACCCTTGTTCCATGCGATATGGACTTTCTTTACAAACACATCGCACAGGTAAAACACGCATACAAACTGGGGCACCACGAATACAAGCGGGCAAATGATTTACAAATGACACGCTATACCTGTTGGTGTTTATCAAAATTCTTTGGCGACCAAAACTTTTCATACACATACTTTATGTCACCCATAATCCAGCAAAATATGACCTTTGAAATGATAGAAAAATTATCATACCAATTTTCACGTCCCTATGCACGCGACCTGCTTGCAAAATACAGCCAACGCTTTAACGGCTTAATTTGCGAACTCAAAGGCGACCTATCAATTATGAACAACAAAAAGATACGTTCATTTTTTAACGGTCACGACAGTAAATCCTTAAAGGCAACCTATGGAATTACCAGCCACCAGGCATCAATTTTAGATTTTATGGGAACATACTCCTTGGAATTTATGGCAAACGGTCTTTCCAAGGCAATAATGCAATTCAGCAAGAAGAACAAAAACATTTATCAATTTGAAGAAATTATGAATCAAGAATTAATCAAAGCACGTCAAGATATGATAACACAAACTAGAATAAAACCAGAAAACGATATTTACAAAACAACCATAGACAAAGTAAAACGCGAACTACAAAACACAGAAAACAAATTCATAAAAAAATACGCAAATATAAACCTACGTTAAAGAAGGCGATAAAAAACGCGGGGAAATCCCGCGTTTTTTTATTTCTGCATCTTCCACATATCAACAACGCAATCAAAACTGCCACCTTCGCCCGTCATCGACATAAAGGCACTTATTATTGCACCAATTCCAAACAAAACAATGAAACCGACCAATAAACCCGTCCCCTTTTTCTTCAGATCTTCTATCTTTGGACCTTCACCCCCCGAAATCCAACCCCATGCCCATCCGGCAATCGTAAATCCTGCACCAACAAATGCCAAAATACGCAAAATATTAAACACACTACCAAATTGCGCCATCAATTCACATACAGTTTGCTTCATATCTGGCAATGCCGCAGTTGCCGCCATCGCAGGAACAACAACCAACATCGACAACAATGCAAATCCAACTTTTTTCATATAAAACTCCTTTCTTATATTCGTATCACAGGTGATTATATCACAAAAAACAAAAACTTTCAAAATAAAAATCCGCCATTTGGCGGACTTTTGCTTATTTTACAAAAACATATTTTTTCTTTACGTTTTTGTTACACGTTGGTTTTACCGCAACATCATCTGCCGCAGGCGCTAAAATATGACGCGCATTATACGATGCAAGATTTGCAGTATCACGAACATACAAATCACGACAATTTGTATTACGATAAACAATCTTCTTGTCATCATCTAATGATTTAATATCATCAGAATATCCGCGACCACGTTCCACAGAATAGAACACACAATCATCACCATCCTGAGTATAACGAACACCACCCTTGTAATAATCATAGTATCCTGCACAACCACCCAGCAACATCAAGCCAAACAACACAAACAAAGTCTTTTTCATAATTTTACCTTTTTTCTGTAAAAAACCTGTTTTCTCTATCACGCCCCCGATTCACAATAATTGTTGCAAAAATATAAACTATGTCAAGAAAATCCCCTTAAAAAAAATAGCACAAACTAAACAAAATCTGATATAATTCAACCCAAAGGAAACAGATATGAAATACACAGAACTTGGACTTATAAACACAAACGAACTTTTTGCAGATGCACTTAACAGACATTATGCTGTGCCGGCATTTAACATATACAATATGGAAACACTTGATGCGGTTATTAATGCTGCGCGCATTGCTAACAGTCCTGTAATTATCGCTGTTTCAGAATCCGCATTAAAATATATGACATCAGATATGTTAATTGGAATGATACGCGGTGCAAAAATAACCCCTGATGATAAAATAGCATTACATCTGGATCACGGTCGTAACTTTGACATTTGTCGACACGCAATCGAAATCGGCTTTTCATCTGTAATGATTGATGCCAGCCAACTAAGTCTAAACGATAACATCGCCACAACAAAACAAGTTGTCGAATTTGCCCACAAACACAACATATCTGTCGAGGCTGAACTAGGTACACTTTCCGGCATCGAAGACGAACATACTTTTGGCACCATATCAACATACACCAACCCAGATGACGTTGAAAAATTCGTATCTGCAACAAACATAGATTCACTTGCAATCGCCATCGGCACCAGCCACGGCGCATACAAACGCAAACACGATGACGAAGAACTGCAATTTAATATATTGGCAGACATTGCCATTCGAATACCAAAATTACCACTGGTATTACATGGCGCATCAAACATTCCCCAAAAACTAATTTCAACAATAAATGAATTTGGTGGAAAAATTTCTGGTGCACGTGGCATAGACGAAAACCAACTTCGCCGCGCAACCAAAATGAACATCTGTAAAATAAATGTAGACAGCGACCTGCGCTTAGCATTTACCGCAGCAGTACGCAAATCATTACACGACACCCCTGAAAACTTTAATCCACGCGATTTTCTATCATTGGCACGCACAGCAATGACACAAACCTGTATAGATGAAATAAAATTTATAATGGGTTCTGATAACAAAACAAACACATCTGCCGAATAAAATCCCCCTTTTACTATCCAAAGGGGGACAAACAACAAACGTTGTTATAAATAACAAAACCAAGAACAACTATTCCAAGGTTTGTTGTGTTTCGTCTAATGTTCTGTCAATTTTTTCCCAATGATAAGTCGCATTATCACCAATAACATCAACAGTCAAAACAAATTTACCACTGCTGCCTTCGGCCCGTGGGTCTGGGATTGCCTGTTCCGCCAATGTCTTAGCTTCTTCTGCAATACCTTCGATTGCACTCAACGCCGCACCAACACTATCATAGCCCGCCGGTAATGTACCGATTTTGGCAGTGTTTGCGCTGGCACCAAGAAACGCATCACGCGCAAGCATGAAGTTTTGTATTAGGCCTACATACTCATCAGGGTTACCATTTAATGGAAAGCCATTAATAATAGTTGCCAATAATCCTTGTGCGCCAGTTTCTGAATTGCCGTATAGTGCAGTAATTAATTCTGCTAAACCTGTTGGGTATGTAAGCGGTTGTAAAACATACTCATATCCTGGAAAACCAGGAAAATCCCCAATTGGCAAAACACCAATTTTAGTATTAACATCTTTTAAACCAAGATATGTTTCACCATCAGAATTTGTCCAACCGTGTAAAAATTTATCCGTCACACCGGCAAGATTTGGGCCGCCGATATATGTTAAATTATCATATATATAGCTTGATATATCTGTGAAGGGCATTCTTTTGTCTGGTGCTAAATCTGGAAATAATTCAGATAAATGCGGAAAAGCCCCAACTTTTAAAGTTAAAAAACTATCCCAGGTTTCTTTTCCAACAATATCATTTAATGCGGTTAGGTCTTTTTGATTTGCCTTGGAATTTAACAAATCAAGTGTCGCATAATTTCCAATTTGTTCATCAAAGAACCCACGCGAAATAATCGATGCGCCTGCACTGCCCATAATTGTAAGCCCAAAAACTGCACCAAGAAAAATTTTATTCATATTAACTCCTTTCATAGATTAAAAATACCGCAGTGAAAACCTGCGGTCGGGGTGGTTAGCAAATCATAATCTCAATGACCCCATCCGTTTTTAGGATAAAACCTTGTTGTATAACGGACAGCCCCCCGACCTTATCAGCCAGGGTGTATTAAAAATACAGTGCAAATACAGGGGATATTTTGTCGGACTAACGACACTTAATATATGTTCGCATATATTTGCACCGGAGATTATGAGCCTGCTACAGCCCCGAACCGGATTCCCACCCAGTTCGATATAAATTATAACACATCTTACAATTTTTTGTAAACTTAATTTTAATATATAAACAAAAATTACCGCCCCCTGCACTGGGAATAAATTAAATAGAATGATATAGATAAAATTCACCCCGGCAATGTAGTGTACAAATGCTACATAAGCCAACCCCCTTGCACTGGGAATAAATTAAATAGAATGATATAGATAAACGGATTGGGGTTGGCGCAGTGTACAAATGCTACATAAGCCATTCCCCTTGCACTGGGAATAAATTAAATAGA
>JAFSDI010000023.1 GCA_017436325.1 Alphaproteobacteria bacterium | reverse complement strand
TGGTGGTGAGATAAATGGCGACTACACTCAAAGTTGTAACGTAAGCACACCGACCTTCGATTTACCTACGAACGTTACCAAGGCAGGTCATATATTCGATGGTTGGTTGGATAGTTCTGACAACAAAGTTACACAAGTAGAGAAGGGATCATGTACAAGTACATTAACCTTCATTGCGCAGTGGTCAGCGTGTGAACCATGTAATGCTGGCACTGGTGCGACCTGTGACTTAAGTGTTGTAAACAATCAGTGTGTATACACGACACGTTGTATAGAAGGTTACTATGACATAGTGAACGATGGGACATCTACTCCAAGTTGTTCAAGTTGTGTTGTAAGTTGTTCTGGCAACAGTGACGGTTATACGCTGGGCGATTACAATGTATGCGAAGGGGAAACCGCATCACAGTGCTATCGTGAATGCGTTGTTGGCGATGTATCTGGTTCGACTGGTGTCACTGGTACGAAACAATCTAGTGGTGAAAACGATTGCGTTGCCACGATGTGCGCCACGGATCATTACTTAAGCAACGGTGTATGTACAGGTTGCGACAGTGGTTACAATGCGCCGAACGACAACACAGGTGGTGAATCTAGTTGTGTAAAGGATTGTGAGGTTATGTGTAGTGGCAACGCGACAAGTTCTTGTCCTGCTAATTCGACTTGTGAGTATGACACAACTGCGAAGGATAGTGGCACACAGTCACAGGGTGGAACGTGCAGTGTAAGTTCATTCAACTGTCCAGTATCTAGCTTTACATGCAATACAGGGTACAAGAAGAACGACACAGGCACTGCGTGTGAAAGGGCAGATTATGATATTATATATGATCTTGGTGGTGGTACTAACTATATTGGTGCACCGACTAAATATACTGCTGGTATTGAAACAGTTGTTGACGGTGTTCCGACATACGATGGTCATATATTCATTGCCTGGTGTATAGATGCGGCAAAGACGGAATGCAATGACACGGTTGTTATCACAGAGCAGGCAACAGGCAATGTAAAAATATGGGCAAAATGGTCAATATGTCCATCAGATAGCATCTGCGATGGTGGTGATACCCCAGTAAGTTGTGCAAGCCTTACAAATGGTGCATATCCACATTCAGATTCTGGTTCAGGAGCAATAAGTCAGTGTTACAAGACTTGTGAACCATATGATTTGGTTGGTGGTACAGCGATGCCAGTATCAAGCAAAGCATACTATGGAACAGATTGTGCATACCGTGGCGAAAGCATAGAAGGTCATCCATGCGATATAGTTGACGGAACATGCATAATAACATCGTGTGGAACAGGGTACGAAAATATAAATGGTACATGCACACTATGTAATCGTGAAAATGCTCTGACGTATAAACCAGGTCAAGGATGTGCTGTTGCAAGTTGTATTGCAGGGTATCATCCAAAGGCAGATGGGTGTGAGCCAAATACCATAGATTGTGTTGCACCAAATGCAGCAATAGCGCAACGCGAGTGGGATGCAAAGAAGGGCGCATATGGTATATGTAAGATAATTGAGTGTGACAGTAATTATCACCTAGTATCTAATGCATGCGTATCAGATACAGAAACTTGTGAAGTTCCAAATGGTGTTGGTGTCCGCGAATGGAATCATCGCAGCAATAAGTGGGGCGAATGTATCGCGACATCATGTAATCCAGGGTACACTAATGACAGCAGTCTGACCAACGAAGGCTGGAAACAGTGCGGTCGTTGCAACAATGCGTTTAGTGCGAACGGCGAAGTTGCGGTCAGCAGCTATGTCCGCGAATGTGAAATCGCAGCGTGTATGTACCAAGGCGAACTATACAGCTTAGAGAACAATGAATGCAGACTAGTATGTACTGAATATTCAGACGAAACTGGTTACAGACACTGGGATTCTAAGTCAAAGAAATGCGTACACGAATGTGAACCTGGTTATATAAACTGGTAACACGGGGCACCCCAAAGATTCAATCTCTGGGGTGTTTTTTTCTTTGTTAAATATAAAAAATGTGATATAATTGAACACATGAAAGGAAAAATATTTGCCCTGATGGGTATTGTGCTGGTATTGGCGGCTTGTCAATCCGCACCATCAAATGAATATTCAAATAGTATATCTGCCCCTGAATGTGTTGGTGCGAATTGTGCTGTTGTACATTATGCGACACCGAATGGCAATGATTTGTTACTAGAAACAGATCGTCATGTAATACACGTTGTTGCAGAAACGAATGTGCCGTACAAGTATTATGTATGGGCGGGCGAAAAAACAACAGCAGACGACCCAGATATGATTGTTCAAGATGGCGAGGCAATGGTTTTGGTCGAAGAATAAAGTAATAACAAAGAAATAAAATCATCTGAATATTTATCAGATGATTTTTTTTATACAGACAATTTTTATATTTACAAAAATCTGCAATTTGTGTTATAGTAAAAGTGAACTGGATGGGAATCTGGTTCGGGGCTGTCGAAAGCCTTATAATCTCCGGTGCAAATATATGTGTGCATATATTAAGTGTCGTAATTCCGACAACAAAATCCCTGTATTTGCACTGTATCTTGATTCACCCTGACAAATTTAGTCGGGGGGCTGTCCGCTATACAACAGGTGAATTTCACCAAAGGCGGACAGAGTCATTGAGATTATGATTTTCGAACTCCCCGACCGCATGAATTCTCATTGCGGTATCTTTTTACAAAAAAATAACAACAAAACCCTAAATAGATGGAGGGAGCAAAATGAAAAAAACAACTATTTTAACACTTACACTAATTTCAACAACCGCGCCGGCAATCGCCAGTATTCCGTCCAGTGCATTTATGCGCGAACAGGTCGCATCACAAATCGCAACCGCGGTTTCCAGCAAGGTCGACACCAGCGCCACCGCAAATCAAACAATGGCGGGAACTTATACGGTTTCTGGCACAATAAATGTGACGGGCAGTCTTGTTGCCCCAACTGCACCACTGCCAACCGCAGAATAATAACAAGGGGGCAATCGTGAAAAAAATACTATCGTTATTTTTTGGATTTTTATGTATCTTTGCGGCGAATGCGGCACAGGTTGCAAATGTTGAATATGTACACACACTGATTGAACAAGAATGGGATATCAGCATTCCATACAATTCCGCCTTATCAGACGTTCATACGGTTGCAAATATGAAATACTTGCTGACGGCGATTGATGTCGCAAATGAAATCTTGAACGGCGAACCAACCACAAACTATGGCAACGGCGAATTTGCAACATTACACGCCGCCGATACAATCGCCACGAATCAGGCAGTCGAAACGTTGATTCAAAAACCAATCGAATATAAGTTTTTTTTGACAACCACCTCAACAAACAGTTTTAGTTTTAAAATCAGTGCGGCGGGTGAATTTGTGGTCGATTGGGGTGACGGTACAGTTGAAACAATAACAAAACCAGACACTACAAACACAGTATATTCGCATAATTACGACACCGCTGGTGCATACACAATCGGCATTGGCGGTCAGGCAACAGCATATAATACCGACGAATACACTGCCTCGATAAGTTTTTATGTAAATTCATCACAAACAAAAATCGCATCAATTGATGGCTCACTGGGTGCAATATTTGGTACACTTAGCAGTGATACAAATAACCAACCAAAATTTTATCGGACATTTTATGGTGCAACTAATATGACCGGTTCAATCCCATCTGACTTATTTGCGGGTATATCTGGCGCACCAGCAGAAAGGATGTTCTACTACACCTTTTCTGGTTGCAGTGGTTTGACAGGTGCGATTCCTGATGGATTATTCGTGGGTATATCTGGCGCACCAGCATTTGCTATGTTCTACGGCACCTTTCATGGTTGCAGTGGTTTGACATCAATCCCATCTGACTTATTTGCGGGTATATCTGGCGCACCAGTAAGTAAGATGTTCGACAGCACCTTTGAAGATTGCAGTGGTTTGACAGGCGCAATTCCCGATGGATTATTCGGTAATTTAACTGGCGCACCTGCATATGGTATGTTCGACAGCACCTTTTCTGATTGCAGTGGTTTGACATCAATCCCAGAGAACCTGTTTGGTAATATTTCTGGTACGGCACAGAGTAATATGTTCTTCCAAACATTCTATAACTGCACATCCTTAACCGGTCCATCTGCGCGTATAAATGGGCAATACCTGTATGAAATCTGGCCAGATGCCACATCAGGTCAGGTTGGTGATATGTACTATAGAGCAACCAAATTGGATGATTATTCCAACATCCCAAGCGCGTGGAAATAATCCCGACCACAACACCAGTTTCTGTGGCAAAACACAGAAAGAACACCGGC
>JAFSDI010000022.1 GCA_017436325.1 Alphaproteobacteria bacterium | reverse complement strand
TGTCGACTCATCGCATCCTGGGGCTGGAGCAGGTCCCAAGGGTATGGCTGTTCGCCATTTAAAGCGGTACGTGAGTTGGGTTAATAACGTCGTGAGACAGTTAGGTCCCTATCTACTGTGGGCGTTGGATATTTGAGCGAACTTGACCTTAGTACGAGAGGACCGGGTCGAACGAACCTCTGGTGTACCTGTTGTCGCGCCAGCGGCACCGCAGGGTAGCTATGTTCGGAACAGATAACCGCTGAAAGCATCTAAGCGGGAAGCTGGTCGCAAGATAAGATATCCCCATGAGTTCAGTTCTAGACTAGGACATTGATAGGCTGTGTGTGTAAGTCCGGTGACGGATTTAGCTTAACAGTACTAATCGAACCATTGACTTTTTATCTTATCGTCTTGACTTTTTGAAAGTCAGACGGTATGCTTGAAGAGAACGTTTAAGTTTAATGTGATTCTTGCATTAAATGTCATTACCGAAATTACCGCAGTGATGCGCAGCATCATCCAGGGAATATTCGGTAATCCAGGAAAAGCTTATGATGTTCAGCTGGATTTATTCTGGTGATTATTGAGCGGGAGCCACCCTCTGTTCCATCCCGAACCAGACAGGGAAACCCCGTATCGCCGATGGTACTTTGGCTTAAGCCACGGAAGAGTAGGTCGTCGCCAGAATAAATCCAGTATCGATATAAAAACCGGATTATCTGTATTTTGCACAGTTATATTAAGATTTTACCGCCCATCTGGGCGGTTTTTTTGTTGCAAAATCAGATTCTTGCATTAGTATGTTATTCAAAAGGATTTTTTATGCTACTAACAGAGATACCGCAATCAACATATAAGTTAATTCGGGAATATTATCACGAAAACGGCTGTGTAAATTTATATCGTGGTAAACAGTTTTATTTTTTTAAAATTGAAAAGAAATTGTCACCGGCACGAACACTAATTCACGAGCGTGGACGTATAGACTATATCACCGCCTATGAATTCTTTGATACTGCCACACGTTATATTCGCGATGAAATCAAGTGGACAGAGCCGGTACGTAAATATTCATGCAAGTACAATCAGAAACATTCGCGTGGCTGTACTGACGATAATTGTCCACGTGCACTGGGTGGTGCAGATTACAGATATATATTTGGTATATCCTGTCCGTTTCGTAATGTCCCACATACGCGATAACAGTAAATTATATTAATTTTTTTAGCGCGCTTATTAAGCGCGCTTTTTTTTATTAAACATTTGATATATATACGCCAATTTATAAAGAAATATCGATTCGTTATCGAATTTATAAATTCGTGTTTTGAATCGGAATTTCGATTCGCGTTTCAACCAGCGGTTGTAACATTTTACAAGAATCTTTTCTTTGGCTATATATAACAACAGTAAAGTAAAAAACACAAAGGAGAAAGAGAAATGACACAAACACAAACAGTATATTCATCAGAAAAATTTCAGTCAGCAGAACAATTATGGTTTTGGTTTCTGTATTCAAAGTCCATACGGAATAATTTTCAATACAGACGTGCGGCACAAACACGCAGACCGTGTGAAATCTTGGATGTTGAAACCCTGATTACAAAATTATATTTATGTGGGAAATTGAGCGATGATGATTTATCTGTTATGAAAAGGTTTGGCGATAAAAAGCGCGCCCCACATCAACATATATGGTCTGAAAACAGGGCAGTTGCGATATGGGAACATGCGATGAGTGTTTTACAAGATGCTGCAAAAAAACGTGGTTGGATTGATTAATTACAATCATACCGTAATCAGACAAAGGAGAAAAAATTGATAATTATAGGTTTTTGTAGAAATACATCAAAACTTTTACCAAAAATAATTTGTCACAAATTCAAGCATGTTGCGCCAATCTTGATAAAGGCCAATCATCTAGAAATGTGGCAGTTTATAAAGAAAAATAATATAAAAGTAATCCCGCTAAAAATGCGGGATTTGAATATATTGACCAGACACGGCTGGGAATTTATCGCTGTTGAAATACCTGTATATGCTGCGCCAGAAATTGCAGGTGCGCACACATGCGTAGAAATGACCAAACGCTTTATCAGAATTACAAATTGGCGCATACAAACACCATACGCGCTGTACAGGGCTTTAGATATGTTTTATAAATAAAACTAATTCATACCAACAGTAAATTCATCACCATATTCAGCAATCTGTTGACCGCCGACATAACAACCGATATTTTCAAAGCCTTTTTTAACTTGGTTCTTTTTGATTAGTTTATTTGATATCAGTCCACCCGCTGTACCCAGAATAACGCCGGCGGTTGCATCAGATGCCAAACGTGCGGTATTAAATTTACCGTCTTTGTTACGCCATACACTTTCTTTGGATGATGCATCAAATGCATTTAATATCGACATTGCGGATAGAATCTTGCGTTCAGATTCGTGTTGTTGTTCCATAGTATTCATACGCGCATTGAAAGATGACAGTTTTGCATCTATATATTGTTGTGCAATTTCGCGAATTTTTTCCAATTGGTCATTACTAAAAATGTTATAATTATCCATAATCCATGTGTATACATCTTCTGGTGTTGAATAGTTGTTAATAGAATTTTCTAATTGCTCAATTGCATCTGCTTGTTCGCTATTTAATCCTTGTATAGCAGAGATATCAGCCAGCATTTGATTAACTTTACTCTCTACCGCATCGAGACGTGAAATTATATCATTTATATTTTCTAGCTGATCATCTAATTTCGCACATAGTTCATCATCAACACTAGATAATTCTCTTTGCATTTCCTCTATGGCATAATTTATTAAATCTTGAACAGCTGATTCATCTAATTTATCGGCATCCAGTTCTGATAACCTACTACACAAATCATCTAAATCAGCTTGTGCATTTTTTAAAGCGTTTTCGATTTTTTCATCTTTCCATTTCAGATTTTGAATCCCCATTCCAAGATTTGCAGAATAAATCATTAATTGTGTATAAAGATTATCATATTTTTTTGCTAACTCTTTATCTGCCTTTTCTAAATTACGTTTTGCTGTTTCCAATTTAATCTTGTTTTCATTAATCATTTCACCGTGTTCATAAAGTGTATCCTTGACCATAGACAAATCAATCTGCATATTTTTCAGTTCATCATGTTTATTAATTACATCTGCAACAGCAGTTTTAAATTCATCTGTTGCATATGATGAATTTATAATCTCTTGAACTTTATCTTTAAATTCTTGCGTCGTTGTCACATTATCTAATTCAGTGAATAGTTGTTGTATTTGTTGTGTTTGGGCCCCTGTCAAAGATTTTAATTCTGCAAAATATCCTTTTAATTTTACTAATTCTGTTTTGGTTTGTCCCATATCTGTTTCCAAATCAGTAACACGGCTAGTCAAATTATTAATTTGATATTGCAGTCTTTCGTCTGTAAAACGTAAATCATTCATGGCAGAATTAATAATAGTTTTTACTGTTTCTACCTGTTGTTCATTCAGGTTAGAATCATCAATTAATTCCTGAACACGATCTACAAATTCTGCCGTTGATGTTACTTCGTCAAGTTTATTGAAGAGTTCGTTTATTTGTGCTTCTTGTCCACCTGTTGTTTGTTTTAATTCTATGATTAATTGTTTTAATTTTGCATTTTCGGTATTCAAATCAATGACATCTGTTTCCAAATCAGTAACACGGCTAGCCAAATTATCAATTTGATTTTGCAGTCTTTTGTCTGTAAAACCTAAACCGGCTACTACATCTGATAACATTTTTTGAATTGTTTGTATTTCAACGCTATTGAATTGTCTGGTGTCCAATTTTTCAACAACAAGTTCCATAACCTGTTCTTGGGTCATATTATCATTTACCTGTGTCCTTAAAGATTCCAGCTGTGATTTCAGTTCAGCGATACTTGTTTGGTTTGCCTTTGCTCTTAGTTGGGTTAACACAAGTTGTGCCTGTGTTTGTGTTAAGTCCCATTGCAGTTCTGCCAGTTTTGATTCCAGTTCATCAATATTTACTTTTGTTTTATTTGCAGAATCATTTATTGCATTGATTATAAAATCTTTTTCTGCCTGTGAAAATTTCTGTCTTTCGATTTCCACTTTTATCTTGTTAAACAAATCATTGCCAGATATGCGACTATTTGCAGTATAACCAGACAAATTTATATCTAAATTAATATTTTTGGGTCTTAATTGCCTATCTAATTCATCAAGAAATTTGTTTGCATCATTTAAAAAAATAGTTGTTTGAAAATCAGAAACCTTTTTACAATACCTGTCACCAACTTTGAATAGTTCTAATTTATCGTCATATGTTTCGTCTACAGGCTGTGAAAAGGTGCATTCAGACTCTACAATTATGGTTTTCCAATAATAATTATCACCACCACCAGAACATATAAAAACGGCATCATTAATTTGGGAATCATCACCAACCGCCGCATTTTTCAGGCGCAGTGTTTCACCAACTGGACATCCATCATATTCATTCACATATCCGCATATAAAGGCATCGCCTTTTTTGTTATTATATCTTTTTTCACGTTCACGCGTATTCTTATACAAGTATTCATCATGCCCAGGGCCAGTCTGACTAGTAAGCATTTTCTTAGTCGGCTTGCAGGCTGCATAAACATCAGACGCAAATACAAACAAAAGCAATAATGAAAAAATATTTTTGTACACTCTCTTACCCTATAATATCATCAATAATTTTAACATATAATACGACAGAAAACAATAAAAATCCCCCAGTTTAATCTGGGGGATTTGTTTTTCTTTTTTTTAGTTCTGACGTGGGAACTTAACTGCGGCCTGGGCAGCTGCAAGGCGTGCAATTGGCACGCGGAATGGGCTGCATGATACCGAATTAAATCCACACTTGTGAAAGAATGCAATTGATTCTGGGTCGCCGCCGTGTTCACCGCATACCCCCAGGTGGATATGTTCACCCTTGGTATCACGAGCTTTCTTAACAGCGTCTTTGATTAACAATCCAACACCCAATTGGTCAACAGATGCAAATGGATCTGCGACATATACACCACGGGCACGATATTCGTCCAAGATTTTGGCTGTATCGTCACGTGACATACCCAATGTTGTCTGGGTCAGGTCGTTTGTTCCAAATTCAAAGAATTCACAAGATTCTGCGATTTCATTTGCCAAAACTGCTGCACGTGGCAATTCAATCATTGAACCAACAGTGTATTCAACAGTTTCACCTGTTTCTGCGAACAATGATTGGGCTGTGGCATCAATAACTGCCTTGACGATATCCACTTCCTTCTTAGAACCAACCAGTGGCACTTCAATTTCTGGGAATACCTTAACACCGGCCTTTTTAACCTCTAACGCGGCGGACAGAATTGCGCGAGTCTGCATTTCGCAGATTTCTGGGTATGTAATTGCCAAACGGCAACCACGATGTCCCAACATTGGATTCTGTTCGTGCAATTGTTCTGCGCGCTGTTTAATGAATTCAACAGATTTGCCAATATGTGCAGCCAATTCTTCGATTTCTGCATCTGTGTGTGGCAAGAATTCATGCAACGGTGGGTCAATCAAACGAATTGTGACCGGCAGACCATCCATAATCTTGAACAGTTCGATAAAGTCAGCCTTTTGATATGGCAACAGTTTTGCCAACGCAGCGCGGCGACCTGCTTCATCTTCTGCCAAAATCATTTCGCGCATATCTTGAATACGGGATGGGTCAAAGAACATATGTTCTGTGCGTGCCAAACCGATACCTTCTGCACCAAAGTCACGGGCCTGTTTTGCATCTTTTGGTGTTTCTGCATTTGCCTTGACCGTCAGTGTTTTAATCTGGTCAACCCATTCCATCAATGTACCAAAGTTACCAGTTAATTCAACAGATACAGTTGGGATTTTACCTTCGATAATTTGTCCCTTGGCACCATCAATTGAAATCCAATCGCCTTCGTTAATAACAACACCAGATGTTGTTTTCAAGGTCTTGGATTCATAGTCAATTTTGATATCAGGTGAACCAGACACACATGGTGTACCCATACCGCGTGCCACAACTGCTGCGTGTGATGTCATACCGCCGCGTGCAGTAATAACACCCTGTGCGGCGTTCATACCTGCGATATCTTCTGGGGATGTTTCGATACGGATTAGCATCACTTTTTTACCTTCGGCGGCCCAGCGTTCTGCATCTTCGGCATTAAATACAGCCTGACCAACTGCGGCACCTGGTGACGCAGGCAGACCTGTTGCGATAACTTTTTTTTCTGCCTTTGGATCCAGCATTGGGTGCAATAAGTGGTCAAGTTGATCTGCACCAACGCGCAAGATTGCTTCTTCTTTGGTTAATAAACCTTCTTCGACCATTTCGACTGCCATACGGACTGCTGCGGCGGCTGTACGTTTACCATTACGGCACTGCAGCATCCACAATTTACCATGTTCGATTGTGAATTCCATATCCTGCATATCTTTATAATGCTTTTCCAGTTTTTCACGAACATCGCACAGTTCCGCATAGACTGCTGGCATTGCTTCTTCTAATGACAGGCGACCAGAATCATCCTTGCTCATTGGTTGTGGGGTACGAATACCTGCGACAACGTCTTCGCCTTGTGCATTAATCAAGTATTCACCATAGTATTTATTTTCACCTGTGGCTGGGTCACGGCTAAAGCATACGCCGGTTGCTGAATCATCGCCAGAATTACCGAATACCATTGCTTGAACGTTTACAGCGGTACCCCAATCAGCAGGGATATTGTTTAATTTACGATATGTGATGGCCTTTTTGCTCATCCAAGAACCGAACACTGCCCCAATACCCATTTCTAATTGTTTCCATGGGTCTTGCGGGAAAACTTTACCAATTTTAACACCGATTTCTTTGAATTTTTCGACCAAGTCTTTCAAATCATCTGCTGTCAATTCTGTATCCAGTTTATAACCCTTGTCCTCTTTCATACGTTCTAATGTGTGTTCAAACAAATCAATATCTGCGCCCATAACGACTTCACTGAACATCATGATAAAGCGGCGATATGAATCATATGCAAAACGTTCGTTACCGGAAATTTTTGCCAATGCCTGAACTGTTTCGTCATTCAAGCCCAGATTTAATACAGTGTCCATCATACCTGGCATAGACACACGTGCCCCAGAACGTACAGATACCAACAATGGATTTTCTGTATCTGCGAATTTTTTACCCATAATTGATTCGACATGCGCGATACCGGAACGCACTTGATCCATTAAATCAGATGGATATGTCTGGTTATTTTCATAGTAATATTTACAAACATCGGTTGTCACAGTAAAGCCCGCAGGAACAGGCAGACCAACCAAGTTCATTTCGGCCAAGTTTGCACCCTTGCCCCCAAGCAGATTTTTCATGTCTGCCTGACCTTCGGCCTGACCATTACCAAAGGTATATACCCATTTATTGCTCATTAGTTCTCCTTTTATGTAGAGTTAAAAATGCTAAAAGATTGTGGGGCATGACGGCCATAATTGCAAGAAAAAAATCGGCACACATACCGATTTTTTACATTTTACATGCACAGGCAATTGAAAATAACTTTGATATATCCGAATCGGAACGCGAATTCACAACAATTGGCACCTTTGCCCCCATTATCACACCACCGAAAATCCAATCTCCAAATTGTACCATTGATTTCAGTGTGTTGTTTCCTGCCTCTATATTATCAAATAACAGGATATCTGCATTGCCTGCAACAGGGTTAACGATACCCTTGGCCACTGCTGCATCACTTGACACTGCGACATCAAATGCCATTGGTCCAGAAATGGTGCATCCGCTTATTTCGCCACGAACATTCATTTCGTATAATTCTGTCGCATCAACGGTTGCTTGCATTGCCGGATTCAGTGTTTCGACCGCACACAGTGTCGCAACACGTGGCATATCGCATCCCATATTACGTGCAAATAATACCGCATTTTTTATCAAATTGACCTTGGTTGCTAAATCCGGATACATAACCATCGCGATGTCAGTCATAAAAAAACGTTTGTTGCGTGATGGCGAATATAACACAGATACGTGCGACAATATACCATCGCCACGAATGCCTGTCTCACGATTTAGCACGGCGCGTAGAATATCCGCCGTATGAATCAGACCCTTCATTAAAATATCTGCACGGCCATCACGCACCAATGACACAGCCATCTGCGCAGATGACAATTCATCTGCACAATGCACAATTTCAAATGCAGATATATCGATATTATTTTTCTGGGCAACTGACTTTATTTCAGATTCATCGCCACACAATATGGCACGCGCAAACCCCATTTCATATGCCGTTGACAAAGACCGTAACGCCGCTGCATCAATCGCTGATGCCAGTGCGATTGTACGCATTTTTTCCGGCCTCATTGTATCTAATAAAGACCTAAATTCTGGTGACATAATCTATACCCTTAACTGTTAATCAGCAGTGCAAACACCGTTAACCTTTGTAAAGCCTGTCTTGCAAACACATGTCCCTGTGCTACTTCTTGTTTCATCAGTGCCACATATTGGCATGCATTGCGAATTCCATGGTTCATAATTGCTGTTACATATGCATTTTTCGTTAACGCATTGCGTACCACTACACGCAGTCGCAGTGGTTTGATATGTTGAATTTGCAGGACATAACAATGATTGATAAAATATTACCGAAATATCGTTTATGCAATCACTTTCGTCCTCACAAAACTTATTCACGATGTTACCACTTTCATCCTTCTCAGGCTCAGCTTGATAAAACACTGCGTATGCACAGGTTAACGCAACATTACGACATGCACCACGCATAATCGCAGCAATACTGTCTACATTCGCATTTGCAGACCACGAATTTACCTGTGACATTTGTTGGTTATAGCAATTTGCAACATCTTGGATACAGGTTGACGCATATTCGTGAATTATATTTTGTTGTGCTGCGCGAATATTTGTCATTGCGCGCTGAATATAATTTACAACAACATCATTATATGGCTTGTAATTCTGATTAGCGTCATAAGTATAGTATTGGCATTTTTCTAATACTGCACGACACAAACCTTCATCAGTGACACGTGGTTTTGTTCCGATTTTAGTCAGTAAATACTTTACAACGCACGCCCCATTATTGCCTAATTTCTGATTTCCTTCAGCATCTGTTGTTTCAGCCTTACAAGCAGTTTCGTTTATATTCTGTTGTTCGTATACATCGCCCAGGAATCCGGACGTTATTGATGCGTTATTATAATTTTTCATAAAATCCAGAATATTTGAAATTTTTTGTCCTAAGACAACCTGACCATTTTCATCAATATACTGTTTTGTTGGGTCGACACATTTAAAGTAATTTTCGCCACAAACCATATCATCAGTTACGCACGTTTCCAATGCTGCGATACATCCCTTGGCATCATATTGATTTTTGTTTTGCAGTACTGCCAGACGTGCTTTTTGTAACATACGATTTGCGCTGCGAACATTTGATAACAATGTGTCATTCATTTTTACCAGACCTTGTTCATATGCGATACAATCCTTGTCAATTGCTAAATCGTAATTACCTGTGATTTGCGTTGATGTTGCGCCTGCTTCCTTGCACTGGTTCAGAACAGTATTACAACGCTTTTTGGCGGCTTTGTATAACTCAGCCCCACGCAGATTTGCCATACTGCTGCCACCGCTGCCGGTCAAGAAATCCAGATTAAATAAATCGCCGTCATCTGATGAAAAGTCCAAATCCATATCCAAACCAAAAGTATCCTGTTCAGAATAATTTGCATTTGATGCAACAGGGTCACGTATCATATCTTCTATTTGTTCCAACAGTGAACGATTTTCAGATGTGTCCTTTGTCGAAGACAATGCTTCTTCTGCCTCTGTCTCTTCCATAATGGCGCGAATTTCATCTGCAGACAAACCGACATATCGAATACGTTGTGCGACCTCATTCAGTTCTGCATTTGCATCTTTAACAGCCTGTTCAGATTTAATATAGTTTGCCAAATTTGCGGAACAAGAACAGCGCTTTTGATTTGCGTCAACAACCGCACAAAACTGATCCATACACTCATTATATTGTTCTTGGCAAGATTTGTTAAGGACTGCAGTTTGTTCAAGTTTTTCTGCGGCTATTACAATTGATTCTGCGGTTGGTTCTATTCTTTTTTCACCAAACAACGCGCGCGACTGAACACGACGAATTTCTTCATCTATATTCGAACCGGTCTGAATACCTGTATCGCCAATTGTTGCACGGCCGCCAACCTCTGCCGTAGAAGGGCGCAAGACCAACCCAGCACGGCGAACCGCAGGATTACTGTTTATGCTGGCATCTTTTACACGCTGATTACGCCCAACCGTGTTAACTGCCGCCGCCAATCCAGTTTGTGCATCTGTTGCGATACCGCGCGAACGCGAAATCGCACCGCGTGTCTGTGTAATTTTATTGTTTGGACGTTCTGCCACATTTGATTGTGCACCTGTAAAAACGCGTGAAACTGTACTGCGAACAACATCAGAAGAAACATTATTTGTACGCAACGCATCCCCAGATGCGGTACGTGCAGCAACGGTTTGACCCGCGGTATCATTTGTCACCATCGGTCGCCCAGAAACACGCGTTGCCCCAGATGTATCTTTATTTGTCGTATCACTTGGGATTATACGTGAATAATCACCTGTTGCAGCAAAAACAGCAGGCGATGAAACCATTATCGCAAAAAAACAAGTCAGTAGTTTTCTCATTCCTTTATATACTATTATATCATAAAAAAATATATTTAGTTAACAACTATTTTCACTGTTTTTATCAATTGTTTCCTGTGGAATAAAAATATAAAAAAAATATATCATACGGTTATGACAAGAAGATATAAATCAGCTGCTGCAATTGTATTGGGAATGCACGATGCGATTGTGTCGCTTACTGGGATGATTGCAGGTTTAACATTTGCGCTGGCGGATAAAAAACTTATAATTTTATCTGCAGTAATTGCATCTGTTTCTGCGGGTTTATCGATGGGCGCATCGTGTTATTTAGCAGAAAAAACCAATGACAATCCATATGCTGTTCATGCAGGTTTTACCACCAGTGCAGCATATATGGGTACATGTATTTTTCTGATATTACCTTTTTGTATATTAAATAATACACGTATTGCGCTGATGGTGTCATTTGCAGTTGCTGTCGCAGTTATATTTATATGCAATTTGTGTATCAGAAATTCCCATCACCATTCTTTTTGGCGACATACTATTGAAATGCTGACAGTTTGTATCAGCGTTTCGATTGTATCATTTATAATTGGCGAATTTGCAAAACATTCGCTGGGAATAAATGTTTAAACAGATAATAACAACAGAATCAAAAATCAACCAAGCCCCAAAGGAATTTTTGTTCAATGGGGCTGTTTGGTTGACGAAAGGAAGAGGTTCAATAGTGCTGTGCTAGTTTTTTTTCTACCCATTTGGCAATACCACGCTGACGACCAGCGCCCCAACTAGACCAACCATCTGTATCAACTGTGCAACCGGAACACAAATCCGCGACATCAGAAAAAGTGTGTCCGCGCCCACCACCACTGTGTGAAACAAATGGGATTACAGTTTTGTTGGACAAATCGTATTTATGCAAAAAACTCTTTACCGGTTGCGATAAATGATTCCCCCAAACAGGTGACCCAATGAATATAACATCATATTTTGCTATTTCTGGTTCTGGCCCGCTTAGTGCTGGGAATATATTTTGCTCGACCTGTTGTGTCAGTAATTTTTTGCGCGCTTTATCGTCATCAGGATATTCTTCTTCGACCATTATGCGATAAATATCACCGCCAGATTCTGACACTATCGCACGCGCAACATCACCTGTATTGCCGTACAACATAGAAAAATAAGCAACCAGAACACGTGGGGCTGTGGTATTTTGTGTTTTCATAGCTACGTCTATGTTGGATTTAGTGGCAAACGCATTATTTGCAATCATTGCAAATGGTAAAAATAAAAATAGACTTTTTGTCATTTTTATAACCTGTGGTATTTGGGTATTCTCTCTTTCTCTGGCAATAAACATACTGACATAAAATAAACATAAAAACCACAGGAACAAAACCCCAGTTTTTTACTGGGGATTCAGATTTATTATTGTTTGGTATTTTTGTTTAATAACTGACGAATTTTTATTGTATCCATCGATTGTTTTGAATGGCTATTACAATTATGCCATGCGTCTTTTATAACAGAATCGAATTGTCGCAAGCGAACTGAAAAAACATCTGTTTTATCACCAGAAAACATTGCGCCTTTGGCATATTGCATTGCAAAAAACATATATTTTATAACCAAAGGATTACTTTTCACTGTCAGTGCTGTTAATTTTTTAAATTCTGACAAATTATTTGTTTTGATATAGTAAACTAATTGTTGAACAATATTTCGTTCTGTGCGATTTAGTTTTTTTATATCATCAACCTTATTGTCACGCATAGTCAGTGATGGTATATCAATCAGTTTTCCATTTTTGAAGTTATTAGGATGGCTGTCCCTTATATTAAGCCCCTTTGTAATATAGGCATAATAAAGTTTTTCCATTGCCACTTTGAAACTATTTTCAAAATCTTTTGCGACAAAATCAGACAGCGCCCATGAATACTTTCGACCATTAAATTCAAAGACTGATGCAAAATAGTTTTTATTTACCAGTCCACGCGAACGCTTTTGTAATGGAATAACAGACAATTCGCCAAGTGATGAATCGCGATTTATTTTAAACGCATAAACATTATCACCGATTTGCAGTTTATATACCGAACCAATTGAACCACTGGCTATATAATCAAGGCTTACGTTACATCCAAATAATTTCTGTGATGGTGCCAGCTTTATATCTTTCTTGTCAACACCATCGGCCAATTGACGATGAAAGTCTATTGCCAGTGCCGTCATATATTGATTAAATTCATCTGTGGCAACAGACATATCATTAGTACCAACTAATTTTCGCAATTCATCAGGCATCGTGCCCATAGTTTTATGTTTTGAACGATTAAACTTTTTCATAGTTTTTATTGTACCATATATCATTACCAAAGTAAAATATTACCCAGAAATATATAGCGCGACAAAATCTATATTAATGGTATAAAAACTATATTTATTATTAAACAGTTATATTTTCACCTGAACGCAAGGCCAGAAAAAACACCCCTCTGGGGTGTTTTTTTATTTTCTTTATTCAGATATGTTTCACAAACGAAAACAGACTAAATTTTTTACAATATTGGTGGAAAGCAGTCGCCACCAGATTCTGGGCAGCAATTGAATCCCATTTCACCCATATCTGTATAAATTTCACCTGCGCAACAACCGTTTTCATCTGGCAAACTGCCGTCCATACAGGTCAGAACGGTTTCTTCTGCCTCTGTAACCGGCGCTGCTGGCGTTTCGTATGGATTTTGCACTGTGCCATCAGGATTATATTGTACGCCTAAGATTTCCGTATTGTACTGTTCTGTTGTCATATTATCAATTGTATTTTGATATTGTTGTTGTTGGTCCTCGCGATAAATATCATATTGCTTTGCCTTTTTTGATTCATAGTTCAAAGATTGGCACCAGAACAGCAGTGTTTGATATGAATACCCCCCACAACCTTGGCCTTTACACTCTTCTTTTACTTTGCATACATCACCATCGCAATCGCAATATGTATCGTTGGTAAATGAACGTGCTTGGCCCACCCATTCTGGTAAAGAATAATCAGGTATTTCTGGGTTGTGTCTTTGCGTATTTCTTTTATTAGTATTAGGACTATATCCCAACGAACATTTTTTGCCTTCGCCTATTTTTCCGCATGACGCGACTAAATCTTGTGGTGAATAGACTGTTATGCGTGTACCCGCTGCAATTGTAAACGGCGGGACAGAGCTATCCAGCATATCCAACATTAATTTTTGTGCGACCTGATTCCATGCGGTAATGATTTCATTCTTTGCCAGTTCAGAAGAACGCATAGTTCCACTTTGAACAACTGTATTATTATCCAAGTCAATCTGATTAACAAAT
The DNA here is from genome assembly GCA_017436325.1 of Alphaproteobacteria bacterium. Taxonomy (GTDB): domain Bacteria; phylum Pseudomonadota; class Alphaproteobacteria; order Rs-D84; family Rs-D84; genus Enterousia. Next base: position 23,155 of record JAFSDI010000022.1, on the reverse strand, counting down.
GCGTCAGCCACTGGATTAATCAGGTTAATTGCTGCAGGTACAAACGCGGTCAGCATCGGCATAAAGAACTGTTCCAGATAGTCTGTACTGCCGCGTCCCAAGACCCCTTCACGTCCCTGTGCATCGCCAGAGAATGGATCGGAATCCCCACCATCAAAGTTATATTCCATACCATTTGGTAAAATGAATTGATACCATTTGATTTGCATACGACCAATAGACGCATATGGCCCCGGCAGTTTACCATATACATACCCCAGCATTAATGTCCCAGCCGGTATTATAACATTGCGTCCTGTGTCGGAATAAACATTTCTATCAACAGTTGCGCGTACCGGCAAGAAGCTATTTTGCAGTGACTCATAGTCTGCACGTACTTCTGATACGATTGTTGCAGGTATTGGTTTATATTGGCGCAGTATAAATTGTCTGTCATACGGTACAGACGGTTTCAATGGTGAACCAGACCCCAAATAAATTTCAGTTTCTATTTCTTCTGCTGGCTTAACGATGCTTGATGGACTAAATAATCTGCCGCTCATTGGTGATGAATTTATCGGTGTATCGGTTTGTCGTGCGCGAATCTCCTCTCTGACTGCTGGATTGATATTGCTAAGTTCTGGCAATATCCCGCTATTTATTACCGATGAACCCATATGTTCTGCATCTGTACCTAATTTTTTTCCATTATCATCTGTGATAATACCGTTGTCTGGATTGTATGTTCCTGCTGGATTTGTACAGTCTTTATCTGAAAACGGGTGGTAATAATATGCGCCTGCCGATGGCTTTACCCAACCAATTTGGTTACCGGATGTTCCGTACGCAGGAAATGCAAAATCAGAACATCCATCGGGAATAACGATTTTTTCTTCTTGTTTTTTAGTATTTTTCTTCTTTGTTGCAAATGGGTCAGACGGTGCCAAAATCTCAACAGTACGTTTTATTTCTTGTTGTATCGGTGTCGGTTCAGATACTGGTTCGTCATAGACTGGTTCTTCGTACTCAGGCTCATCATAGACTGGTTCTTCATACTCTGGCGCATCATAGACAGGTTCTGTTATTGGCTCTGGCATTGGTGCGGGTGTCATTGGAATCTGCACTGGTTCAATTATTGGTGCCTGCGCCCCTAATGTCAGCACAATCCTAGATTCTTTTTTCATTGTTTCTGGTTCGCTTGCGTCATGCCATTCGACATACAGTGACACATTTGTCACAGGTTGAACAGTGGTTGGCGCATATGTCAGAAATATTTTACAACCAATTTTATTATTTATTTGCTTAATTTGTGTACAATTTTGTTTGATTTCTAAGCCATTTATTTCTGTATAATTATTTACAGCCAAGACATTTACGGCGCTGGTTGCGGTAATCGCGATATCTTGACTTTTTTCATCGCCGACCAAAACCTCTGCCCAGTTAACTAAATCAGGATTAATTTTTATTTCTGCAATAGTTTTTTCGACATCATTTTGTGCAATCTTTTTTTGACCACCACCGAACAGCAGCGTCAATAATATCAAGACCACAACAAATGCCGCCGCCAGCAGCAGCCACTGAACGCGTTTTGGTGTATCCTTAACGGCGACCGAAACGTGATTTTTTATACCTGAAAATTTTTCTTTTAGTTTGGCCATTTTTTTTCTTCGTAGTTATTTTTTTGTGTTTATATCATCATTGATGCCGTGTTTTATTGCAGTCTGACTACACTGCAACTTGTGCCACTAAATTTTAACATTTTATCACACAATTTTTGTGCAGTGTTAATATCCGTAAATGGCCCGATACGCAGACGATACATACGTGCACTGGCAGAACCTGTTCCTAAATCACCGACACCTTGGGTGTCTACGGAATAAAAGACCATATCCTGATACGGTGTTAACAGACCTTCGCCATCTTCACCACTAAATTTTGCCAGCAACATTGCCCAATAATCATCCAAAGCCCTTACAGAAGTATCAGATTTTAGCTCTACTGCGACCCCGACTTGATTACTTGAAATCAGCGGTATATTTGATTGTGGCAGATATGCGCCCGCGGTATTGCGTTGTTGTGGCAACATATTAACGACACTACCCGAAGATTGTGGCATTGGTGTTTGTGGCATATTATAGCCTGCTGGCATATAATATCCTGCGCCTGTCATTGGATTGACAGTTTGATTATTTCCCATAAATACAGGTGTTCCTGTATAGTTTGTTCCCATACTCATTGCCGCCATACTATCGGTGTATGCGATATTGTTCAAAGATTGTCCTGACAACATACTTTGTGCGACATTGGCTTCTGCCAGCGCCATAACAGATGCGGTATCTGCAATCAAGAATGGTTTTTCGCGTCTTTTGATACAAACGATACGCTGACCACTGCGCAATACCATATCACCAACGGCTTCTACAATCAGCAGTCTGCCATCTTCACCATCCGTACGGAACCCAACAGGTGATTCACCGCCTTCGACCAACAGTGAAACAACAGGTCTTTGTGTCATTGATATAACCTTGTCGCCAAAATCAATATATGTAAAGATTCTGTCGCGCCACACACGTTCTGGTGCGATAACATAGTCGTCTGGATTTGGTACAAAAATGTCTAAGTCAAAGCGGAATTCAGATGGGTCGATTTTCATAGACTTTATCCATCCATAATCTTCGCCATCAACGCCAACTGTGTTTGTCCCAGACGGTGCCTTTTTGAATATAGAACGTGCCGCGCTGGATGTACCTGTGCTTCTTCCATCTGCCATTGTCAGTGATGCATTATTATCCAGAACAACATCTACCTGTGAATATGTAATTTCACTTGCGTTACTTGGTTGTGCTTGCAAGTAAAAAATATATTTATTGCCAGATTCACCTGTTACAATCATATTTGTATCAGAACCTTGATTGCTACCTTCTGGTGCCAAGAACATAGTTCTATCACCTTGGGTTGCGTCTATTTGGAATCTGCCAGGGTCGCCGACAATTGCATCTGCGATTCTTTCCCCGTTTGGCAGGTTTATCATTGTTACCATACCGTTACGCAGTTTTATTGGCAATACACTACCTGCTGACCAGTTTAACTGTGCGTATCCTGGCTTTATACTGCCCGCAGTCATATTTGCATTTGGGTTTTCCCAGGCTTCTTGAATACCATAGTATCCTTCGTCATATGCATTTGCAGGAATACTAACCAGTCCTGCAAGGCATAAAACAGAAATATTTAACCTAAGATTTTTTATAAAAGTCATATCTATTTCCTTTTAATTTAATTATTTCCACGAAACCCTGTATCCAGTGGGTCGCCATCGCCTTCGATAATTTTATATTCGCTGATACGCAGTCCCAGTGGATTTTCGATACGGTCAGCCCAATTTATTTCTGTATCGCCAATTTCCTGCAATTTGATTTGTACAGTATATATTTTTCCATCGCTTTCTTGAACCTGCCCATTTGCATCTGCGCAAAAGTATTTAAACTTCACCCTGTACGCATTTTCAGACGAAAAATACATTGGATTACCATCAAAAGAAACGTGACACGAAAAATCAAAATCTGGCAATACCCCCATAATTGCGTTAAACATTGCAGTCTGCATAAAATCAGCATAAACATCTTCTGTTGACATAATACGAACCTTGCCATTTTCGCCACCCCATGTGCTGTGCATTGCGGCCGCATTAGTAAATACTTCGTTTCTGTGTCTGATATATTCGCGAATAAAAGCGCGTTTATACAAATCAACATTTTCGCCAGAAACAGGCATTTCAACTAATTTGATTTGCTGATCTTTTGGTGATGTTGTTGTTAAAAAGAAAATTTCCGGTCGATTCAGTGGAAACATTTTTGTCAGTGTGACAAGCATAACACACAGCACAACAAACGCGGTTGCGCACACAAAGACCATCAGTCTTGACAGTAAAATTGGCGGTTTTACACGGTCTGACACAAATTTCCTTCCTATTTATTAAAATGATTGTAGAAAAAAATATATATGATATGCAAGTAAAAACTATATCCAAATAACAAAAAAAGGGGTCTTAAAAATCTCTTGCGCAAATTTTGTAAAAATATTATAATATTTCCGCTTGATTTTTTGTATTAGTGTGCTATTCTTTTGCAGACTATATAATGGCATACAGTACGTCAGGTTTAACAGATGTGCAGCCACAGGGGCATAGTTCAACGGTAGAATATCGGTCTCCAAAACCGCGGATGAGGGTTCGATTCCTTCTGCCCCTGCCACATTTTTTGATGTGTTGTATGTTTGTTGTATGGTATGGGTTAAATTACGTAATTTAGGCAGTTTTTTATGAAAAAAATACTGGAATTTTTTAAGTCGGTTCGCGGTGAATGGTTTAAGATAGTGTGGCCATCGCGCGACACTGTTGTGCGTTCTACGATAATGATATTGGTGTTTTCTGGGCTTGCGACATTGTTTTTCTTTGTTGTGGATAGTATTTTGAATGCACTTGTTGGTTGGATATTCTAAAATAGTCAAAGGAAGTACGAAATGGAAGAAAATATGCAGTGGTTTGTTGTTAATGTTCATACTGGTTGCGAAGATAAGGTTGCGCGCGGTTTGCGTGAACAAATTGACAAACGTCGTTTAAATGCTTTTTTTGGCGAAATATTAGTTCCAACGCGTGAAGTGACCGAGATAAGGGGTGGTCGTCGTGTAAAAAGCGAAAAAAAGTTTTTTCCTGGCTATATCGTTGTGCAGATGGTAATGAATAATGAAACGTTTTCGCTGGTAAAATTGATGCCTCAGGTTGTTATGTTTTTGGGCGCAAAGAACAAACCGATTGCGGTCAGCGAAGAAGAAGCGCGTCGTCTGTTAAAGCAGGTCGAAGAAGGAACACTTGTGCCAGAAGATGTTGAATATGAAGTAGGGCAAGAGGTTCATGTTGTTGACGGTCCGTTTGCGGGCTTTAACGGTATCGCATCAGAAGTTGACAATGTAAAGCAAAAGATGACTGTGACTGTATTGGTATTTGGTCGTGAAACCAGTATGGAACTAGAGTTTGATCAGGTTGAAAGGGTTTAAGATGGGTGTTTATAAAAACCTTAAAACCGGTAAATTAGAGTTGATAATCACACGCGAAGATGTTGTTCGGTATGTAAATAGCTTTCGCGAGTCTGAGGGTTGCAAGAGATGTCTTGCAGATATTGAGAAAATGCGTGAAGATTATAAACAGTCTATACTAAAGGCCGCAGAGCGCGGTGGAAAGTAAAAGTTTCTGTTCGGGCGATTTATTAAATAAATTGTCCGGCAAAAAACTGTGGTAGATACGCCATATCGCACCACAGCACATTCAGGTGCAATAACGCACCACAAAAAATGGAGTGAACAAATGGCAAAGAAAGAAGTTAAACAGCTGGTAAAATTAGTTGTTCCAGCGAAACAGGCAAATCCAGCGCCACCAATTGGTCCTGCGTTGGGTGCGGCTGGTGTAAACATTGCAGAATTCTGCAAACAGTTTAATGATAAAACTGCTGATAAAGAACCAGGAATGCCAATTCCTTGCATTATCACAGTTTATACAGATCGCAGTTTTGATTTTATTATGAAATTGCCACCTGTATCGTACTACATCAAAAAAGCATTAAAATTGAAAATCGGTTCTCATAAACCTGGTCGTGACTTTGTTGGTACAATGACACAGGCACAGTTGAAAGAGATTGCCGAAGCAAAAATGCCAGACTTAAATTGCTCTACCATTGAATCTGCAATGAATATTGTTGCTGGTCAATGCCGTTCTATGGGCGTAAAGGTGGAGGAATAATATCATGAAACTGACAAAGAAACAACAAACTTGGAAAAACTTGGATACAGAAAAAGTTTATTCATTGTCCGAAGGTATCGAAGCCTTGCGTGAATATGCGTCCAAGAAATTTGATGAAACATTAGAAATTGCGATTCGTTTAGGGATTGATGTGACCAAGGCAGATCAAAACATTCGTGGAATGTTATCATTACCACATGGTACTGGTAAATCTGTACGTGTCGCTGTATTTACTGCAAATGCCCAAGACGAAGCCAAGAAAGCAGGTGCAGACGTTGTTGGCGGCGAAGAATTAATTGATGCTGTTGCTGCGGGTAATATAAACTTTGACCGTGTAATTGCAACACCTGATATGATGCCAAAGATGTCAAAAATTGCACGTGTTTTAGGGCCTAAGGGCTTAATGCCAAACCCAAAATTGGGCACTGTAACAAACAACGTTGCGGATGCGGTTGCAACTGCTAAGGCTGGTCAAATTGAATACCGTGCTGAAAAGAAAGGTATTATTCATGCAGGTATCGGTAAAATGTCATTTGCGACAGAAAAATTGGTTGAAAACGCGAATGCATTGATTGACCAACTGAAAAAGGTAAAGCCTTCATCTACCAAGGGTCAGTATATTCTGGGCGTATCGATTGCTACGACACAGGGGCCTGGTATCAAAGTAGATGCAAAATAATTTCGTGCGACCAGAAATTTGGTTCTGGTCGCACAAACAGATTTCTGTCCAAGACTGATGGTGTCATGGCAATGCAAAAGCACTGACGGACTTAATTCCCATCATAGACAAAGAGAAGATTCTTTGGGGCAGGAACCACAGCCCCACCCAAGGGCAACCTTGGATGGAAAGTTAACAAAACAGAAGCTTGAAGGAAAAATAGACATGAGACGCGAAGAAAAATCAGATTTGATTTCAGCGTTACAGTCGTCCCTGAAAGAGGCAAACGGTGTTTTCGTTATAGAAAACCATGGTTTGACAGTAAAAGAATTCGAAGGCCTGCGTAATGAATTGCGCCCAATGGTCTCGTTATTCAAGGTTGTCAAAAATCGTTTGATGAAGTTGGCGTTAAAAGACACCAGCTTTGAATCTGTATCTGAAATGCTAAAGCGTCCAACTGCGGTTGCAGTTGCAACAGACGGTTTGGCGGTCACCAAAGTATTGGCCAAATTTGCCGAAGAACATCCAAATTTGACAATTATCGGTGGCAAGATGGATTCAGACGTTCTTGATGCGAACGGCGTATTGCAATTATCCAAGCTTCCTTCCCTGTTGGAAATCCGTGGTACAATTGCGCGTATATTGGTTGAACCTGCATCGCGCCTTGCACGTGTTTCAGCAGAGTATGGAAAAAAAGAACAATAAACATCAGAATAGCAATATTCTGACCTACCCAATAGGAGTAAAAAAATGGCAGACATTCAAAAATTAGTTGAAGAATTGTCAAAATTGACTGTTTTGGAAGCAGTTGAACTGTCCAAAGCATTAGAAGAATCATGGGGCGTAAGCGCTGCTGCTGCTGTTGCAGTTGCTGCTGGCCCTGTTGCAGCCGCTGCAGAAGAAAAGTCAGAATTTGACGTTGTCTTGGCAGAATTTGGTGCAAACAAATTGGCTGTTATCAAGGTTGTAAAAGAAGCTACAGGCTTAGGCTTAACAGAAGCAAAAGCATTAGTAGAATCTGCACCAAAGGCAGTTAAAGAAGGCTTGGCCAAAGATGAAGCTGAAAAATTGAAGGCTTCATTAGAAGCAGCTGGTGCAAAGGTTGAATTGAAATAATTTAACTTTAAAATTAAAACGGTTGTCTATAACCGTTTCGTGGAAACACGAAAAAAACGCCGCCCACCTAGGGGAAACCCTATGTGGGCACAAAGGCGTAAAAAACAAACAAAAAAACAAGATACAAAAAGCGGGCCAAAAAGGAGATTATTAAACAAATAAGTGCAAATTTAAATTCATTGAATTTAAACGCATTTTCTTAGAATAACGATATTCAAAATTTGTTTAAGAATCTTATTTTTGGTCCGCTTCGTTTGCAAAACGCACAGAAAAAAGGATTAAAACCGATGGCAGTTATCCAGAAACTAAGAAAATCTTTTGGGAAAAGTTTTTTGCAAACTCCGCTTCCTGATTTAGTTGAAATACAATATAATTCTTACAAGGATTTCTTGCAGGCAGATGTTGACCCCCAAAATCGCAAGAATATGGGGTTGCAGAATGTATTCTCATCAATGTTTCCAATCAAAGACTATGCTGGCATTGCCGACCTAGAATTTGTTGAATATACATTAGACAAACCTGTCTATAATGTAAAAGAATGCATGTTGCGTAATATGACATATTCCAGCAAGTTAAAATTGAAGCTGAGATTGATTTTATGGGACATCGCCGAAGATGGCAAAAAAACTTTGCGTGATATCAAAGAGCAAGAAATATTTATGGGTGAAGTACCGTTAATGACCGAACGTGGCAGTTTTATTGCCTCTGGTGTTGAACGTGTTATTGTATCACAGATGCATCGCGCCCAAGGCGTTGTCTTTGCAACAACCAAAGAAGCAAAAATTGCTGGAAATCCTGTAACTTATACAGCGCGCATTATTCCGGAACATGGTTCATGGATTGATTTTGAAGAATCCAAGGGTATAATTTATGCGCGTATTGATCGCCGCCGCAAGGTTCCTGCAACAGTATTATTACGTTGCTTGCCATGTGCCGAAGACGAAAAGAAATGGATTGCCGATCCACGTAAAACAACAATTCGTGGTATGTCAGACACAGAAATTTTGGGTGCGTTTTACAAGCGTATTCCATTATCTTTTGATGGCAAATTCTGGACAGGCGAGATTTCAAGTTTCGATGGTCTTGACAAATATCGTTTAAATTATGATTTATTCAATCCAAAAGATAAATCTGTATTGGCATCAAAGGGCGACAGGCTGAATGCAAAGCGTATGAAAAAGATTGCAGATGCGTCCAAGAAATTCGGTATTCTGCCAGAAACATTGGTTGGTGAATATTTATTCGACCCTGTTATGAATGGTGATGAAGTTGTGTTCCCAGCGGGTACAGAAATTACCGAAGATGTCTTGAATGATTTAGATAAAATGAATATCAAAGAAATTAGTTTGATTTCTATTGATAATGCAACAATCAGCGCACACATTCGCAATACATTGATGGCAGACAAGACCACCAATCGTGAAGAGGCATTGATTGAAATTTATAACATCATTCGTCCTGGCGAACGTCCAACACTAGAAGCTGCGATAAATCTGTTTATGCGTCAAGGTTTTGATGCGACATACTATGATTTGTCTGCTGTTGGTCGCTTTAAGATGAACAAACGTTTAAAGATTGATTCCGGGAAAAAACCAGAAGACGAACGTTTATTGACCAAAGAAGATTTCTTGGCCGTGCTAAAGACATTAACAAACATCATTGATCGCAAGGATACAGTTGATGACATTGATAATTTGTCCAATCGTCGCGTTCGTGCAGTGGGTGAGCTATTAGAACAGAATTTCCGCACTGGTATGGTTCGTATTGAACGTCTGGTACGTGAAGCGCTGTCATCACCAAACATTGCGAATATGCAACCACAAGACGTTATTAATGTAAAACCATTGATGTCATTGGTATCAGAATTTTTGGGCACATCACAGTTATCACAGTTTATGGACGCATACAATCCATTGTCAGAATTGGAACACAAGCGTCGTATTTCTGCGCTGGGGCCAGGTGGACTGAATCGTGAGCGTGCCGGTATTGATGTTCGTGACGTTCATCCGACACATTATGGTCGTCTTTGTCCAATTCATACACCCGAAGGTGCAAACATTGGTTTGATTAACCATATGTCTGCATACGCGCGTGTAAACCCATACGGTTTCATCGAAACACCATACTATGTTGTTGAAAATAGCCGTATTACTGACAAGATGGTATATCTGACTGCTGATGAAGAATTAGGTCACAAGATTGCACAGGGTAATACCCCAACAACAAGTGCAGGTGTTTTGGCAGAAGATATGGTAACGGCACGTGTTGACGGTGAATTTACCATGGTACCAAAGGAAGAAATTGACTTAATTGACGTTGAACCACGTCAGGTGGTTTCTATTGCCACAGGTTTGATACCATTTGTTGAAAATGATGACGCGAACCGTGCATTAATGGGTTCGAATATGCAACGTCAGGCTGTTCCATTATTACGTGTTCAGGCACCATTGGTTGGTACAGGTATAGAACGTGAGGTTGCACGTGATTCCCGCACTGGCAAGGTTGCAAAGCACAGTGGTATTGTTGAATCTGTTGATGCAAACCGTATCGTGGTAAAATGTATGAACAGTCGTAATGTTGTGACCGGTGTAGATATCTATAATCTGGAAAAGTTCGAACGTTCCAACAGTGAAACAATCATTCATCAAAAACCATTGGTAAAGGTTGGTGATCGTATATCTGCTGGCGACATTATTGCGGACGGCTCATCAATGAATTACGGTGATTTGGCATTGGGTCGCAACGTCTTGGTTGCGTTTATGCCATGGCGTGGATATAACTACGAAGACTCAATTGTTATTTCTGAAAAGATTTCACGTGATGACGTATTTACATCTGTAAAAATAGTTGAGAAAGAATTTAAGGTTCGTGATACTCAATTAGGGCCAGAGGCATTAACCCGTGACATTCCAAACGTTGGTGAAGAAGCCCTAAAGAACCTGGACGAATCTGGTATTATTTACGTTGGTGCGCGTGTAAAGCAAGGCGACATCTTGGTCGGTCGTGTTACACCAAAGTCTGAAACATTATTAACACCAGAAGAAGCCCTGTTACGTAACATCTTCGGTGAAAAAGCATTGAATGTAAAGGATACATCATTGCGTGTTGGACCGAATGAAGAAGGTACAGTTATTGGTGTTAACGTTTTGACACGTCACGGTGTTAAGAAAGACGAGCGCACACAAATGATTGAACTGCAAAAGATAGAAGCTATTAACAAGGATCGCGAAGAAGAAATTGCGATTATGGAAAAAGGCTTTGCGGATCAGGTATTTCAGATTGCTGAAAATATGTCTATTGAATCCGGTACCGGCAGTTTAAAACCATTTGTTGGCAAGAAATTAACCGCGGAAGTATTCGAAGGCATTCGCCCATCGGACTTAAAGAAATTGGTTGTTTCTGACAAAGATGCGCAAACAAAGATAGAAGAACTGCGTGAACAGCTGTTATTAAAATTAAAACAGTTGAATGAAAAGGCAGATGCAGAAGTGTCCAAGGCAACGGAAAGCAATTCATTGAATGCGGGTGTATTAAAAGAAGTAAAAGTATACATTGCGCACAAGATGAAATTACAACCAGGGGACAAAATGGCTGGCCGTCACGGAAACAAGGGTATTGTATCAAAGGTTGTTCCGGTCGAAGATATGCCATACTTACCAGACGGTACCCCTGTTGATATTGTCTTGAATCCATTGGGTGTGCCATCACGTATGAACATTGGTCAAATCCTTGAAACTCACCTTGGTATGGCTGCCCGCACATTGGGTGCCCAGATTGGGGCGGTTTTGGATGAAGTAAAGGCAAAACGTGCTGTCACAGACGACTTACGTTCTGTAATGGGCAAAGTATACGGCAAAGAAACAGCAGAAAAGCTGGAAAAGATGACGGATACAGATGTTCGTGCACAGGCGGCATTGTTGCGCGATGGTGTACCAATGGCGACACCGACATTTGACGGTGCAACGACCGAAGACATTCGTGGAATGTTAAAGATGGCAGGTCTGCCAGAAACAGGTCAGTTTGATTTGTATGATGGTATGACTGGCGAAAAGTTTGCACGTCCAGTGACGGTTGGTGTTATGTATATGCTGAAACTGCATCACTTTGTTGATGAAAAGATTCACGCACGTTCTGTTGGTAACTATTCATTGGTAACACAACAGCCATTGTCTGGTAAGGCCCATATGGGTGGTCAGCGTTTGGGTGAAATGGAGGTTTGGGCACTAGAAGCCCACGGTGCCGCGCACTTATTGCGTGAAATGTTGACAGTAAAATCTGACGACATCACCGGCCGTAACAAGATGTATGAATCCATCATCAGCGGCAGCAACGACATTCAAACTGGCACCCCAGAAGCATTTAACGTACTTGTACGTGAATTGCGTGGTCTTGGGTTGGCGATGACCCCAAAAAAAATTGACTAGTGGTTAATATAACCCAAGGCCCAAATTTTTGGGTTTTGGGTTAATCCACTAAGAATTAACCACTAATAACTCTTTAAGCGACTGAAAGGAGCGAAATATAATGAGCAATATGTTGCAAAAGATATTTGGACAAATTGAAAATAAAGAGCAGTTTGATGCCCTTCGTATTACAATTGCGTCCCCCGAAGAAATTTTATCTTGGTCACATGGCGAAGTTAAAAAACCAGAAACCATTAACTATCATTCCATGAAGCCAGAAGCCGAAGGTTTGTTTTGTCAGCAAATTTTTGGTCCCGTCAAAGACTATGAATGTGCTTGTGGAAAGTACAAAAGAATAAAGTATCGTGGTGTTGTATGCGAACGTTGTGGGGTTGAAGTTGGTTCTGCATCTGTCCGCCGCGAACGTATGGGGCATATTAAGCTTGCAATGCCTGTTGCGCACACCTGGTTTTTGCGTGAAGGTAAAATTGCGACATTATTAAATAATTTGCCACAGAAAAAACTGGAACAAGTTATTTCTTATGATGCCTATATTGTTATTGAACCTGGCCTAACAAATCTAAAGCAGTATGATGTCATCAGTGAAGACGAATATCAGGCTGCGGTCGAAGAATTTGGTGCAGATGCATTCCGTGTTGGCATTGGTGCCGAAGGTGTTCGTTCAATTATTTCGAACTTAGATATGGGTGATGAACGCACTCGTTTGCGCGCAGAACTGTCTGAAACAAAATCAGAAACTAAGCGCAAATCTATAATCAAGCAGTTGAAATTGGTTGAAGCATTCTTGGATTCCAAGACGGACCCAGCATGGATGATGCCGGATATTATTCCTGTAATTCCACCGGATATGCGTCCGTTGGTAACACTTGATGCGGGTCACGTTGCGGCATCTGATTTGAATGACTTATATCGCCGTGTAATCATTCGTAACAATCGTTTAAAGCGCTTTATGGAAATGCATGCACCTGATATCATTGTTCGCAATGAAAAGCGTATGTTGCAAGAAGCGGTTGATTCTTTGTTCGATAACGCGCACAAGGCACGTCCGATGGTGTCACAGAACCGCCGTCCATTGAAATCATTATCTGATTCATTGCGTGGTAAGTCTGGTCGCTTCCGTATGAATATGTTGGGTAAGCGTGTTGATTATTCCGGTCGTTCTGTTATTGTGTCTGGGCCGACACTGAAATTGCATCAGGTTGGTCTGCCAAAAACAATGGCATTGGAATTATTTAAACCATTTGTTTATGCACGTTTGTTGGCTGGTGATTATGCAAACACACTAAAGACGGCGCGTAAAATGGTTGAAAATGGCGAAGATGTTGTATGGGAAATCCTAGAAAACGTTATTTACGAGCATCCTGTATTGTTAAATCGTGCGCCATCATTGCATCGTTTATCATTATTGGCATTTGAACCTGTATTGATTGAAGGCAAGGCAATACGTCTACATCCATTAGTATGTTCTGGATTTAACGCTGACTTTGACGGCGACCAGATGTCTGTACACGTTCCGATTTCATTAGAAGCGCAATTAGAAGCGCGCACACTGATGTTATCATCAAACAATGTATTGTCACCTGCGAACGGTGCGCCAATGATTGTTCCATCACAAGATATGGTTTTGGGTGTTTACTATATTTCATTGATTAATGGTGAACACAATGAAAAGTCACCACGTTTTGCGAATATGGATGAAGTAAAATTGGCATTGGAAAACAAGACAATTACATTACACACACCAATTGTTGCGCGTATCAAAGGCAAGACCTATCAGACGACTGCGGGTCGTATGATATTGGGTGAATTATTACCAGATTGTGAAAATATGCCATTTGATTTGGTGAACAAGGTTATGCCACGCAGTGCGATAAAATCGTTATTGGCAACAACTTATGAACGTTGTGGCGACAAAGAAATGATTTTATTAGCTGACGCATTAAAAGACACTGGTTTCGAACAGGCTGCGCGCAGTGGTATTTCTATTGGTTATGATGACATTGTCATTCCATCAGAAAAGAAAGAAATTATTGCACAGTCTGAAAAAGCCGCTGAAGAAATCGAAGAACAATATCAAAACGGTTTGTTATCTGGTGGTGAACGCTATAACAAATTGATTGACTTGTGGCACGGTACAACCGATAAATTGGGTGATATGGCATACGCTGCATTGGGTAAAAGCAACGGTGACAATTGGAATTCAATTTATATGATGGCATTATCCGAAGCGCGTGGTTCCAAACGTCAGATTCAGCAGTTGGCGGGTATGCGTGGTATGATGCAGAAACCAGACGGTTCTATTATCGAAGTTCCAATTATTTCGAACTTTAAAGAAGGTCTGACTATGTCTGAATACTTTACATCAACCCACGGTGCGCGTAAAGGTATGTCTGACACAGCATTGAAAACGGCTGAGGCTGGATATCTAACCCGTCGTCTGGTTGAATTGGCACAGAACACTGTTATCACAGAACACGATTGCGGCACAACAGAATACATTACAGCAAAGCCTGTATATCAGGGTTCTACTTTATCTGTTCCATTGGGGGATGTTGTTTTGGGACGCACCGCGGCACATGACATTGTTCATCCATTAACCAAGGAAGTCATTGTCCCAGCAGGTGAACTAATCACCAAGGCAGCGGCTAAGGTAATTAATGAGTCTGGTTTACCAAGTGTTGATGTACGCAGTGTATTGACATGCTGTTCTGACGGCTTGTGTGCAAAATGCTATGGTATGGATTTATCACGTAATGCGCTGGTTCATGTTGGTGAAGCGGTTGGTGTTATCGCGGGTCAGTCTATTGGTGAACCTGGGACACAGTTAACATTGCGTACATTCCATATTGGTGGTATTGCATCTGGTGGTGCAGAAAGTCACTTTATCGAAGTCCCTGTTGCAGGTCGCATTAAATTATCCGGTGTTGACACTATCAAGAACAGTGCAGGCCGTGTAGTTGTTTTAAGTCGCAACGGTAAATTGATTGTTACTGATGACAATGATAAAGAACTGTTCAGCAGCAATTTGCCATATGCATCAATGTTAATTGTGAACGATGGCGACACAGTTGAAAAGGGTGCCAAGGTTGCAGAATGGGATCCGTATTCCAATACAATCATCGCGGAAAAAGACGGTATTGTAAACTTTAATGATTTGGTTGAAAATGTTTCATACCAAGAAGAAGTTGATTCTATGACTGGTATTGTTTCGCGCAAGGTTATAAATTGGAAAACAAACACCAAAAAGGCCTTGAAACCTGCAATCACACTGGTTGATGCAAAGGGTGAAGTTATCAATTTAGGTGGCAAAAAGATTGCAGAATATCTGTTGCCAATCTATTCAGTATTGAATGTTGCAAACGGTGACAGTGTTGTTGCCGGTGATATTTTGGCGCGTATTCCTGTTCAGGCAAAGCGTACAGGCGACATTACTGGTGGTCTGCCACGTGTTAATGAACTGCTGGAAGTTCGCCGCCCAACAAATCCTGCGCTATTGGCTGAAATTGATGGTACGATTGAACTAGAAGATGCCAAGGCAAAGATTATCATTCGCATTGAACCGACAGATGGCACAGCACCTGTAGAATATGCAGTGCCAAAGGGTACAAACCTGTTGGTTCGCAGTGGTGACTTTGTTCGCAAGGCTGACAAGTTGGTTGATGGTGATCCAGTTCCACAAGATATCTTGCGTATCTTAGGTCAAAAAGCATTGGCTACCTTTATGGTTGACCAGATTCAGCAGGTTTATCGTCTGCAGGGCGCGATTATCAACGACAAGCATATTGAAATCGTTATTCGTGAAATGACCCGTCGTGTAGAGATAACAAATCCTGGTGATACCAGCTTTTTGATGGGTGCGGTTGTTGACAGGGTTGACTTTGACGAAGAAAATGCACGTGTTGCACGTGATGGTGGCAGAATTGCTGAGGCGTCTCAAGTCTTGGTTGGATTGACACGCGCGTCATTGACATCACGTTCATTTATATCTAATGCATCGTTCCAACAGACGACAAAAGTTTTGGTTGATGCTGCGATAAGTGGCTCAACAGATAAACTGGTTGGTATTAACGAGAACTTAATTGTTGGTCGTTTGATACCTGTTGGTACTGGGGCATACGTACGTCGTGTTCGCGAAATTGCCAAGGAAGAAGAGAAGGCAGAACGCTTGGCACGTGAAGGCAACGGTCAACAACAGTTGTTGGATATATAAAAATACCTCCGCCCAGTTAAAACTGGGCGGTGGTAAACTTTTCCTTGCAAATTGTAATTATTTGAATAAAATATGACAGTTATAAAATAAAAAGGATAAAAAATGGCAACGCCAAAAAGTAAAACAAGTAAAGCACGTTCCGCACAACGTCGTTCACATGATGCATTATCTGTAATGCCATGTGGCGTATGCAAAACATGTGGCGAAAAGAAGCGTCCACATCACATTTGCCCTGCATGCGGTGCAAAATAATTAATTTAATCTAAAACAAGATAGCAGAAGCAGGGCGCAAGTTTTGTGCCTTTTTCTGCATTTACAAGATACTATGGCAGAAGAAAAAAAAATTATATCGATAGACACCATGGGTGGCGACAAAGGACCAAACGCGGCGCTGGGTGGTGTAAATCAGTTTTTATACCAATACGGTGAAGATTCTGTATTTTTTCGCTTGTTCGGTGATGAAAAAGAGCTGCGCAAATTGCTGGGGAAATACCCACGTGTTTCCCGTAATTGTGAGGTGGTACATGCGCCAAATTCGATTAAGGGCACAGACAAAGTTATGGATGTGTTACGTCATTCTCAAGATACATCAATGTATATGGCAATAAAGGACGTACGCGAAGGCAAATCATCTGCGGTAATAAGTGCGGGAAATACTGGTATTTTAATGTCGCTATCAAAACTTGCACTAAAGACAATTGATGGTATATCACGTCCTGCGATAACTACAATGTTACCGTCTGGTGCGGGCGACAGTCGCGTTGTTGTGCTTGATTTGGGTGCAAATGTTCATTGTGACGAAGGAATTTTATTTGACTTTGCTGTTTTGGGCAGTGTTTACGCCGAAGTTATCGGAAAAATGCCAAGGCCAAAACTGGGGGTTTTAAATATTGGTTCCGAAGAAACCAAGGGTAATGATACTCTGGTTCGTTTGAACAAGGTTTTGACTGCTAACAAAGATAAGTTGCCATATGATTACATTGGTTTTGTAGAGGCTAATGATATCAGTGCCGGCAAGGTTCAGGTTGTTGTTACTGATGGTTTTACAGGCAACATCGTATTAAAGACAGTCGAAGGTACTGCAAAATTGATTAAGCGTGTTATTGTTGAAAATTTCAAGAAATCTGTTCTTGCAATAATTGGTGCTTTTTTCTTGGTTCATGTGTTCAAGCGCTTAAAGCATAAAATTGATCCGCGTTCATATGCAGGTGCAACATTTCTGGGGTTGCGTGGTTTTGCTGTAAAGACTCATGGCAACAGTGATGCGCTGTCTTTTGCAAATTCTATACATTATGCTGCGCAATTAAGCAAGGCAAATATGAATGGATTGATTGAAGAGCGTGCACGTGCCTTATCAGCAGTTCGTGCAGAATTAAATAACGTTACAGAATAAAAAAATCCCCATCGGGGATTTTTTTGATTTAATCAAGTGTTCGCAGACTAATTTTATCTTCATCTACGATAACCAATTTTCCCATATTTATATTAAATTTACGTGCCGCATTAAACGCATCGCGTCTGCCAAACAGTTCGCTGTCGTAAATAGGACAAATTCCACGCACCAAACATAATTGGTTTGCGGTAACAGATTCGTTGCACACGGCAATAATTGGGATGTCTGGTTTTCTGCAAGAAATTTGTGTTGCGGTAACTGTATCGCGTGCAAATACGACAATTGCGGATGCCTTGTTCAGATATGCCATTGATGCGACTGAACGTGACCAGTCGTTTTCAGGCATTTGTTCGACACGTGACCAGTCGTATGGGTTTGCAATCGCATCGCAATCTGCATATGCTAATATATTATACATAGTATTAATAACATTAACAGGATTTATACCCATTGTTGTTTCTTCGCTTGTCATTGTTGAATCTGCGCGCAGATATGCAGTGTTTGCAACATCTGTAATTTCTGCACGTGTTGGGAATTCGCTGTTAATCATTGTGCCCAGCATTTGTGTTGCAACGATTACAGGTCTGTTCATTTTTCTGCATTCGCGGATAATATGGCGCGATATTGCTGGAACCTCCGCATAGGGGACTTCGACGGCCAAGTCGCCACGTGCAATCATAATTCCATCTGCGGCAGCAGCGATTTCTGCAACGCGTTCAACTGCATTTGGTCTTTCGATTTTAGCGATTATTTTAATTGGATGCGAAGTCCGTTGTGTAATAAAGTCACGTACTTCTGCGACATCTTCTGGTTTTTGAACAAATGAAATTGCGACATAGTCTGGTTTTTTAGTGATTGCATATTCTAAATCTTCGCGGTCTTTTTTTGTAAGAACAGATGTATTAATTTCTGTATCTGGCAAATTAAATCCACGTCTGGACCATATTTCATTACCACGGACAACGGTTGCATCCACACGTTCTGGTGATGCAAAGTCAACCTTCATTTCGATTTTACCATCATTCAGCAATATTCTGTCCCCCACACGCAACGATGCCAACACATCTGTATCTGGCAGGTATACACGTTTTGCATTTCCTGCAGCAGGGTTAGAATCGAAAGTAAATTTTTGTCCGATATCTAATTGGTATTTATCTTCGCTTTCAAAGTTTCCGATACGATGCTTTGGGCCTTGCAGGTCAATCATAATCGCCACAGGTATACACAGTTCATCAGAAATTTCACGAATCAGGTCAATTTTTTTACCCTGCGCATCACCTGTATCGTGGCTAAAGTTCAATCGGCAAACATTGACACCGGCCTGAATCATACGGCTAAGAGTATCACGGTCTTCGCATTTTGGGCCAATTGAAGCAGTAATTTTTGTAAATTTATTCATTTATATAGCCTTTATTTTTTTATGTAGTTTTTCTTGATTTTTTCGATTTATGATATATCATAAAAAACATAAATAAACAAGGGGAATTAGATAATGAAACAAGCAAATCATGGTGCAATTGATAATCAGCAATTATTAAGTATAATTGAAAGAATAGAGAAATTAAATGAAGATACCGCTGCGATTGCCGCTGATATCAAAGAGATTTATAGCGAGGCTAAATCTGCAGGTTTTGATCCGAAATACATACGTCAGATGATACGCCTGCGCAAGCTTGATCCAGATGAATTAGATGAAGCGGACGAATTAACCCAGATGTATCGTAACGCATTGGGGATATAATGAAAGGCTTTACAAAAACAGTCGAAGATTTTAACTGCGCCCACTGTGGCGCAGTTGTTCGTGGTAATGGTTATACTAATCATTGTCCACGTTGTTTGTGGTCGCGTCACGTTGATGAAAATCCTGGGGACAGGGCGGCGACCTGTGGTGGAATGATGTGTCCGATATCTGTTGCGCCAGATGGGGTGCGTTTTATAATAACGCATCGATGTCAGCTTTGTGGCAAGATAAAACGTCAACGCACATCTGACGATGATGATATTGATGCGATAATTGCATTGTCCAAGAACGATGATTTTATTTATGGCTTATAACAATTGTTATTGCATATATATTGATATATAAAAAAATCCCCGATTTGGGGAAGTGTAATATTTATTAAATTATTTTTTTGCGACACGTTCGCGGAATTCGTTACTGGGACGAAATGTTGCGACACGACGTGCAGATATTATTGCGCTTTCGCCTGTTTTTGGGTTACGTCCCATACGTGCGGCTTTTTCAAGAATTTTAAAACTGCCAAATCCGGCGAACTTTACTTCTTCGCCATTAATTAATGCTTCGCATATTTCGTCAAAAACTACATCAACCATTTTATAGGCATCTGCTGTAGTTAATCCAAATTTTTCGCGCAATCTATTTGCAAAATCATTTCTTGTAATTGTTGCCATTTTATTCACCCTTATGTCTATTTTTTTTTGTTAAATTCGTATTAATGCTGCGCCCCAGGTCAGGCCACTGCCGAACGCTGGGTATAAAATAAGTTGGCCGTGCTGTATAATATCATTATCCAATGCATATGCCAAGGCTAAAACACCGGATGCACCGCTGGTATTTGCGTGTTGGTCAACGGTTATTAAAATCTTGTCCATTGGGAACGCAAGGTGTGCTGCGCAGCTGTGTATTATACGCAGGTTTGCCTGATGTGGTATAATCCAATCTATATTTTCCGCAGTTATGCCTGCGTGCTTCATAATATAGCGTGCTGCATCTGGCATACATTGAACGGCTTTTTTGTACGTTTCGGGCCCATTCATTGCAATTCGATGGTCCGGTGTTCCGTGCAGGCATTCGAATTCATTACCATCCGCCATTACAACGGTGTCAATTATACCGGAATAACCTGATGAAGAATGTTCAAAAATTAATGCGCCGGCCCCATCGCCAAACAGAACAGCTGTTGAACGGTCAGACATATCGATAAAGCGTGTCATTTTTTCTGCGCCAATTATCATTATACGTTGGTGCATACCGGCTGTAAAAAAACCACGTGCGCAGTGCAGTGCATAGATATATCCGGTGCATGCGCCACGTAAATCAAATGCGGGCAAGTTATTTTTTGCGCCCAAACGACCTGAAACCTGAACCCCGACTGATGGAAAGTCCAGTTCTGGTGTTGTTGTTGCGACCATTATTAGGTCTATATCATTAATTGTTAATTTTGCGTTATCTAACGCGCGTTGTGCAGCGATTGTTGCCATATCTACGACAGTTTCATCATCACGCGCAAAGTGTCGTGTTTTGATACCAGTTCGTGACGTAATCCATTCGTCTGTGGTATCCATTAGACGTTCAAAGTCTTGATTTGTCATTATGTGTTCTGGCAAATAAGAACCATAACCGACTAATCTGCTGCCCATTTGTGCCTTTCCTTTAATTTTTTTTTAGCAAAGGCATTATACAAGTGCAGATTTAAACTTGCAATATTATTTTTATAAGAATAAAATAAAGTCTCAGCTGTCCCCATAGTTCAACAGGATAGAACAAGTTCCTCCTAAGAATTAGATGCAGGTTCGAGTCCTGCTGGGGACGCCAAGTCCACGCAGGACGAAGCGCAAAGTGAAAAAATGCAAATCTGTACCAAACAAGGCGAATCTATGAAAAATAAAGCTGTAAAAATTGGAATTATTGCAACAATTGCGCCACATATTTTTTGTTGTGGTCTGCCTATGTTTTTAGCGATTGTTGGTCTTGTTGCGCCGGATGCGGCACATTTTCATTTGTTACCACATTGGCTAGAACCATGGTTGTTTGTGTTTTCTGGTGCGATGTTGGCATTATCGTGGTGGCTGACATATCGTGATTGTGGTTGCAAATGCAGTCAGTGCAGTGCTGCACAAAAATCACACAAAACGCAAAAAATTGTATTAAGTACAATTACTATTATTTTTGTTATCAGCATAATATTGCATATATTTTCTCATCATTAACAGTAAAAAAAGCACCGCCGACAATTACTTGGCGGCGGGTACTCCCTTCCTTCTGGATAACCAGAAACTGTTCTTCGCTGACAATGCGCCATTTTTTCTTAGGCAGCCATTGCAACGGTTGTGGATTCTGCAGAATTGTCTGCGTTGTCCATAATTTTTTTAGCCTCTGCGAAAACCATCTCTTTTACACGCAATGCCAAGGCCTTGGTTTCAAGTGTTTCTGCGGCGGTATCAAAATTGTCTGTACGAATCTGCAGTGAAACATATGCACCAACCAAAGATGCGCGTGGTAAGTCCTCAATAGAACGTGGTGTATTGTTATGTCCGATTTTTAATTCGTCTGCCAGTGATATGATTTGACGATCTTCGTTTACCCAAACAGTAGTTGTTAAAACTTGATTTAATGCAATCATTATTTCTTTTATGTTCTTTGGCATTTTTACAGTCCCTCCTTTCGGGTGCTTGTTGGTTGAAATCAGTGTCTTTTTTGTAAACACATACGTATTTACAAAAACGGCAATAATTGTTAGTTGTTTTTCTTGTTTTTTTCAAGAAAACTGTGTTTTTCCGCAGTATTCCTGATGTTTAAACTCTTTTTCTCTTGTCTATACAAACATCTTAGAACAAAAACGAATCGCAGGTCAAGCATAAAATGTATTTATTATAAAATTATTTTAAATTTTTTGATTTTTTTATTAAAAACCATAAAATACCATAAAAAAACTATGATTTGTCATTGACAACCATAAAACGCCGTGCTACATTCCAATTAAGCAACGAAAGGAAAAAGGAACAAACGCCCTTAATTTTTAAAAGAAAAAGAATACAAATGTCATTGTTTCTCTCATCTTATGAAAATCGTTTGGATACCAAAGGGCGCATATCTGTGCCTGCTTCCTTTCGGGCTGCTGTTATGGGTGAAAGTTTTGCAGGTGTGGTTTTATTTCGTTCTTTCACACACAATTGTATCGAAGGTGTTTCTATATCGCGTATGGAACAGATGGCGCTGGCAACTGATAAGATAGGTTTATTTGACAGTGATTTGGATGATTTAACCGCGATGTTATTTGCAGATGCACGACAATTGGCTTTTGATGTTACGGGGCGTGTTGTGATACCTGCGGATATGCTGGAACACGCCGGTATCAAGGATAGTGCATTATTTGTTGGGCGCGGCAACAGTTTTCAAATCTGGAATCCAACAGAATTTAAAAAGGCACAGGTTCAGGCACTTGAAAATCTTAGAAAGTCGCGACCAAACTTAAAAATTTCAGAATAATTTTCTTTAATCATTTATTTTTATTGTGTCATCGTGAATTGAATATATCACGTTGTTATGTTGGACTTTTAATCGATGATTTGTGTTAATATTCATCGGAACATCGGCGGTTGTTGCATTGCCATAAAAAATATCATTACCGTGTTGAATATGCAGCGCGTGTTCAGTTTGCTTGGTCTGGCGCAGATATAATACAGAATCACCAATATGTAATGCATGGCCGCATTGTTCTGCCTGCCACATACCTGTGGGCGAAATCAGCCCAGAATCACATGGTAAAATCCCAGAATCAGCGGTTTCTGATTTTTCATATTCGCCGCCCGCACAGTATGAATTTGCGGGGCATATTGCGCA
>JAFSDI010000021.1 GCA_017436325.1 Alphaproteobacteria bacterium | reverse complement strand
GCTGCTGCTGCTGCTGCTGCGTCTTTATCATTTACCGATGATTTATCATTTTCCCAGCCTTGCCAAATTGTGTTTTCTGCGACTGCGTTCGTGACGCGAGTGCGAATTGAAGGGTTAACTTGTGCGCTGTCCGCATAATCTACTGCGGTTTTGGCATTGGTAATAGCGCTTTGCCATTCAGAATATTTTTCGTCTTGTATTTCATCTGCTGAATTGTTCCCTTCAAAAAAGTCGTATGCTTTTTCTGCATAATTTCGACATAGTTTTAGATTTTGTTCTAATTTCTTTTTCTTGTCTTTATTGCCGGTTAAGCCACCAAGTGTTTTACCGTTCGCAATACCGTTGCCTAAGAATGCGCCACCTGTGCCACTTGCAAGACCAACGGCAATTGTTGTCCACCATCTTTGACGATTGGCCTTATCTGTTGCCTTGCCTGATTCATCTTCCAGACCGGTGGCAACACGGGCGGCTTTGCCGGCTTGGTCTGCCAGTGCTTCCAGGTCAGCAGTGCTTAGCCAGGATCCACATGTAAATGTGTCGCCAAGTGCAAAGTATGCCTGTGACCATGATGCATTGTTCTTTATTGCATCTTGGATATATTTATCGTCTGATTGCAATGTGACACGGATACGGCAGAATGAGCCATATAAATCATTGCTGGCCACGAACTGATCTGGCTTTAGACCAGATATAGCATAGTTCTGTGGAACGTTTTTATTTTTCAGTTTTACCCACATATATGTTGAGCCTGTATCCTTGGTGCCCAATATACCGCCAGAATTCGATGACAGGCACATATTTTGTTCCTTGGTCAATTTTGCGTTATATTTTGCCTGGGCTTCTCGTTCAAGGTCGTATATTAAGTCTTTGAAAAGACTGTTTGCAACCTGATCTTGGACATAGGTTTCATAGCCAATTATGACGGGTTTGTTATATTCACTGCCATCTTCGGCAACGGTGTTACATATTCCTTCGATATTAATTGAATTGGTGCAAATTTTGTTGCCGTCTTCATCTGTTTTGATGATTTCATCCTTGGCGGTTAGTTTTGTTGCAGAACCTGCATCGTACCAGCCAGAACGGACAGTAGTGTCGTTGATAGATTCGCCCCACGATGATGCATAATTGTTTGATGTATTTTCCATTTTTACTTTTTCAATCGCCAGATGTTCTGCACATACATCTGAATTCTTGACAGTGTTTACGCATAAACCAAGAACGATTGTATAATCAAGTACACCGCCAACCTTGTTCATAGAGTTGTCAAAGATTTCAGTGCCTGTATCGGTCAGATTCGACATCATATCTGTACGATTGCGATAGCAATTTATATAATCTTCGCCACACATTGATTTTACACAACTGGTTGCCAAGGTTTGGCATTGTTTTTTCAATTGTGCAATTGCTGCATCATTATACGAAGTGTTTAATGTCGCGTTTAGATTAGCAATAACACCGATTGGGTCACTGTCATCTTTGGTGAACAGAGTAGAAAAGGCGTCGCCATTGTTATAAATATATTTAAATGTGCCGGCAGATGTTGGGTTTTGTGCCGCATATACGCAATTTGGGTCTGTATTTATGATTGCAGCGCATCCGCGTTCGATTTCTTTATATGTGTCTTCGCCGTTAATGCCGTCTGAGCTGGCTAATTTATAGCATGCAGCGCCAGAACCGCCACCACAAACACGCATCGCGCAAGAGCGGATTGTTTCTGTACATTTATTTTTTGCGTCTGTATCAAATTCATTTACCATATCGTTGATTTTAGACACCATACCAGAATTCATACGTGTTGAATAGGCTTGTGAAAATATGTCTTCTTGGTTGAATTCGTCAGATAAATCTGATTTTGATGGTGTGCGACCATCGTTAAATGTCATAAAACAATATTTATTTTGACCAATTGTATCCATACATTCACTGCGGATATATTTGTTGATGTCTGATTTTGTAAGAACTGTTGTAATGTTTTCATCTAATGATGTACTGGATTTAGCATCCTTGATAGATTGAACAGTTGCGATAATCCCAGCGGGGGTATTTTCATAGCATTTGTATGGATTTTTTGTGCATGCATTTAATATGCATTGGTCAACCACGCGATAACATGTTGATACTGCGTTTATTGCAGCCAATGTTGCACCATCTGCAATCATTGTTCCAACGCGACTGTCGTCACTTGGTTGTGTTGTGCGTGATGCAGTACCGAATAATTCTTTTAGACCATCGCTTTGGCAACGTGCCAATACAGAATCACAACCAACGCGTTGTTTTTTGAAATCGTTATATGTCGTGCATAATTCAAAGTCAGTACCACATACATTTTCACGATTTAGACATGTTGTATAACGGCGTACACAATCAGTAGTGTTGTACATATTATCAATCGCGCCAGCTGTAATTAATTGACCAAGTGCACTGCTGTCTGTTGGATAGGTATAGTCAGTTACTTCGTTATATTCATTTGTTGTTGCAACACGTGATAATGCATTCATATCAGATGTGCCAAACAGCTTGTTAATGCCACCTGATGTGCACTGGTATAATGTGCTGATGCATTGTGGCATCTTGGCATGGAATAAAACCTTGTTCGTGCATTCTTCGAATCCAGAACCGCAAACTTCTGGGGCCTTGATACAGGTCAGGTATTCATCGACACATTTTGTATCGTCCATCAATGATGATGTTGTGACGACAGTTGCGGTTGCAGTATTTGTTGCGTTTGTTAATGCCGCCGCCACAGTTGGCATACGACGACCAGATGCCGTGACACTGGCAACCTTGCCAGTTGGCATAACACCAGGACGTGCTGTGACCGCATCTGCAACGGATGTAAGGCCAAATATGAATAATAGACTGAATGTGTGCTTTAGTAATGATGACATTCCCAATCTCCTGTTAATGTTTTATCTATTTTATTTTAACATAATTTTATGGGCTTAGAAAGTAAAAAATGGGCGTTAAAATAAAATGTTTATCTGGCCACCAATTTGAATGTCGTCACTTTCAAATTCATAGTCCATATGTCCAGAATATTGTGTGCGACCAAATTGACGTATTAATTTAAAGTGCAGCCATTCTTGGTTGTAACTTTCGCCTGTATATTGGTCTTGGTTGGTTGCAACGCGTATTGTCAGACCCGTGCCAAATCGCCAATCTGGTGATATTCTAAAGTACGCTTCTGGGATAAAATCTAAAAATGCCATACCGCGTTCTTTGTCGAAAATCCAACTGGATTTTATTGTGCCTGACAGTGTCATACCAGCCCATTGACGACCAAATCGCAGGCCAGCGTAATATGTAGAGTCTGCGTAATATGGTGTGCGAACTTCGGTGCTGCCACCGAATTTAAAGCCGAATAATACGTCAGAGATTATACCCGAATTGTTATCGCTGGGTGTTGCCATACGGTATGCGCCACCAATGTCGGTTGCAGCAAAGCCATCTTCGTGGCCGTTGAAATCGTGCTGATAGTGAATGTTTATGCCGACTGATAATCTGTCGTTAAAACCGTATGATAATGATTGACCTGCACGTAGAATATGGTCCCAGTATGTCAGTGTGCTTTTGGATAGAATGCTGGATATTGGTTGCATATATAGGGGGTCAGATGTGTCATGCGCAAGTGTATTAGCACAGCTGATTGATGGGCTATTTAATGCAAGTGTTATAAGAAATATAGATAATAGGTGTTTTTTCATTGTTTTTTCTCTCTCTGGCGCTGGTTTTTTATATTGTTTTGCCCCCAAGTTTCCCTTGGGGGCAGGGTGAAATGATTTTGTTAGAACTGAAAGATTGCCTGAAGCCCAATTGTGGTTTCAGATACATTATCCAGCTTTACAGTTCCGATGTTTGTTAATTGGTTTAATGGGAATACTGTACCATCGGCTGGATTTTCTGCCTCTATATGTGGTTCCATCCAGTACAGGTCAAGGTTCTTGCTGTTTCCGCTATCATAGAATGCAGTTTTTGCATACAGATTTAATGCAAACCAATCGTTTGGTTGCCAACCGATTGCGCCCTTGATTGATGCCTGATTGTGCCAATCGTAATGACCAAAGATTCCTTCTACGTTTAGTGTCCAATCTTCGTTCAAGACACTGAATACACCAAGGCCACCTTCGATGTACATGGCGTTGCTGTCGCCAACCTGATATGGAATATAGAATGTTGCAGGTGCGCCGTATTCATCATTGCCGGTAATGCCATTGCCATAAGAGTTGCCTTCTAGGTCAATGTACCAACCACGTACAAGACCGTATATCGTGGATTTTGATACTTTGTAGCCGCCTTTGATATCAATCAAGAAATTGTTCGAAATATCTTGTTGATGTTGAAAGTATGCTGATGCGGTTGCAATCCATTTTTCATTATCTACAAAACGCCATTGGGCACCAAAGCCAAACAGGTTTAAACCACTGTCGTCCATTGTGTCTGCAGGTGAACCGTTATCATATTCAAATTTATAATCATCTATGTTAAGTTCAAGTAAACCAACCAATGCGACACGGTCGTTTATACCGTAACTGAAATGTTCTGTGACAGAAAATTGGTTTGTGTTCCATTTGCCATTTACACCATCAATCGCAAGACTAAATGCAGCACCACTGCCAATAATGCGGGTAGGTATCATTTGATTTATTACGAAATCGTATGAGCTGTTAGTATAGTTCAAATCGGTGATAGAACCAAATTTTTCACCCAGTGGTTGAAAGAATGGGTGCGCAAGATAATACTTGCGGCGCATTTTGGTTGTAATGTTTTCAGAACGTGTCTTGCGTACGGTTGTTTTGTTCGCATTTGCCGCAGATGATTGGGCACCAGTGTATGATTTGTACAATGAATCACGATTAGTAGGTTTTACATAGTACATATCACCATCATTTTTCGTTTCATAGGTTTTTGTTGTTGTGCGGGTTGTGTATTTTTTGTAATTCACGTTTGTCTGTTCGCGTGTGGCAGGTGCGCCAGATAAATCTGCAGTTGTGCCGGCACGTGTGCCAATATTGGTCGATGCAAATGATGTGCCAGTATTGAATATCGCCAGCGCACCAAGAAGTAATGGTAGTGTTTTTTTCATATTAAAATCTCCTTTTGTTTGTGATTATAGCATAAAAGTTTGGCTTGCAAAAGAAAAAACAGCGCGTTTCGCGCTGGGATTATTTTTCTGTATCTTTGTTTATTCCAATTGTATTTTTTATTGGGGTAACAATATTTTCTTTGATTGGATCGACAAGAGTTTCTTTGGCACTGTCAAGTGTTCGTATCAGTGCACGTCTGATTTTGCCGCTGATTGTCATGGGCAGTGTTTCAGTAAATTCTATTACGCGTGGACATTTATAATGTGCAGTGCGTGATTTTACATGATCTTGAATTTGACGGACAAGGGCATCGGTTGGTTGAAAATATTTATTTAGTACAATTGTTGCTTTGACCGCCATACCACGTGATTTGTCAGGAATTCCAGTGACGGCGACTTCACGGACAGATGGGTGTTCGATTAGAACACTTTCAACTTCGAATGGGCTGACACGATATCCGCTGGTTTTTATCATATCGTCATTTCGACCAACAAACCAATAATATCCATCATTATCACGGTATGCCATATCGCCGGTATGATAATAACCATCGCGGTTGGCTGATGCTGTTTGTTTTTCGTTTTTATGATAGCCTTGGAATAGGCCTGTTGGTTTTTTATCTTTGATAAATACGCATATTTCGCCAACTGTGTTTGATTCACTGATTTGACGACCGCGTTCATCAAGTAGTTGAATGTTCCATCCTGCAGATGGCATTCCCATTGCACCTGGTTTTGGGTTAATCCATTCGTTGTTAAATAGCATAACACAGGTTTCTGTTTGACCAAATCCTTCGTGTAGTTTTATTCCTGTGCGTTCAAAGAAACGCTCGTAAACTTCTGGGTTTAGCGCTTCGCCAGCAACATCGGCCTTGGTTAGTGATGTCAGGTCGTATTTTGACATATTGGCATTTAATAGCATTTTGTATGCTGTTGGTGGTGCGCAAAATGATGTGATTTTATGCGTTGATATCGCAGATAATAAATCGCGTGCTGTGAATACACGACTGAAATCAAATATAAATACGGTCGCACCTGCAAGCCATTGACCATACATTTTGCCCCAAGAGCATTTCGCCCAACCTGATTCTGATAGGGTAAAGTGTATGTCGTTTTCATTTAAACGTTGCCAAAATAAAGCGGTATTTATATGACCAAGTGGGTATGTATAATTGTGAGCAACCATTTTTGGATTGTCTGTTGTGCCACTGGTAAAATATACAACCATTGTATCTGTGTTTTCGTTCGGAATGCGTTCAAATGTTTTTGGATATCGTGTGCAGGCAGATGATATTTCTGTGCAATCAATAAGTTGTATGTTGCTATCTTGGGGGATTGCATTTTTAATTTCGTTAATAATTGTGCCATCATCAAAGGCAATGATTGTATGTGTGTCAGATGCCTTGATTCTGTATCTGATATCTTCGCTTTTTAGTTGATTTGTTGATGGGATTGGTATCGCACCAAGTTTGTGCATCGCCATCATTAATACCCAATATTCCCAGCGACGACGTAAAAATAACAGGACTGTATCATTGCGCTTTATTCCACGTTCCGATAAAAAATTTGCGACTGTGTTTGACATTTCAGATAATTCTTTAAAGGTTATTGTTTTGCTGTCGCCAGTATCATTTACCCATAATATTGCGTTTTTATCAGGTGTTTCTGACGCAATAACATCAATTACGTCATATGCAAAATTAAAGTTTTCAGGTATAATTGGAATTGCATTTTTTATATAGTCATCATAATTTTCAAATTTAGTTTTTGTTAAAAAACGTGATGCGAACATTTTTTGTTTCCTTTTAATCGTATGAATTAAATATGGTGTATGAATGTATGATTTACAAGTTGAAATAAATAATAAATTCGGTTGATTTTTTTAGTTTTAAAGTGCATAATCGCACACATAGTTTGCGGAGTGTAGCTCAGCCTGGTAGAGCGCTACGTTCGGGACGTAGAGGTCGTGGGTTCGAATCCCGTCACTCCGACCAAATACATAACATAGTATGTTGATGCATACTATGTTATTTTTTTATCCAAAATAATTTAATTATGTTTTTCAATTAGTTAATGATGAGCTTTTTAGGGTACTAATATGGTAACATTCAATTGTATGATCCTTTTTTGCGCCCATAAAAGTATACCTTTGGCAAAAAAAGTATACCTCGCATAAAAAAATGAGAAAAAGTGGTCGTTAGGTATAACTAATTGAAATACATATACTTTTATCTAGTTGTCGCTAGCTCAAATCTATTCAAGGTTACTAGACCGGACGCGAACTCTAAAAGAATAATAATTTATGTAATACATTGAATTACAATGATTTAACGACCAAGCAGCAAAATTGTTTTGGCAACAAGCTCAGGTATTTTTGGTGGGGTAAAATCGTTCACCATGCGTTAGCTTGAAAAAAATAATATTTAATATGTGACTTATAGTCCGTTGTTTTATAGTCGACTTTTTAATAGAGTACTCCCAAAAGGATATTACAATGATTCTCAAAAAATTAGGTGAACGTATTAAGCAACTGCGTAAAAAGACCAATATTTCTCAAGAAAAATTGGCTGAGTTGGCTAGTTTAGATAGGACATATATCAATAGCGTTGAAAATGGAAGACGTAATATTTCAATTATCAATATAGAAAAAATTGCCAATGCCTTTAATATCTCATTAAGTGATTTTTTTAATTTTTAGGAGAACCCATGACCACAAGTAAATTTATTTTTCTCAAACGCCAAATTTCTGTAAATGGAATAGAACTTAAAAAAGATTTAGTTGGTATTGCGCATAAAAAAGATAACAATACTTACACAGTAGAGTTTACGTGTTTAGATTATCCTATAGATTTGGATGTAAAATATTTCGATTTTTTTGATCCTCAAAAAACAGGAGACTCTTTTCCTAAAAAAGTTTGCAATGTGTGTTGTAGATTGCTTGATACAGGAAATTTTTCTAAAAATCAAAATGGTAAGAATAACAGGTCTGTTAGACGTCCATCCTGTGATGAGTGTAGAAAAATTATTGATGGTGTTTCAATGACTACATCAGATAAGCAAAAATGGAAAAGGACAAAGCCTCATATGACGATATTTGAGTGCCCAATTTGCAAGAAAAAAACCATACCAGGATTGACCAGTAAAGTTGTTTTAGATCATGATCATACGGATGGACATGTCAGAGGTTGGATCTGTGATAGTTGCAATACAGGAATTGGTAGATTTAAGGATGATGTAGATTTACTTGAAGAGGCTATTGCTTATTTGAAAACAAATTAATTTGTAAATTGTTGCTGGATACTCTTTCTTTTGCTATTTTAACATATTCTTCAGATATATCACAACCGAGATAATTTCGGTTATTGACTAGTGCCATTTTACAGGTTGTCCCGCTACCGCACATTGGATCAAAAACGACATCGCCAGGATTACTCCAACTGACTATATGATCTTCAGCTAATTTTTCAGGAAAAACAGCTGGATGTTGAAACGCTATTTTATCGCAAGTTGTACCACCAAGACCAACT
Organism: Alphaproteobacteria bacterium; assembly: GCA_017436325.1. Lineage (GTDB taxonomy): Bacteria > Pseudomonadota > Alphaproteobacteria > Rs-D84 > Rs-D84 > Enterousia. The sequence continues at coordinate 11,528 of JAFSDI010000021.1, read as the reverse complement.
GCGTAACACCATATATTATTTTTTGTCTTTTCCTTTTTTAATTCTTTAAGTATTTTTTTATTAACACCATCCGCCCCTTTGTTATGAACAAGCATTTCCTTTCCATGACGTACAGTTCTTTCTCTGATGGGATTAAAAGTTTTGGGAGAACCTTTGGAAAAAATAAACATAAATTCATAACAATTTGTATAAGCATTAGATCTCATAAAAGGAGTATTTTTTTTCTGGTATATCATAACATCATGAACATTAAAACCAACTTCTTGGAATAAAAGAGCTTGTTTAAAACTTGTAAGCGTCTTATTACCCTTGATGATTTTATCGCCTACTACCCAAACAACAACACCCCCTTTTTTTGTTACTCTAAATAATTCTTCTGCTATACCTTGGCAGTCAAAATCATAACCATTATAATTTCTTAGTTGATCATATGGTGGAGACGTAACTGTTAGATCAATGCAGTTACTATCTAACTCTTTCATGATATTAATACAATTGCCACAGTATATTTCATTAAATTTCATTTTGTTCTCAATTTCGTATTATTAGAGCAGATTTATAATAAAATTTCAACAATCTTTTTTTTGTTTTCTACCTTTGTTCTCAATTTCAGCATTTTTTATTCTTTTTGATTTCGCCTTTCAATAATCTCTCCGCTTTCGACCATTTCCAAATAATTTAACAAATCCGGTAAGATGATATTGACAAGCTTTTCCGTTTTATCTGACATTTTGACCCCCGTTTCAGATAATTCAGGTTGTAATAACGCTTGAAAAAATATAAAAGTCAAGTTCATACCAAGCTGTCGGTGTATCTTATTGTAATTAAAAGAAAAATGCGGTTTATACCAAGAGGGCGATGAACAAAACTCAACCCTACCAGTGCGGATTATAACTGTTGCTATCTGCGTTTTGAAAATGTGCCGAAAAGCCTTATAAAATAAGGAAAATATGGTCCTCAATTTTGTGCGCTAAAAATGTGGTATCCCTTTTCTTATTTAGAGGGGGGGCAACCCGACCAGATTTAAAAAAATATCGCGTTGTGCGATATTTTTTATTAGTTTTATTATACAAATAAATCTTTTACAAATTGTGCGTGTTCTGTGATGAACTTGAATCTGAATTCAGGTTTTTTTCCCATCAGTTCAGATACAATTGTACGTGTTTTTTCTGTGTCTTCTGCGCCTTCGTCAGTGCGTGGGGGCAGGTCAACGCGTATCAAACGACGGGTTTTTGGTGACATTGTTGTTTCTTTTAACTGGTTAGGCATCATTTCACCCAACCCTTTGAAGCGTGATATTTCGACTTTTTTATTTTTATATTTTGTTGTTTTTAGATTTTCAAGTTCTTCGTCTGTATCAACATAAATGGATTCTGTGCCACAGGTTAATTTATATAATGGGGGACAGGATAAGTATAAATGTCCGCCATAAATTAATTGTGGCATATGTTGATAGAAAAATGCCATTAGTAAGGATGCGATATGACTGCCGTCTACGTCGGCATCGGTCATAACGATTATTTTTTCATATCGTAATTTATCTTCGTTCCAGTCTTTGGCAGTACCTGCGCCAATGATATCAATTAAATCATTTAATTCTTTGTTTGCCCCAAATCGTTCGTCAGAGTTTGATATAACATTCAGAACCTTGCCGCGAAGTGGCATTATTGCCTGGGTTGCGCGGTCGCGGGCTTGTTTTGCGGTTCCGCCCGCTGATTCACCTTCGACTATAAATAATTCTGTCCCAGCGATACCGTGTTTTGAACAGTCCGCAAGTTTTGCAGGCATACGGATTCGCTTGGTTGGTGTTTTGCGTGCAACATCTTTGACTTGTTTGGTCTTGATGCGTGCATTAGCCAGATTGATTACAAAATCTAGTAATGCGTTTGCGGTTTTTGGGTCGGATGCCAAGAACATTTCCCATGGATCGCGTAGAGCGTTTTCAGTGAAACGTGCAACCTCTGGGTTGGATAGTTTCTCTTTGGTTTGGCCCAGAAATTGTGGGGTTTTATAGAATACAGATACAATTGCTGCAACAGAATCAAATACGTCATCACCGATAATTGTTGATGCGGATTTGTTGTTTACTTTTTCGCCGTATGCTTTGATTCCTTTGGTTATTGCGGCTTTAAAACCTGTTTCGTGTGTGCCACCATCAATTGTCGCAATCGTGTTGCAGTATGATGAAAAGAATCCGTCATCAGATGCTGCGCCGTTTTCATCTGTTAGAAATGTTAATGCCCATTCAACACGACCGCTGTCATCAGGAAAATCGACACTGCCACTGAAAATACGTGGTAAGATGTGTGGTTTACTGTCGGTTTTTTCTGATAAAAAGTCAGCAACGCCATTCGGATAATAGAATGTTGTGCTGATGGGGATGTTCATATCTTCGGTTAATAATTCTGGATTGCAATGCCAGTCTATTTTTACACCGCGCGAAAGAAATGCCTTGGCGCGTGCCATACGATATATTTTTATTGGCTTGAATGTCGCAGATGCGCCAAATATTTCATCGTCAATTGTAAATCTAATTTTTGTTCCGTGTGATTTGGTTGGTTCACCACGTTGCATAGGACTGGTTGTAATGCCACGTGAAAATGTTTGATGCCAATTATAGCCGTCACGTGCAATATCAACAATCATTTCTGATGACAAGGCATTCACAACAGCAGAACCAACACCATGCAGACCACCACTGGTTTTGTATACATTATTATTAAATTTGCCGCCAGAGTGCAGGGTGGTTAGTATGACCTCTAAGGCTGATTTGCCTGGGTATTTTGGATGTTCGTCCACAGGGATTCCACGACCATCGTCTGTGATTTCAATGGTTTTGGAATCAATTAAATTTACGGTTATCTTTTTGGCAAAGCCTGCCACAGCTTCATCAATGGAATTGTCCATAATCTCAATCGGCAGGTGATGCCAGGCTTTTTCGTCAGTGCCACCAATGTACATTCCTGGACGAAGGCGGACAGGTTCAAGTCCTTCTAGGACTTGAATATCTGATGCGTCATATGTTTGTGTGTTCTTTTCTGTCATAATACAATATTATTATAACATTTTGAAAAATTTGGCAAGCCCAAAGAATATACCCCTAAATGTGAATTCGGGACTTGATTTTTTTGTGTGTATACTTATATATTTGTTAACAATTAAATATGCAGGTGTAAAAATGAATAAAAATCCATATGATGTCTTGGGGGTGGCGCGTGATGCGTCAGAGGCTGATATTAAAAAAGCATATCATAAATTAGTGATGAAGTATCACCCAGATAGAAATCCTGATGATAAAACAGCAGAAGAAAAATTTAAAGATGTTAATAATGCTTTTGATATTCTAAAAGATCCACAAAAGCGTGCTGCCTATGACAGGTTCGGTGATGCGGCTTTTGCTGGTGGAAATGCCGCAGGCGCGGGGTTCGGTGGTGGAAATCCATTTGGTAATGGCGCGTTCCATTTTAATATGGGTGGCGGGGCCGGTATGGAAGATATATTGCGTGAAGCAATGCGGGGATTTGGATTTGGTGATTTTGGCGGTGATGCCGGTGTACATAATCCTGCACAACGTGGTGGACGCGATTTGCTGGATGAGGTTGTGATAGATTTAAAAGATGCTTATTTTGGAAAAACGCATACAGTGAAATTTTCAAGTAATGTTCAATGTGAAAAATGTCATGGATATGGTACAAATGATGGAAAACCTGCACCAATTTGTTCGCGTTGCGGGGGCAGTGGTTTTGTGCAGACCAGACAGGGATTCTTTGCAATGGAATCACCATGTCCAGAATGTGGTGGTTTGGGGCATAAAATTGATAAAAAATGTTCTGATTGCGATGGTACGGGTACTGTGCATAAGCAGCGTACATTGGAAGTAAAAATCCCAGCAGGTGTCGAAGATGGCGCAAGATTGCGTTTGGCAGGCCAAGGTGAGGCAGGTGCAAATGGTGGCGCTGCAGGCGATTTTTATCTTGATATTCGGGTTCGCCCAGATAAGCGCTTTGTCAGAAATGGTGATGATTTAATAATGCGTGTTGATGTGCCGTTTACTACGCTGGCATTGGGTGGTGAAATAGAAATAGAAACAATTGATGATAAAAAGTTGGCTGTTAAGGTTCCTGCAGGTACACAGGTTGGTGAAAAATTGCGTGTGCGTGGTCATGGTATGCCGTCTGTTCGTAGAAGCGCCAGTTTTGGTGATTTGTATATTGATGTTGCAATAAAGATTCCAACTAAATTAAATGATAAACAGAAAAAGTTATTAAATGAATTTGCAGAAATTAAAACAGATAAAAAAAGTTGGTTTTAATTAAATTTAAAAACCGCCAAATGGCGGTTTTTATGCGTATAGATGTTCTTTTTAATTTAATTTTTTCAGGTGACCAATAAACGTCTTGGTGTATTGTGTCGCAGACCAGATTGATGCGACTAGTGCAAGCCATATACCCCAAATTCCAATTGATGGTAATATGCGCAGCCAGAACATTGTAAAGCCATTGTTTGCTGTTTCTTGATTGATTCCTGTGCCGATTGCAAATAACAGAAAGAATGCAGCAACAGACAGCATTTGTAGTGTTGTTTTTATTTTTCCCATTGAAAAGCGTGCTTTTGGTACAGGCATTTCTATTTTCTGGGTGCCAAGAAATTCGCGTAGACCAGAAATATAAAGTTCACGTGAAATCATTATTATGATTGGTGTGATTATAAACCAGACTGGCATCATAATTGATAACATAATCATTGCGTTAAGAACAAGCAGCTTGTCACCAATATGATCCATAACACCACCAAGTTTTGTGCATACATTATATTTACGCGCCAGATAGCCGTCAAACCAATCTGATATTGCACCAAGTATAAATAAAATAAAGGTTAACCAAAAAAGTTGGTATATTAATGTCGGTATTATTGCAAATGCAGTGAATATCCGAAATGCAGATAAAAAGTTAACAAAAAGTTTCATATGTTCTCCTTTGTTTTTTGTTTTATTAGAATGGTTATATTATATCACTTGTGAATGAAAATGGGCATATATTTTTTCTGCGCTTGTTTTCCCAAGGTCTGGTACGTGTAATAACGCATTTAAATCTGCGTCCATAATTGCACGCACGGAACCAAAATGTTGTATTAGTGCGCGTTTTCTGGCGGGGCCAATGCCGTCTATTTCGTCCAGAACGGATGCGGTCAATTGTTTGGCGCGCACGGAACGATGATATGTTATTACAAACCGATGTGCTTCATCGCGTACGGCGCGTAATAGTAAGAAAAGAGGGCTGTCTTTTGGCAAGTCGTGCGATTCGGTTCCGTCTGGTAATATAAAATGTTCGTCACCATCGCGGACTTCGCCCTTGGTGACACCAAGTACGGGGATGTTTGGTGCGGCACGTTTTGCGATTCGCCATTGTGCAATTCCGCCATCAACTATTATTAAGCTTAATTTTGGGCCACGTTCGGTTGCACGGCTAACAAATTCTGACATCATTGCAATATCATTGCCGGCGCGTGATTTGTCTTGTAATTTAAAATGTCTGTAGCCTGATTTTTCAAAGCCATGATGTCCAAAAGTTATCATTGCGCCGACTGGCTGTTTGCCAAATAAATGTGAGTTATCAAATACACCAGCAAGGTCTATTTTTAAATTAAGCCAATGTTCAAGTTCAGAAACGTTTTTATCCCAATCTAAATTTGGTGTATACGTTGATTTGTGCTGTATACCGCGATTTGATGTTTGTGTTAAAGCAATTATTTTGTCGCGTGTAGCGGCGGCAGATTCAAAGTCCATTTGTGCGGACTGTTGTTGCATTTGCTTGGTCAAGTCGCTGATTATTGGTTCACTGTCACCGGTAAGTATTTTTCGCGCTATACGCACGTTTTCTGAGTATTTTTGTTTGTCTGGGGTGCAGCATGGGGCGCAGCATCGTCCAATTTGGTGTAACAGACATGGGCGCGCGCGATTGCGCATTTGACTGTCTGTGCAAGTGCGAATTTGACAGACTTTTTGTATTGTTTTTATCGTTTCGTTCAGTGCCGATACGGATGGGTATGGGCCGTATACATCGCGACGTTGTGATATCTTGCCACGAAATTTTAGTAGTCTGGGAAAATCACCTGATGTTAATGCCAGCATCGGATACATTTTTCCGTCTGTTAGCATTATGTTGTATTTAGGTTTTTCGGTTTTTATCAGTTCTTGTTCGCGAAGTAATGCGTCCGATTCGGTTGGAACGGTTTCCCAATCTATGCGACTTACAAGTGTTCGCATTATTTGTTTGTGGGGTTCTAGTTTTGATATGTCAAGATATTGTTTTAGTCGGTTTGATATGTTTTTTGCCTTGCCTATATATAGTAAATTGTTGTCCGAATCGTACATCTTGTATACCCCAGGCGCGTGGGGGGCGTTTTCTATTAAATCAGAAAATTGAATATTCATATTAAATATGTTAGAATAATAAATATTAAATAGCAAACTAAGAGGTGAAAAATGTTTCAGGAATCTGGTCGTTCAATGATTGAAATGCTGGGGGTGTTGGCAATTATGGGGGTTATTACTGTTGGTGCAGTTGGTATGATTTCAACAGCAATGCGTACACAAAAATTAACAACTGTTAATGACCAAGTTGTGCAAATGGTGACGATGGTACGTAATCTGCATGCAGAATATGATGATTTTTCAAATATGAATGGTGCAACTATCTTTGGGGCAATTGCAATGAGTAATCAAAATCCATATGGTGGAAATTATGAGCTGAGTGTTGATCCGTCTAATCCGCGTCAATTTGTTGTGAAAATTGATGGATTGGGACAGTCAGAATGTGAGGCATTGATTTCAAAGGCTTGGTCTGATTCTGTTGGTTATCAGTTGTCCGGTGGTAAACAGGGTGGCGCAAATGGAAGTTGTAAGGGGGCAAATGGAACAAACTATGTCCAGATAATTTATGGTGAATAATTCTTAGGACAAGGGATTAACAGTATGGCGGATTTTATCACGGTTTCGAAAACAGAAGAAGGAACACGATTGTTGCGTTGGTTTTTGCGACATTTTCCGTCTATGCCACAGCGCGAATTTTATAGATTGTGTCGCGGGGGGCAGATACGCGTTAACTCAAAACGTGTGCGTGGACAAGAAATTTTACAGGCCGGTGATGCTGTCAGAATTCCGCCAACTGTTGTAAGTTATGCGGGACAAAAACCAAAAAGAACAGAAGGTGGCGATGCTTTTACTTTGGCGGATTTAGAGATGCTGCGTAAGTGCATTGTTCATAATGATGATGATTTGGTTGTCTTTAATAAGCCTGCGGGCCTTGCTGTGCAGGGTGGAACAGGTATAAGAAAATCTGTTGATAAGATGGCAGTGGCATTGTTTCCGTATGATAAAATATCGCTTGTTCACAGGTTGGATAAAGAAACCAGTGGTTTGTTGGTTGTTGCTAAAAACCATCGTGCAGCACAATTGTTGTCAGAGCAATTTCAGACAAAAAATGCGCATAAAGAATATTTGGCGTTGTTGTATGGCGATGTAAATCCAAAGTATGGTATAATTGATAATTATATGCTAAAAGGCCAGATTTTTGATACTTCTGCCAGATTGAACGATGGGACAGGGCCACGTCCACAACGGGCAATTACTGAATATAACGTGTTGTCAAATGCAGCAGGCTGTGTGACATGGGTAAAGTTTAATCCAAAAACAGGTCGTACACATCAATTAAGATTGCATAGCGCAATTACTTTAAATGCACCGATTGTTGGGGATACATTGTATGGGAAACATCAAAAACTGAATGATTCGTTGGGCGCTTTGCTGGAAACAAATAATTTGTTTTTGTTTGCGCATAAGTTAACTTTTCAACATCCATCATCGGGTCGTATGATTACATTGCGTGCAAGTGTGCCTGATTTTATGGCACCTGTGATAAAATTCTTGGAATTGAAAGTGCCATGAAAATAATGAAAAAAAGAAAAAGTAAAGTGTTAGCAACCTTTAGAATTCTGGGGCTGTTTATTGTGGGATTAGGGGTTGCGGTTGCCGTTACTTTAAGTCAAATTAATTTAGAAAGTATACGAAAAAGTGTTTTGACTGTTCTGACAGAGGCTGTTGGTGTGCCGGTGGAAATTGATGGCGCTGTGTCGTGGCGTTTTTCTTTGCGGCCACATATCGAATTAAATGAAGTTAGAATTGCAAATCCAGAATGGGCCAAGGCAAAATATGCCTTTACAGCAGAAAAAATCGATGTTAGTTTGAATTTAATATCGTTGTTCAGGGATAGACCAACAATTCAAAATGTTAAGGTTTATGATGCTAAAATTAATATAGAACAAAAGGCAGATGGAACTTATTCATTGCCAGGTTTATTATCCAAAGTCGATGGTGTGGAAAAAAATAAGCCCGAAGAACAAAGAGTTTTTCCATTTAAAGATGCAGGATTGGGTGGAATACAAATAAAAAATTTAACTGCAAATATTTTGGGGGATGTTTATTCTTTGGCTGGGTTTAATATTAGAAAAATGCACCGAGAAAATGTTCAGGAATATTCTGGTTGGATAAAAGCAGATGTAGATGTTTTGCCTTTTGTGTTGGTTTTTGCGGAATATAATGCAGAACGTAAAATTTATCCAGTCCAAATCGCGTTGGCAACAGGTGGTGATGCGTTAATTGCAAATATTGCATTAGAAGGAACAAGTAAATTACCTATTGATTTTATTATAAAGGGTGATGTGCCAAACCCAAATATAATTGGAAAAATATTTGGTCTGGATTTGTCTGATGTGCCATCGGTGCAATTAAATATTGCAGGGGGGGTGGATAGAAAAAAAATTTCAATTCGAAAATCTAGTCTTGTTGTAAATGATACGCGATTTGAAATCGTTGCTAATTATGATTGGAGTAAAAAAATTCCAAATATTTATTTAGATATTAGGTCGCTGGATGTAAATTTGATGAATTTGTTCCCTGAGATATATTTGAAAAAGTATAAGCAGGAAAAGCAAAATATAAATGTGTTTGATGGTGTTCCGCTGTTTGGAAGCTGGTTTTATGATAAAAATATAGAGCTTCATTTTGATTTAGATAGATTTGTTATGTTCAAGGATTTGAATCTTAAAAACCTAGATTTGTCTGCAAAATTGAAGAATAATAAGTTGCGTTTGGATATTGATACTTATATCGCAAATGGTCGTGTCAATTTAGGCCTGGATGCTGATTTAGATGCAGATGGAAGATTTTGGACAAAAACGGGGATGGTTGCGCGTGGTGTCGTTATTGGTGATATTTTAAATCAAATTCATTTGGAAAATTTGCTGTCTGATTTGCCAACGGATGTTGAATTATATGTACAGGCAAATGGTCGTGATTTGTCTGAATTGATGCAGACTGTAACAGGGCCGGTTAAGGTGTATTCTGTTGGCCCTGGGTATGCGTATTCGGATATAGTTGCATATATGTATGGAACGGATTTTTTAACAAGTTTGCGACATAATATTCAAGACTTGTTTAGCAGTGAAAAAAAATATAATCAGATAGAGGTTTCTTGTTTCGCCGTAAATACGGTATTGCGTAATGGAATGGCAGAAACACAAAATGGGGTAGCGATTGAAACAAATGCGATTAATATTATGCTGTTGGGTGGTCTGGATTTAGGTCAAGAGGATATGCAGTTGTCATTGACGACTGTGCCTGTGCGTGGATTAAAGTTGTCGTTGACTGGGAATATAGTAAATTCAATTCAGTTGACGGGTAATTTGGCTGAACCAGATATAAAAATCAGTGGTGCAGCAATGGCGGGTAAGGTTGCGTCTGCAACAGGTTTAGGTTTGCTGTTGGCACCGTTTACAGGGGGAATTGGTTTGGTTGCGGGTGCTGGGGTTGGATTGTTGGCAGGGGACTTGTTGGAAAACTGGTTTGCGGATGATAAACCGTGTCAAACTGCGATGAAACGTGGGGCGATACTGTATGAAGACGATCCTGTTTGGATGCAGATTCCTGTATTGGAATTGGCGGATTCGATTCTAAATAATACTTTGCAATAGGGAATTTTGTGTACTGTCGCTTTTGGTCTTGCACCGAATCGGTGTTTTTTGCTAAACTGATTGCAAAAGAGTGTAGGAAACACAAATAGTATAAGGAAACAGGAGTTTTATAATGGAATTTTCAGTGTTTCGTCAGGTCTTGATTCGTGCGCTGGGGCATATGCAGTCGATTGTTGAAAAGCGTGCGACATTGCCAATATTGATGAATGTAAAACTAGAAGTGGCGGACGATTTGGTTTTGTCTGCAACTAATGTGGATTTAGAATTGGTTGAACACGTTGCGGCTGATATTACTTTGGCGGGCAAGACGACTGTGCCAGTTCAAATGTTGTATGATATTGTTAGAAAATTGCCGGATGATGCAGAAATTAATTTTAAGCAGTCTGGTGACCAATTGGTTGTGTCCAGTGGTCGTGCAGTGTTTCGTTTGCCAACATTGCCTGCAGAAAATTTCCCAGCAATGGCGGGTAGTAATTTGACTACTAAATTTCAGATGACAACTGGTGATTTGGCGCACTTGATTAATCAGACGAAGTTTGCAATCCCAACAGATGATGTGCGCTATCATTTAGGTGGTATTTATTTTCATATTGCTGATGATGGCGATGTAAAGAAATTAACTGCGGTTGCAACAGATGCGCAACGTATGGCATTGTGTGCTATGCCGGCCCCAGCGGGCAGCTTGGAAATGCCTGCGGTGATTTTGCCACGTCGTGTTATTGGCGAATTGTCAAAATTATTAGAAGATGCCAACGTTGATGATGTTTTGGTTGAATTGTCTGATACTAAGGCACGTTTTACAGTGGGGTCTGCTATTTTGACTAGTAAATTGGTTGATGCCCAGTATCCAAATTATCGTGTAGTTATTCCAAAAGGTAATGATAAAATCGCAATCCTTGACAGAAAGCAGTTTATCAATGCGGTTGATTTGGTTTCTGTTGCCAGTGTTGATAAAACCAAATCTGTTCAGCTGACATTCAGTATGAACAAATTGGTTATTAACGCATCAAGTCCAGATGCCGGTACCGCAACACAAGAATTAGACATCGAATATAATGCAGACGCATCTTTTACTGTTGTCTTTAACGTAAAGTTTTTATTAGATGTTGCAGGTCAAGTTGAAGGTGAAAAGTTCCAGATGGAAATGCAAGATCCTTTGGCGCCTACAAAAATCAATTCTATCGACAAGGATACGGATGCGATTTATGTCCTGATGCCAATGCGTATGTAATTTAAATTAAATATAATAATATATCTGTGCGCGGTGCCGGCAATTCATGTAGCGTTATGTACACTACATTGCCGGCACTGTGCACATCTATATCATTCTATTTAATTTATTCCCAGTGCAAGGGGAATGGCTTATGTAGCATTTGTACACTGCGCCAACCCCAATCCGTTTATCTATATCATTCTATTTAATTTTATCCCCAGTGCAAGGGGGGGGAACTTATGTAGCGTTATGTACACTACATTGCCGGCACTGTGCACATCTATAT
>JAFSDI010000020.1 GCA_017436325.1 Alphaproteobacteria bacterium | reverse complement strand
TCAGGTTGGTGGTATGTACAGCGGCGCAACCGGATTATCTGATTATTCCAGTATCCCAACTTATTGGAAATAATCCCGACCACAACACCAGTTTCTGTGTCAAAACACAGAAAGAACACCGGCGGTTTTGCCTCCTCCCCCCGCCGGTGTTTTTATTGACGGTTTTTATAAAAAAACCGACAGTTATTGTCGGTAATGTGTTAAATTAAATTTTTTTATTGTTTGTTTTCTATTGGTGCAAAGTATTTGATAAATTCTTTCATTTCTGTCCCTGTGGCATCAAGAATTTTTGCGATGCTGCTGGTTGATGGCCAGCGGGGCTGTCCATATTTTGACCAACGTTTACTTTTGTTAAATATCGTTGGATCCAGCCCACTAAGTTTCGCCAGCCCAGAGCAGGAAACTTTGTGGGCCGCTGCAAAGCAATCGATTGCATTCCATATATCATTATGAGTCATTTTTTTATCTCCTATTGTTTTTGTTAACACGTTGCCATTATAAAATAGGTTTTTATGTATTTTTTTATACTCTTTTTATCGCAAATAGTGTATAAAAAGGGGATAGGTATAAAAAATCCCAGAATTTCAGGTTTTTTGTCCCAGTATGGTCTGAAATTAAGTAATTATTCTTAATGAAATCAGGGAAAATATAGAAGAAAATATGCCTATAAAAGGAGTTTTGATGCCTACGATAAAAACAAAAGTTTCGTTGCTGCGTGAATTGTTGGCCTTGAAAGAGGTGATAGATTTAGGGCAAATTCAGGCCGCAGCAGATAAAAATGGTATAAAGCATACTAATATGTCCAAATTAATTACAGGACTGGAAGAGCGCTTTAAAACGATTCTGTTGATTCGTAGTCCGCTGGGGTGTTTGCCAACAAATGCAAGTCGACAGTTGTATAATCAGATAGAGATAATTACAAATACTTTGGATGAAATTAACAAGGAATTAACAGAAGCAGATGAGTTGGTTGGTAATATTCTGTTGTGGACCGAAGAAGGATTCTTTGGCAGTAGTGTTTTGTTAGAGGTTTCAAAATTATATGCGCGACATCGTAAAATTCGTTTGGATGTTATGACGAATCGGACTGTTAGTAAAGTGAATCCTGATATTTCAATTGTTGACGATAGTTTATATCAAAAAATACCAGGAAAAATTTTGTTCAAATTTAAAACAAATGCAAGATTCTATGTGACCCCAGAATATTTGAAAAAGAATGGTGTGCCAAAAGATATGGATGATATGTTGGAAAATCATAATTTGTTTATGCGACATAAGTTCTTGAAAAGACCAGAATTTCAATTTGTGTCAAAGCGCGCTAAGAAATTGGATACGGTATCCGATTCGCCGTCAATTATTTATCAGTTGGTGTGTGATGACGCAGGAATTGCATTGATGCCAGAATGGTGTACTAATAAAAATAAAAGATTGATAGAAGTTCCAAATATAGATTTTCATTATGAATATTATCTGACAGGCCTTGGAAATCCGTTAACACTTAAAACCCCAAAAGTTCAGGCTTTTTTGAAATTATTTTATGAAATTTGCGCGGAAAATAATCTTTGTTTGGATGTTTTTGATTAAATTTAATAGTAATTCGTTCCTGTGCTAATGTTGTGCAGTGTATGGTATACTGATGTCAAAGGAGTAAAAATATGAAAAACTTTTTTATCTTTGTTTTGGCGTTGGTAATATCTTTCTTGCCTGGTATTTTTGGTGTATTCTTTACACCGCATGGTGCAAACGATGTTTGGTTTAATGCGTTGAATAAATCTGTGCTTACCCCAGATGGTTGGGTGTTTAGTGTTGCGTGGAGTATCTTATACCTGTTATTGGGTATCGCTTTATTCTTGATAATTAAAAATAAAACACGTAAATCAAAAGCAATCGCATATTGGGCCTTTGTTGTACAAATGGCACTGAATGCATTGTGGTCTTATTTGTTCTTTGGTTTGCATTTTGTTGGTGCTGCATTGTTGTGTTTGATTGCGCTGATTGCGGTAACAATATGGATGATGGCTGTGTTTAAGCCAATTAGCAAAGGTGCATATTATCTGTCGTGGCCATATTTAGTATGGTTGTGTTTTGCACTGTATTTGAATGGAACAGTTTTGTTTCTGAATTAAAATTTTAGAATTTTGATTTCTGGATCACCAACGTTTAAATAGCGCAGCCCCAGTTCTTCGATGTAATCGGGGCTGTTCTTTTTTAATAAATCAAGGTGTGTTTCTATTTTTGTCAGTGTTGCTTTTTCCGAATCGCGTTGTTCATATGCGGTTTGTAATTTCCAATTGTTTACAATAAATCGTTGTACACTGGCATCGCCTTGGAATAAGCCAATAAACATAAAACAGCCGAAAATACTTAGAAAAATACCCAGTTTGCCAAGTGGGCCACCTGACCAGGCGCGACCTAGAAATTTAAATAATTTTTTGATTTTTCCTTTCATCGGTGGCATTATATCATAAATGTTTAGTGATAATCAAATTTTTGCTGCACCATTGGCCGGAATTTCAGATAAGCCATTCCGGCGTGTGATACGTCAATTTTCACCAAATGCACCGCTGGTGACAGAAATGATATCGTGCCATTCCTTGGTCGGGGCGCATAAAAACTGTTTGCGTAATTTTGATGATTATTCATCCGAAGGTAATGTTGGTGCACAAATCTTTGGTGCAGATGTTGAACTGATGGCAGATGCTGCAAGAATTCTGGAAAACCAAGGGGCAAAATGGATTGATATTAATATGGGTTGCCCAGTGCCAAAGGTTGCAACACGTGCTGGGGCAGGGGCACATTTGATGCGTGACCATAAATTGGCTGAAAAAATTATGTATGCTGTTGTGCGGGCTGTTAAAATACCTGTGTCTATAAAAACTCGGTTAGGTTGGGATGATGAACACAAAGATTGGAAAGATTTGGTAAATATTGCCGCAGATTGTGGAATTAAATTTGCGACTTTGCATGGCAGAACGCGTGCACAATTATATCTGGGAAATGCTGTCTGGCCAGATGTTCATAATATTGCAATACCAATTATTGCAAATGGTGATATAAAATCATCTGATGTATTGGAACAAATTCAAGGTTTAGGATACTGGGGGGCGATGATCGGACGTGGTTTGTTGGGACGGCCGTGGTTGCTGGCAGAAATTCTGGGTGAAAAATTAGATCTAAATGTCACAGACGTTGTGTTGCAACATTTGCATTATGCAATTGAATACTATGGCGAAAGAACTGCAATACCAATGTTTAGAAAACATGCTGCGTGGTACAGCGCAGGGATGCCAAATTCTGCGGATTTTCGTATAAGGGTAAATAGAATAGATAATGCGGATGCCTTAATTGTTGCAATTCGTGATTTTTGGGGTATTATGGGTGCGAAATAATTAAAAGGCAAATAATATGACGGATAATATTGAAAATAAAGATGTTGTGGAAACACCTGTTGTGTCGGATATGACCGCGGGTGAAATGTTGCGTAATGCGCGTACAACCGGACGGCGTAAACGTGAAATTCAGACGATATCAAAGCAACTGTGTATCCGCGAAGAGTTTTTAGAAGCACTGGAAAATGGTGATTATAAGTTAATTCCAGAACCTGTATATATTTTAGGATTCGCGCGTAACTATGCGATTGAACTGGGGCTAGACCCAGATGAAATTATTGCAAAAATAAAAAAGGAAATGGCCACAGGTGCAGATTGTGCGACTGCAAATGATGCATCTGATACCAGTGCATGTGCAATGCCAAGTATAAAAGAAGAAAGTTGGTATAAATTGATGTTTGTTAAGTCTTATCAATTCTTATATCAAAATTGGATTTGGTTTGTCGGTGCAGTGGTTGCCATTATATTGATTATCTTGGGCTTTGTTTTCTTTGCGGCAGAAGATGTTACGGAAAGTTCTGATGTGCCTGTTGCAGAAGTTATTCAGGTTGCAGAAAATTCTGATGTATATGATGGTGAACCGGCATATAAGCAAACTGTGCGTGAACGTTTCGGAACAGATAATCGTGAAAAAGCAAGGGTTATTTTGCAGGCAACACAGGAATCTTGGGTAAAAGTGGAAGATGGACGTGGTAAAACAGTGTTTAGCAGGGTTTTAGTTCCTGGTGATGTTTATTATGTGCCGTTGGGAACAAAATACAAGGCGACTTTTGGAAACGCAGGTGGTGTTGATGTTTGGGTTGATGGTACGCTGATTCCTGATGTTGGTGCAAATCATACGCGTGTCGCAGGAATATCTTTGTCGCCTGATAATTTGTTAAAGCTAGATAAAAAATAAAAATATCAGGGCGAAAAGGTTTTTCGCCCTTTGTATTGAATTTTCTTGGAATAAAACTATATAGATATATACTATGGCAAATATGATAAAAATTCGCGGCGCACGCGAAAATAATCTTAAAAATATTGATTTAGATATACCAAAAAATAAATTGGTGGTTTTTACTGGTGTGTCTGGTTCTGGGAAATCATCGTTGGCATTTAATACTATATATGCCGAAGGACAACGCAGATATGTTGAATCGTTGTCTAGTTATGCGCGTCAGTTTCTGGATATGCAAAAAAAACCAGATGTTGATTTAATTGAAGGTTTGGCACCCGCAATTTCAATAGAACAAAAAACAACATCTAAAAATCCGCGTTCTACTGTTGGAACAGTGACAGAGGTTTATGATTATCTGCGATTGTTGTGGGCGCGAATTGGTGTGCCTCATTCGCCTGTGACGGGAAAGCCTATAAAATCTCAGACAGTGGCAGAAATGGTCGATTGGACAATGAAAATACCAGCAGGGGTGAAAATATTTGTCTTGGCACCATTGGTTCGTGAACGTAAGGGTGAATATAAAAAAGAATTGGCTTTTCTGGTAAAGCAAGGCTATTCACGTGCGATAATTGATGGCGAGATTGTCGATTTGTCTGCTGTGCCACCATTAGATAAAAATAAAAAACATTCTATTTTTGTCGTGGTTGATAGATTGCAGATGCCTGATGCAAATACAGATGTAGAAGAGTTTCGTTCGCGTTTATATTCTTCGTTCGAAGGTTCATTGCGTTTGGTTCCAGGGGCTGTGTTGGTGCGCAGACTGGATAATAACGAGGATATTTTATATTCGCAAAGTTATGCTTGTCCGGTTAGTGGTTTTACAGTTCCTAAAATTGAGCCAAGATTGTTTTCTTTTAATGCGCCAATGGGTGCATGTCAGAATTGTGATGGTTTGGGGGTACAGTTGAATATGTCGCCTGATTTAGTTGTGCCAGATCCATCTAAGACCATTTTGGGTGGTGCAATTGCGCCATGGTCGCGTTCAGGTATGCTTAGTCAATTTGAGCATTTGTTGGATGCTTTACACAAGAAATTTAAAATTCCGTTGTCAAAACCATGGCATACTTTGACCCAAGAACAAAAAGATTTGATTTTGTATGGCAGCGGTGATGAAACAATAAAAATTAATTGGAATGGTTTTGTTTATGAAAAGCCTTATGAGGGCGTTATTCCAAATATTGAACGTCGTTGGCGTGAATCAGAATCAGAGGCTATGCGTACGGAATTGGCAAAATATCAATCGGAAAAACCGTGCCCTGTTTGTCATGGAAAGCGTCTGAATATTCATGCGTTGTGTGTAAAGATTAATGGCGCGGATATTATGGATGTTTGTGATATGGCAATTGATGATGCCTTGGTATGGTTTCAGGATTTGCCAAATCATTTGTCGCAAAAAGAAAATGATATCGCGCGTATTGTTTTACGTGAAATCACTGAAAGATTATATTTCTTGAAAAATGTTGGCTTGGGATATTTGACTATGTCGCGTATGGCAGGGACTCTTTCAGGGGGCGAAGCGCAGCGTATACGTTTGGCTTCACAGATTGGCAGTGGTTTATCTGGTGTTTTATATGTCTTGGATGAACCGTCAATCGGTTTGCACCAAAGTGATAATGATAAATTACTGGATACTTTAAAGACGTTGCGTGATAAGGATAATACAGTTATTGTTGTAGAACACGATGAAGATGCAATGCGTATGGCTGATTATTTGGTTGATATTGGTCGTGGTGCCGGTATTAATGGTGGAAATGTCATTGCACATGGAACACCAGCGCAGGTTATTAAAAACAAGGAGTCTATCACAGGACAGTATTTATCCGGTGTGCGGAAAATAGATGTTCCAAAGAAAAGACGTGCTGGGAATGGGAAAACGATAAAAATAACAGGTGCGCGTGAAAATAATTTAAAAAATATAGATGCCGAATTTCCATTGGGTAAGTTTATTGCGTTGACCGGTGTGTCGGGGTCTGGCAAGTCTACATTATTATTGAATACTTTGTATCCGGCGCTGATGCGTGCGTTATATAATTCAAAAATGGAAACAGGTGCACATGATATTATTGTCGGTATGGAAAATATCGATAAGGTTGTTGATATTGATCAGTCGCCAATTGGACGTAGCCCGCGTAGTAATCCGGCAACTTATACAGGTGTGTTTAGCGATATTCGTGATTTCTTTGCAGCATTACCAGAAGCAAAAGCGCGTGGATATTCAGCAGGACGTTTTTCTTTTAATGTTAAGGGTGGACGGTGCGAGGCCTGTCAGGGTGATGGACAAATAAAAATAGAAATGAATTTCTTGGCGGACGTTTATGTTGAATGTGATTGTTGTCGTGGGTCGCGATATAATGAAGAAACTTTGGCAGTTAAATATAAGGGTAAATCTATTGCAGATGTTTTAAATATGACAGTTGAAGAGGCATATCGTTTCTTTATAAATGTGCCAAAAATTTCACGAAAATTGGAATTGTTAAAACGTGTTGGACTGGATTATATCAAACTGGGGCAAAGTTCGCTTGATTTGTCTGGGGGCGAGGCGCAACGTATTAAATTGTCCAAGGAGTTGGCAGCACGTAGTACAGGTGAAACAATTTATATATTGGATGAACCAACAACAGGATTGCATTTTGAGGATATAAAAATGCTGTTGTCTGTGTTGCATGAATTGGTAGAGCAGGGAAATACGGTTATTGTTATTGAACATAATTTAGAAGTTATTAAAACAGCTGATTGGATTATTGATTTAGGGCCAACTGGTGGGGCAGGTGGTGGTCAAATTATTGCAACCGGTACACCAGAGCAGATTGTACAAGTGCCAGAATCGTTAACTGGAAAATATTTGCATAAGTATCTGGACAATTCGATAAAAAATAATAAAATAAAAACACAAAAGGAGTAAAATATGTTCGGATTTGGTAAAAAGAAAAAACAAGAAGCTGTAGATGTAAAAAATATTGAAAATGAAAAAGATTTAGATGCAAAAATGCCGGCAGGTATGAAAGAAACTGCGCAACGTATGATGTCTGGTGAATTTAATATGAATGATATGTTGGCGCAATTAAAACAAATAAAAAAAATGAGTAATTTTAGTGGGTTGCTTAAAATGGTTCCTGGTATGACCAGCGCTGTTAATGCAATGAAAGAAAAAATCAAAGATGGCAGTGTTGATGCCCAAATAAAAATCTTAGAAGCAATGACACCTGCAGAACGGGCAGAACCAGAAAAGGTCTTTGCAAATGCCAAGTCGCGAATTGCAGAAACAGCAGGTTGTACAGTGCGTGATGTTGAACATATTATTAAACAATATACAAAAATGAAACAGCAAATGGCGATGATTCAGCGTATGGGGGGTATGGAGGCGGTTATGGCCAGAATGCAACAAACACCAAAACCACAGGTTGGTTAAAAATATGGGGATAAAAATGGGAAAATTATTTGATAAGTTATTTGTTTGGACACCAATAGCGGTTGAAAAACCTGTTGAAGTAAAAGATAAGAATGGTATGGTCAAAGGGTATCAGGTTGTAATTACTTATGTCTATCAGGGAAAACGTAGCAAGTTCTTTGGAAACGATTGTCAGGCATGGTATCACTTGTATGGTTCGCCACAGAATGCGGCAAATGCAGTGTATCGTCGTTATCAGGCACGCGCACTAAAGTGGCAACGTTCTGCAATGCGTTTGTTTAAGCCCCGAAAGATAAGATAAAATGAAAATAACAAATAAAAAAATCGCAAGTAAAAAATCTTCGGTTGCTTGGTTGCAACGTCAGGCGGCAGATCCGTATGTTGCACGTGCGCAGAAAGACGGATATCGTGCGCGTGCAGCATATAAACTGATTGAAATGAATGAACGGTTTAATTTCCTGCGCGATGGTCAGGTGGTGGTAGATTTGGGGGCTGCGCCTGGGTCTTGGTCACAGTATATTGCGCGTACGTTTCCAAAAACAAAGATTTTCGCAATGGATTTGTTGGAAATTTCACCAATCGTTGGTGTGGAAACATATCAAGGCGATTTTACATCGGATAATGCATTAGATTGGTTGATTGAAAAATTACATTTATCTGATACTGGGGCAGGAACAGCAGATGTTGTTGTGTCTGATATGGCACCAAATACAGTTGGGCATAAGAAAACAGATCATATTCGTCAAATGGTCTTGTTAGAGTATGCATTAGATTTTGCTTTGCGTGCATTAAAGGTTGGTGGAACGTTTGTATGTAAATCTTTTACAGGTGGCACAACAAATGATTTGTTAAAGCAAATTAAGCAGAATTTTAAAACGGTTCATCATATAAAACCGCCATCATCACGAAAAGATAGTGTAGAGATGTTTATTGTCGCAATGGGTTTTGTTGGTCGTGCAGTATAATTTTTTTGATTGAAATAACGCTATAAAATTAGTATAGTTGATTGCGAACTGGATGGGAATCCGGTTCGGGGCTGTGGTAGGCCCATTCCATTCGGTGCAAATATATGTGAACATATATTAGGTGTCGTGAATCTATATTTTCGGCAAGAAGTCCTCTGTATTTGCACTGTATTTTAATATGCCCTGGCTTTTTTTGTCGGGGGGCTGTTCGTGATATAACAGGTGGCGTACTACTAAAAACGAACAGAATCACTAATGGAATGATTTACCAACTCCCCGACCGCATGAATTCTCATTGCGGTTTTTTGTTATTAAACCAAAGGAAGGAATAGCATGAGAAGATTATTAACTGCTGGAATGTTTAGCACAATATTAACATTAATTTGTACAAGTGATGCAAATGCATCGATTATATCTCGCGGTTTTTTTGATGAAGCGATGGCAAATTATGCCTTAAAGACAGATGTTGGGGATATATCAGATTTACAGAGTAAAATTATCGATATAAGTTGGCTAGATGATGAATTGGTCAATGATTTTCAAAATTTTGCTCTGTATTCACCTGTATCTGAATATGTAAATAACCCATCAATTGCCAGTTTGTTTGATGCAATTTTAACCAGTGGAAGTGATTCTTTAA
Organism: Alphaproteobacteria bacterium; assembly: GCA_017436325.1. Taxonomy (GTDB): domain Bacteria; phylum Pseudomonadota; class Alphaproteobacteria; order Rs-D84; family Rs-D84; genus Enterousia. The sequence goes on along the minus strand of JAFSDI010000020.1, from coordinate 825 downwards.
TTTATCGACTTTTTAAAATGATTGTTTATGGTGAGTATATGGATAATTCCGGTCAGATTGTAGATGGAATGCCGGTTTTGACGCGTAGGGTTAGTGAACTTAGTGGTAAACTTGGTATAATTCCGGCGAAATATTCTAATGTAGGTGCGGCGTTAAGTGCCATTGATGTACAAATTGATGCTAAGAATTTGCCAGATAATACAGATGATGGACAATATGTCTTGACAGCGGTTAAGGATAATGGTAATGTCAGTTATGTTTGGGTTAAGATGGACCTGACCACAGAAGAACGAATTCAATAGAAAAGTTTTTTCTCATTAAAACCCATACCGCCCCGTAAAGGGGTGTTTTTTATGCGCTTATTTGGTATAAAAATATCGTTATAATTTTTTTGCAAAAAAATTTGTCATTCCATGGCTTGACCATGGAACCTAGGTCATAGAATCATTTTTTATTTGCAAAACCTGGGTCCTGTGGGGCATTCACCCACAAAATTTTTTCCAAAAATTTTGCGGGGCCCGAAAAAGCCACAGGATGACAAAAGATTAAAATTTGTGATTTTGTGGGGTTTGAATTGAGGTAGGAAAAAGGATAACACCTGGGTCCTGTGGTCAAGCCACAGGATGACAAAGGTTAAAAATTTATTATAAAATTTTGTGGGGTCCGAAAAAGCCACAGGATGACAAAAGATTAAATTCTAAAGTTTTTACTGAGAAATTGTGTTGAAAGTACAACAATTTTTTTTGCAAAAAAATTGTCATTCCATGGCTTGACCATGGAACCTAGGTTATAGAATCATTTTTTATTTGCAAAACCTGGGTCCTG
>JAFSDI010000019.1 GCA_017436325.1 Alphaproteobacteria bacterium | reverse complement strand
TTCGGTGCAAATATATGTGAACATATATTAAATGTGTCGTAATTCCAAAGTTTCGACATAAATTTCCTCATATTTGCACTGTATTTTAATATACCCTGACTGTGTTTTAGTCGGGGGGCTGATGGTTATACAACAGGGATTATTCCCAAAAGCCACAGAATCATTAAGATACTGATTTGCTAACTCCCCGACCGCATTGGATTTCCGTTGCGGTTTCTTTTTACAAGAAAATTAACAATAAAACCCCAAACACACGGAGGGAGGTAAAATGAAAAAAACACTTTTATTAACATCTGCAATTACAATTTTAACTGCGGTGCCGGCAATTGCCAGTATTCCATCCAGTGCATTTATGCGGGAACAGATTACCGCACAAATTACATCCGCAATATCGTCTAAGGTCGACACATCGGCATCCGCGAATCAGACAATGGCGGGAACATATACTGTAACTGGTACACTTAACGCGCCAACACCAACCCTGCCAACGGCAGAATAATTAATAGGGGGACAGGTATGCGAAAAATAATATTTGCTTTGATTGGATGTTTTGCAGTTTTCTGTGCACACGCGGCGCAGGTTGTAAATGTGGACTATGTACATAAATTAATTGCGCAGAAATGGGATATCAGCGTACCGATTAAGACAAATAATATAATGGCAGTCGCCAATATGAAATACTTGCTGACGGCGATTGATGTTGCAAATGAAATTTTAAACGGCGAACCAACCACCGACTATGGCAACACCGAATTTGCGACGACCCAGGTCGCCGACACAGTCGCCACAATTCAGGCTGTTGATACATTGATTCAAAAACCAATCGAATATAAGTTTTTCTTGACAACCACCCGAACCAACAGTTTTAGTTTTTCAATCAGTGCGGCCGGTAAATTCTATATTGACTGGGGCGATGGAAAAAGACAAACCATAACAAAACCAGATACAACAAACACAACATATACGCATAATTACGACACTGTCAATACATACACAATCGGGCTCAGCGGTCAGGCAACGGCATATAATACCAGATCATCCACCGCCACGATAAGTTTTTATGTAAATTATAGCGATACACAGTCAAAAAAAATCGCATCTATTGATGGTTCTTTGGGTGCAATATTTGGGACACTCAGCAGTGATACAAATAACCAACCACGATTTTATCAGACATTTTATAATGCAACTAATATGAAAGGTTCAATCCCAGAAAACCTGTTTGGTAATATTTCTGGTACGGCAAAGTATTATATGTTCTACCAAACATTCTATAACTGTACATCCTTAACCGGTCCATCTGCGCGGATTAATGGGCAATATCTGTATGAAATCTGGCCAGATACAAATGGGGCTAGTGATATGTACTTTAACGCAACCGGATTATCTGATTATCTATATATTCCAGTCGCATGGGGTGGATTGGGTGCAACAACAAACGAATATCCATCGGCACCAAGTGACGCAGTATATGATTTTTACCTGACCACCACATCTAATACCGATATGTTCGCTATGCAAATCAGTGCTGCTGGTGAATTCTATATTGATTGGGGTGATGGTAAAAGCGAATGGGTTACAAAATCAGATACCACCAATATGACATTTGGGCATAAATATGCATCAAAAGGTGTTTATAACATCAGACTTGGCGGTCAGGCAACGGCATATAATACCAGTACAAATACGGCTGCGATAAGTTTTTATATTGGTCCATCCTCAGGGGTGCCTTGGAAGCTAATACAAACAAAAATTGCATCAATTGATGGCTCGCTGGGGGCAATATTTGGAACATTGGCTGATGAGACACAACCAAGATTTTATGAAACATTTTATGGTGCACATAATATGACAGGCGCAATCCCAGAAAACCTATTCTCGGGTATATCTGGCGCACCTGCAAGTTATATGTTCTACAGCACCTTTTATGATTGCAATGGTTTGACATCAATCCCATCTGACTTATTTGCGGGTATATCTGGCAACCCAGCAAGTTATATGTTCGACAGCACCTTTTATGGTTGCAGTGGTTTGACATCAATCCCATCTGACTTATTCGCGGGTATTTCTGGCAACCCAGCAGATTATATGTTCCACAGCACCTTTTATGGTTGCAGTGGTTTGACATCAATCCCATCTGACTTATTTGCGGGTATATCTGGCGCACCAGCAAGTAATATGTTCTACGGCACCTTTTATGATTGCAGTGGTTTGACAGGTGCAATCCCTGATGGATTATTTGGTAATCTATCTGGCGCACCTGCAAGTTCTATGTTCTACAGCACCTTTTCTGGTTGCAGTAAATTGACATCAATCCCCGAAAACCTGTTTGGTAATATTTCTGGTACGGCAAAGGGTGTGATGTTCTACCGAACATTCTATAACTGCACATCATTAACCGGTCCATCTGCGCGTATAAATGGGCAATACCTGTATGAAATCTGGCCAGATGCCACATCATCTCAGGTTGGTAGTATGTACAGCGGCGCAACCGGATTATCTGATTATTCCAACATCCCAAGTAATTGGAAATAATCCCGACCACAACACCAGTTTCTGTGTCACGGCACAGAAGAAACACCGGCGGTTTTGCCTCCTCCCCCGCCGGTGTTTTTTTTATTAACAAAGAAAACAAAACCAACCACACCCATCATCCACACCCCGAATTTTTAGTTCTTGTCATCCTGCGGGGGGGCATTCATCCACAAAATTTAATTATAAAAAAGAATTTAATTTCAAAGCAATACAAACACAACGCCTAGATACTAATATCTATATGATGGTTGTGACAAACGCATTTCAGCACGTCTTATATCATTTTCTGCTGTATTTATTATTCCCAGAACAGTATATGCACAATTTGCCACATCTGCAGATTTCTTCGTTTCTCCATTTAAAACTTTCTTGCATACATCGTCACAAGAACCACCAGAAACTTTTTTTTCTGTAATAGTACAATCTAAATAATATGATGTATCATAACTGCCATCAGAAACATTTATTTTATTACCCAAAATAGTTTTTGCTGCGGACAAATCCAGTGTTAATTGCTTTCGCGCATCAGATGTATTTCCAGAATTTGCAGCATTTATAACATAATTCAAATTATTTTTTAAACAATTTATTGCATTTGCCTGACCATTTGCCACCTGTTGTCTGCAATTCATTGTACCCGACAAAATAGTATAGCCATCATTTGAACGATACGAATCAGAATCATCATCATCTGATTTTGCACCGGCGGCCCCAAGTTTATTTTCCAAAACAGCCTTTTCCAATTGTGTTTTAAAGCGCGCCATCATTGATTCCAACTGTTCATACTGTCTGTACAATTGTTGTGTTATAACTGTTGTTTTCATTGCGACAACATCATCCATCAATTGCTTGCCTGATGGGTCTTTTGGATTTTGTATTTCACCGATATTATATGCATGCGTTGAACACAGTGCTAATTCTGCAACCACTGCATCATTATTATCCTCATCACAACCATAAGACGCCAATACAGTCCCTGACCATACAGCACCCAGTACCAATGGCAAAATAGATATTTTTTTCATAAAAGACACATTTTTCTGTTTCATCATTTACTTTTATTAAAATTATTTAATATCGTTTGACCCAAACCAGTTAAACCAGACTTATTCTGATCAAAGCCCTGAAATTTTATCAAAGACGTATTCGATTCAACCTGTATAGCACCTATATCCAAAATACAATTACTACCATCCCACTTACAACTGATGCCTGGCGCATTATTACAAGTAACCCCTGTTGTATAATCTGCACAAGTTTTAATTTCATTTCCCCCCCCAGATGCATCATTCCATCCTCTATATTCATAAAGAACCTTCTCGCTTGGATAAAAACGATCATCAAATACACAATCACCCGTTATTCTGCATTCACACAATTTTGAACAATTATCATTTTCACAATTGCATTCTGAGTTTGAACCATCGATATTCTGCCATTTTACTTCACAAGTTGGCGCATTTTTCACTGAACTTAATTCTTTTTTTAACAAATTACTAAAATATTCACAAGCATCTTTATCATACGCAGGAATCAGTTGCCAATCGCGTTCCATACCCGCCATTACCCTGATTACACCATGATTGTAAAATCTGGTTTCCAAGTCATCTGATTCAATACATACTTCATCTGGCAATCTTTTACGTTGTATTGCAGACATCAGTTTTTCATATCCTTCTGGTGACAAGGCACAATATTTTAATACATTTGCATCAGAATTTGAATTTCTTGAATATTTATTATTCATTGCATATCGTGGTGCATCTTGACTTATCAACATTTCCAGTGTATCCAAATCAAGTGTACTTTGTTTTTTACTGCGCCGACGACCAAATACAGACAACGTATCCAATGACGATGTTGCACAACCAACGCGCACCAATTTATCATCTTCTTCATATTCTGCCACCCAGGCACGTTGAACATCTTCATTATTATTATTTGTACCATCCAGCAATTCTACCAATGTGCAACGCGTATCGTCTTGTGGTGGAACAACCATACCATCAGCACATTCCATCCCCCCCTTTACATAACCAGATTTCTTGGAACGGCCACCAACACAATTTTTCCCTTCTTCATAAGGAATCGGTTTATGAAGATTAGTTTCAGTTTTTGTATCATATGTGCCAAGACAAATATATTTACCCCATTGGTTGCATGCACCACTTAACATCATAACAACATCAGCCACATCAACCCCGACCGCCATTGCTTTTTCCAGTGCATCATACATTGCATCCGCAACATCATCATATGGATCAAAGAACTGTTGTGCTTTTTTCTTAAATACACTAACACGTTTTGGGCCACGACAATTATCCCCACGCGAATCACATCCAGCATAAGAAAATATACTTTGCATCGTAGATTTTAAGTTTTTCAATGCATCTTCTGCAGACTCAATTTCTGACAAAATTTGTCCTTCGATACGTTCACGCGCCAACATCTCTGCGGTATCATTTCCGGCCGCCGCACGTTCTTCTTCGGCACGCGTTAATTCAACACTGTTCATCGCAACATTATCCTGCTTTGCACTAATTGCCTCTGCCTGTGCGGCAGCAACCAGTGCACGTTGTTCTTCCAACGCAGCCTGCATTTGTTGCATCTGTTGGGCATTTTGTGCCTGCATTTGTTGTTGCATATTGGCCATTTGCGCCTGCATTTGTTGCAATTGCATATTATTCTGCGCTGCCGCAGCCTGTGCAGCCGCATTCTGGGCAGCCAATTCCGCCTGTTGTGCCTTAGAATTAGCAGTCGCAACCAATTGCGCCGCGATGTATTCAACCAAATCATTCCCATATTGCTTGCAGGTTGCATTTGTATTCACGCACCCCATTACAATTGGGCGCGCGATATCAATAGTCGTACAACCAGAACACTTTGGTTGCGCGCAACGCATAATCAGTGAATTACAATTTCCGAAATCAGCCTTAGGCGCACCTGCATTACTTTGAACCCGCGCATTAGTCAACTGATTCCAATTATTATTATTTGTCGCCCCAGAATTTCCATTCCATGCTGTTAAATTACTGCCAGCGGTTGTTGCAACCTGCCCCACCGCAATGTTTGGTAATGCGGTCAAGACTAATAACAAAAACGGCTTAAACACTTTCATTTTCTCTCTTAAGACATAGTTTAACATAATTTTTCTTGATACTCAAAGCATTTTTTATTTACAAAAACACCATCATATCTATTCTGGCAAGCTGGGTATCTGAACAAGGTCATTATATGTCGCCAAAGGTCTTTTTCCAGTTACACAATAAAACTTATTCAAAGAATCCTTGTATTCACGAATTGCTGAAACCCAACGTTCTTCTATTTCAGTCTGCGCACCCTGATATGCTGTAAACGCCCCCAAACCGGCACCACTGCCGGCACCAACAAGGGTTGACTTCATACGTGCCTTGTTATCCATATCAATCAAACCGCCATCCGCAGCATCTACAGAAATTGGTTTAAAAACATACGTCACATCAGTTGTAGTATTTATGGCAATCGCATCACCACGCGCCAAACCATTTGCATCACGCTGATAAATCGCATTATCCTTGTACCGGTCATTCATTGCCCTTTCAAAATCTGCCATTTTCCATCCAAATGGCTTATCTTCAACATCAATCATCATCGCCGCAACCGAGGCACCTTGTTCACTTGCCCCCGATAATTTAATCCATGGCCCTTGCTCTGTATCGCCACCACAATTATTATTTTCATTATCCACGAACATTTGCTTTTCTGCATTTGGGGTATTAGCAGGTTCCCTATAACAATACATTTCTTTAACACCACTAAAAGAATCATTCACAATATCCTGATATGTACAGTCTGCAGCATTCCTGCCAACAACACCACAATCCGTAATATCACTTGGATTTATCTTTTCACCCATCAATCTGGCATACTCGCAGTCTTCAAAACCATTCTGACAAACCATAAATTGATTTGGATTATTTTTATTCACAAATGGTGTTTTTGGACTTGAAATCGCACTTCCTTGCTGTACTAAATTACCGTACATACAGGTTGTTTCACGTCCATCAATAACACATTTTTCGACACGCAAAACACTATCCCCAGATGCCGACATATTTCCAATCAATGCCCCCGCAGCCGCATTCACACCCGCCGACATAATAATATCACCGCCAACCTTGCCGCCATAGGTCGATGCCGCCATCAAACCCGCACCGCCCAATGCACCAACTGCTGTTGACTTTAATTTCGATTTACCTGTACCAAAAAGCCCATCCTTGCCAGGCTCACTATCGCCCATTGCATTACCCGCAACAGCCGCAACCAAACCGCCCGCCAAAATCTTTAGCCCCGCGTGTTGCTTCTGCTCTTCATTCATAACAGCAACAACATCATCACGTGTTGGTTCTGCATCCGCTGGGAATTCAACATTTCCTGCATCTGGCAACCACGTTGCCTGTGGAAATGCAGATATATTACAATTTACAAAATCACCTGCCGCTAAATTTCCACGCGCAACGACCAAATCTTCACCATTTGGCCCCGCCTGTACCGCACGCATTTCAACCACCGCCACACAGGTTGTCGCCCCACCTGCACCACGCCCCAAGGTCGGTCGCGACCATTCAAACTGACCATTTGGGTAAATCCGTGAACACTTTTCCAACTGCGCCATTGAAACCGCCGCCTGTGGATTACCTGATTGAATCTGCTGTGCTAATTCCTGATTAGACACCACAACTGGCAATTCCTGTGGAATTGTGGCAACCGCCGCCTGCATCATCGCCTGCTGATTTGTCAAATCGGCTTGATACCTTGTTTCATTAACCTGCTGATAAGCCTGTGCCTTGTTTGCACGCGACAAATTTCCAATCTTAACCGCCGCATCCGCCGAATTAGACACTAATCCAAACACATATGGACAACACAACAACAAAAATCTTAGATTCATTTTCCAATCTCCCTTCATTGAGTTTGGACAGACTTATTTACCTAAAACTGCAATCTTAATCTGACACCCAAATCAACCATACCTACACGCCCGCTTTCATACCAATTTGTAAAATGATAAACACTATCATATGGGGCCTGATATTCACCATCTATTGCACCACTGCCATCACCCAACCATTCTATCTGCGACATAACAATACTGCCAGACGTTTTTACGCGCCCCAAATTAGCATAGCGAACAAACAAATCAAGTTTCAATCCACCCTGCAATTCTGTTGTTACCCCACCTTCCAACATAAACGCCAACTGTTCAGTTGTACCACCATTATGATATGCCGTAATATCAGACACACCTGTCAACTGTCCAGCCTCTGCATACTGGGGATCCATAACAGAATAAAAAGTATTATCATAAACAACATAATCCGCAATTGTATTCAACGATATACCAACACCAACACCGACATATGGTCGCAAAGAACCACCGGCGATATACCCTGTAAACGAATCGACATTATAATAAACATTCAGCATCGTTGTATTTGTTGTAATCGCACCACCGTCAACCTGCGCTTCGACAAAACCACCCGCCCCATCTGCAGTTTGCACCGTCTTTGGATAAGACAAACCAGAATAACGCAAATAAGAAAAATCTATACGCACATCATTATTAATCGCCGCACCAACAGAAATCTGCAAAGGAATTATTGTATCAGACAAAAAATCAGCCGCCTGAAAAGCCCCTGGGACAGTATACGCATCTTCTTCTGCCGTATAATCCGCAGCGATACTGCCCATAGTAGACATACTATACCCCGCAGACAATCCAACATACAAACCACTGTCCGCCAAGCGATCATAATCAGCCGGTTGATAATACTGACGTCCTGCAACTGTACGTGACGAACCGACCTGTGGCAATGCACCTGTAATACGTGTTGGCTGTGCAGCAACAACAGAATTATAACTATTTGGATTATACATTGCCGCGCCATTTGCCATCACCGGCATTGTTCGCCCATACATCCCATTTGCATTATTATACACAGGATACGCGGCACAAACCACCATTGGTGCACCAAACAAAACAACTGCCAAAAATGCAGAAATGCTTGTTTTTTTCATTCCTTTCCTTATTCCTTTTGAATCATTATATCATTTTGTTACATTTCGTGCAAGCAATTGTGTATCAGGAATCTGAACCAATCTATTAAAAACAAAAAAGCCCCGATTAAAATCGGGACTAATTTTTTTTCAAAACTAGTTCACAAAAAACCTGTTATAAAGTTTTTGATTAACCTCTATTGGATACTCACGTTTCAAGAATGAATTATAATCATCTGTCACATTATTAGGCATCATATTTTCTAATTCTTCTTTCAGCTTTGCTTTTTTCTGACTATCCTGTTGTGGTGCAATCGCGTTTTTGACGCTCAAGACATAAAACACATCAGTCCCCGAAACAATTGAATTTGTTCCAACCGCCTCACGAAAAGCGGCGCTTAAGACATCAATTGGTGCGCCATCTGCACGCGATACAGTCGCACTACGCGCGCCACTTAACAGATTTCCTTGGTTTACATCGACCAACAATTCATTTGCACGAACATAAGCCAGCTTTTTCTGTTCTTGCTTTTTCCAATCCTGAACCAAAGATTTCTTTACGGTTTCAAATTCAGCCTTATGCTCTGGATTAATCTTGTCAACACGCACAAAAACAAATCCATCTTTCAGCTCAATCATCTCGCTTTCTACGGCCTCGTCCATATCAAAGATTTTAGCCAGCATTTTATCAGACAACACCGCATCAACAGGACGATTATCACGATTAAACGCAGCCAATGAAACATACTTTGCATTATGCTTTTTTGCAGCCTCTGCCATCGACTCACCCGCAATAATATCATCTTCGACCTTAATCGCAACAGCATATCCCGCATCATACTCATCTGGCTTTGTCGTATCCGCAGGCACAAACACATAAGAAACAGCGCGTGATTCTGGCACCATTTCTGGATTTTGCTGATAATATTGCATCAATTGTTCATCGGTTGGTTGTGCAACATCAAAATCAGAATACTTCACTGGGACATAATCAATTGCACGCAACGCATATCTGGCATTATATGCCGCATCAACAGCAAAATCTGGCACAGATACCGGCAACGCAAACGCCCCCAGAACCATCGAACGAACAATATCAGCACGCAAAACATCTGCAAATTGCGCCTCTGAATATCCAGAATTTGCCAAAACCCTGTCAAACATAAACGGCGAAAATTCACCATTTTCTTGAAATTCTGGAAACATACGAATTTCCTGTGCGATTCGCTTATCACTAACAACAAAGCCCAAATCGTCTGCGCGATTCTGCGCCATTTGCTGTGCGGATAAATTCGTCAAAACCTGTTGTGAAAAACGATTTTGACTTTCTGCATCTGCATATATATCACGCTGCTGTTCACGCGATAGCTTTGCAAGTTCACGCGATTTTTCTAAATTAAACTGCTGTGCCGAGATTTCAGAATCCCCAACACGAACCAAAGTATTATCACCGACTGCGCCACCAAAAATCCATTCAGCAACACCCCAGCCAACAAACGAAAAAGCCAAAATCCCGATTAAAATCTTTGCAATTGGTTTTTCTGATGCATTTCTTAAATATTCTAGCATTTGTTCCCCTTTTGCGCTACCATAGCAAAACAAAACATATAAAATCAATTAAAAAAAGGGGAAATTTAATGAAAATTATTACCGGCAATTGGAAAATGAACGGTTCACAAACTGCGCTTGATAAAATCATATCAGATTTATCAAACATAGACACACCAAACACAGTCATATTATGTGTTCCATACACAATGTTAAATACAAAATCCGACAAGATATCAATCGGCGCCCAAGACATCAGCAAACATACATCTGGCGCATATACAGGTGAAATTTCCGGACAAATGATTGCAGAAACAGGGGCAAAATACGTAATTATTGGACACAGCGAATGCCGTCAATATCATTGCGATACAAATTCTGATGTTCGACAAAAAACAGAACAAGCTTTAAAAAATGGATTAATCCCTATTATTTGTGTCGGCGAAACAATGGACGAAAAACAAGCCGGAAAAACAATGGCCGTTATTGAATCAGGTGTTCGCGAATGTATTCCATCAGACACAAATTCAAAAATCATCATTGCATACGAACCACGCTGGGCAATTGGTGCCGGCCTGACACCAACCAGCGCAGAAATTGCCATGGCACACAACCTAATTGCAAAAACGCTATGCGATATGGGCCTATCTGGCACACCTATTTTATATGGCGCATCTGTCAAAGGCACCAATGCAGCCGAAATTATGTCAATTCCAAACGTAGACGGTGTACTTGTTGGTGGCGCATCCTTGAAAAGCGATGACTTCATACCTATAATAACCAGTGTAAAATAATTATATAGTAAACAAAAACTATGGATAACGAAATGAATGAAGAAAACGAAATAAAAATTGATGAAGTATCTGTCGATGATGCAACACCAAATAACACAACAGAAACAGAACAATCAGACATAAAAACAGAACAATTGTTAACACAGTTATCTGAATTAAATGACAAATATCTGCGTTTAGCAGCAGAATTAGAAAACACACGTCGTCGCGCCGCGCTGGATGCAGAATCACGCGCACGCAATCGTGCGATTTCAATTTCTGAAAAAATATTACCTGTAATGGACGCGATTAATGCCGCACTAAAGCACACACCAGATGACACAGGCATTCAATCAATGGCACGTGCGATGGAATCTGCATTTGAACAAATTGGTATCAAAAAAATTGAAACCATTGGACAATCATTAAATCCAACACAACACAACGCAATCCAAGTTGTTGATACACCTGACGCAACACCAAATACAATCGTTGACGAAATGCAAGCCGGCTATACACTAGGCGACACAATTCTGCGAACCGCAATGGTCATTGTTGCAAAATAAAAATCCCCAAACTGAACTGTATCCCAGAATGTTTTTTATCTTGTCCACTTTTTGAGATACAGTTCAAACGGGGATTTTTTTAAAGGGTATTCACTGCAACAAAACTCCTTCTAAACCTATCGTTTTCAGAAAGCTTTTTAACAAATTTCTGAACCGACAACTGAACTAAACCGTACCTAGTATACGTCTTATTCGCCTTTGCCCAAATATCTGACACAGGAATAATTTTTCCCATTTTTAAATTACGCACAACAATCGTTGCCACCAGCGCATACCCATTAAAGCTATACTTTCGCATACAAAACAATGGGGCACGAATAAAATCTGCAAAATGTTGTTTATACTTTTCTGATGCAATCGGCATAAAGACCAAACCCACCAACTCATAATCTTTAAATTCCGGCATAAGCTCTATATCAAATTTTATTTTATTTGCACACATTACATTATTGTCCAGCCCCAGAATTCCCTTGCCCAAAAATTCGTCTGTATTCCACTTTTTTGTATCAAAATTATAATACAACAAAGACTGATATTTCGCACCAAACAAACTCTTCATTTTTTCATCAGACAGTTTTTCTGGCATATTTAAAGCAGTCATTTCCTTCTCCTGATTATCTATTTATAACGAACATTTATCGCATCTTTTTGCAGGCACAACATAACGCTTTACTTCTGTTCCAATTGGTTTATATACAGTCACCGGCTGCAAAATTTGATAATGTTCAACAACCTCTGTATAAGTTTTCAAACGAACAGGTTCCGCCGTTTTTTGACACTTCTTTGCACAAGGCTGATATTTCTTTGCAGGACGATTAAAGCGATTTTGCGTTTTTACAAAATCAATAGATTCAACAACCGTGACGGTCTGAGTTTCTGTATACTTATCCGCCATTACAACACTTGAACCAAAGCACATTAACAGCGCGACCAACATAATTTTCTTCATTTTTTTCACCTGTGTATTTTTTTACACATTCTCTTACCCCAACTAAGCACGCTTATAATAACATAGAAAAGCCATATGTCCAGAAAAAGGAATAACAAAAAACCGCCATTTGGCGGTTTTATATCTAAAATTGCGCACGCAACCTAATCATTCCTGTCTGTGATACATAATCCTTGCGCAATCCCAAATCATACATAACAGAGATTTCTAAACCACTATATTCCCCTGTAAGTCCGATACCAAACTCTCCACCAAATCTGGACAAGTTTTCAACATCAATATAATAAGCATCAGCCCCAGGAACAACAACTGTTGCGATTGCATTATCAGATATAACATCATACGTCACCGCAGCACGCAATTCAGGGCGCAAATTCAAACGCCAATTATTTTGAATACCAAAGCCATACTTAAACCCTGCAATTGCGGACACGAATGTATTATTCATTTCTTCGACAACCCTGCCTAATGAATCTATATGCTTATCTTGTGTCACACTTAAATACCGCATCCCAAATTCTGGAACAACCCCAGAATCAAATTCGTATCCACCCACAACCTGCATACCAAGGGCAAACGTATCGTATTTATGATTTAATTCAACATCATAAATATCAACATTATTTTCATATTCAGATTGTGAATAACTAATTGTCCCATTTAAATACCAATTTGACGGCTTATACTGCCCATATGCAAACACAGAATTACTTTGAACTGCAATATGGCTTGATGAATGAACATCTGTATTATTAAACGCCAACCCTATACCAACTGTATAATCACTGGCAATAACAGTATCTGCCCCCAGTGCAAAACCACGGGTATACCCATTAAATTTATCAGCAAATTTTGATTTATTAAACAATCCTTGCACCCAAACACCAGCGCCCTGCACTTCATCGCCACCTGCGCGCCCCATCACAGAACCAACCACAGACATACGCCCAGACGCAACAGATACAATCTGATTCTGCAAAGACGCAGCAACCGTTTGTCCCACAGGCACCTCATCAGGATTCGCCTTGGCCAATTCTGTTTCTACAACTGATTTATCCCCAACAGCCAAAGCTTCTTGCACACGCCAAGAAATCAATTGCAGATTCTCATCGTCTGCATCTGCTAATTTTGCAACAGTTCCTGCAACATTTTTTGAAACCCCTGTTTCTATTGCTACATCATCCGCTGATTTAACCGAAAAAATCAATTTATCGCCATTTCTTGTAACATCAAAAACACCACTTGATACAAAATTCAAGGTATCTGCAATATTTGAAACATCATAAACACCCGCTATACCAACCATCATTGACAATGTACCCGTTCCTGTTACATCACCAAACAATTGAATACCACTTGATGCATCCTTAACAGACAAATTCAAGGTCCCATCAATATTAATTAATCCCTGTTCAACAGTTGCATAACCAACATTTAAAACCGCACCTTGTTGAATATTTAATTCACCGGTACCGGTAATACCACCATCTAATGTTGTTGTTCCAGATGCAATATTTAATGTTCCAATATTATATATATCATTAGGTGTTCCACCCGTCACAGTCCCCAAAACAAAACCAGCAAGGCTTTTTTCATCCTCAACAACAGCAACAGTTGCGTTATCTTTATTACCAGAAAACACAATATCGCCCATAAAAGTCATATTACTATTGGCACCATTATGAATTGCTCCCCCCAGACCTTCTGCATAATTATTTGTAAAACTTGCATTACCTTCTATGACAAATTCACCCCTATTAAGAATAGCACCACCATTACCAACATAACTACTATAAGACTCACCCCAATCCCAATCTTTAATGGCGTGTTCCCATGCATTATATGCTATATTAGAATCAAAAACCACATCACCAAATTCAAATGTACCAAATCCAGAAACCGCGCCACCATATGAAGAAGCATTTCCACTAAATACTGCACCGTCATCAAATACAGCCATATCATTTGCACTTCCGCCAACATAGACCGCCCCTGCTCTTAACAAGGCGGTATTATTCTTAAAAACGGCATTCTTGCCAACATTCATTGTGTTTATAAAATCCTTGCCATTAAAAGAATCATAACCATTCAGCACAATCGCACCATTACCAGACAACGAAAAGTTATTTTCCACAACCAAATTATTACCCACAGTTATCGTATTATACCCGTATGTATATATTGCACCACCATCATTTGCAGAATTATCGCGAAACACAACATTATCACCCATTTCGATAACATTTGCACCTTCTGCAGTGCCATCTGACCAAGTATAAATAGCACCAGCCATTCCCTCATAAGACGGTGTTCCCTCCAAGGCAGTTCCACCAGAAAACACCACATTATTTCCTATCTTGGTATTCGTTGTATTTTTATTATATAAATAAATAGTTCCACCATAGCCCGCGGTATTATTATTTGCAAAAACCAAATCATCACTAATCGTCAAAGTTCCATTATTATGAAACACGCCATTTTCTGCATTGGAATACCCCTGTGTAACCAATAAAGAATCACCAGCCTTAACAGTATAAGGATACTTTTCTATATCATCAGAAGTATATTCTGTTGCCACAGCAGGCATAATCAACAATGCTGGCAAAACACTACAAACTCTTAACAAATCTGCTAAATTTTTGACATTCGACATGATTTTCTCCTTTCTAAATCCAATCCCATCAAACAAATAATCAAATACAATAACAAGCATAATATATTTTTTAGAATAATCAATAAAAAAACTGAAAAAATACCTATAGATTAAGAATTAATATTTCAACTTTTGCCGAACACCTAACTAAAAACAATTTGTATTTTAAACACACAAAATCCAAATAATCAAAATAATAGACTTGCCCCAAAGAAATATTTTTATCATATCCAGTTTTTTGCAATATTATCTAAAATAATAGTTTCATTTTACATATTTTTTAGACAGGAATTTTGGCATAAAAACACCACCCGGTGGGGTGGTGGGTTAAACTATTAATCATGTTGTGTGGTTGCCTGTTGTTTTATCAAATCCATTTCTATTTGTTTGACGATTTCCGAAACGCGATTACGAATTCCTGATGGGTTTATTATTTTTCCACCAACGGGGTGTTCGATGGCGGTTGTTTTTAACATTTCATCCAGTTCGTCTTGCCAATTAGGTCTTGTAAAGAAAAGTTCGTTTCCTTGGCAGGCGCATGCGTAAACCCCAGCCAGATAAGGGAAAGTTGAACTGCTGCCACCATTACGAGTATAGTAATAACCGCCCATGTAAAATGGTGTTGTTTTGCCATTTGTTGGTATGCCTATAAAGTTTTTGTTTTTTATAGCAAATCGTTTATCGCACGAAATCTGTTCGGTCATATTCTCTCTGAAAAAGGCGCCGCCAATTACCATAATTCCATTTTGTTCACATTCTGCAAACAATTTATATGTTTCGTCTGCAAATTGGTCGTCTGGTCTGCCCCAACTGCACGATAAAAATCGTATTTTTTTATTTTCTGGTAATGTCTTGTTTATTTCCAGTACGCGCCGAATAGCCTGATTTATATATTTTCTGTGTCCTGGTTTTAGGGGCGTTCCTGTTATCTTTTCTTCGCCAGATAAAAATTTATTCTGTATTACCCAATTGTTTGCAGCAAAATAATATAAATCTGCATCTGGTGCGGTTCCAGTGTTTTTGCCAACAGAACAACCTGCGACTAAACTGCCATGATAATCAGATGTGTCTTTGTCGCCATTTGGCCACATTCCAACTGTTTCATAGTGTTTTATTCTGTCTGCGTATTCAGGATGTTCGCAATTAAGACGTTGGTCAATAATTGCAATACCAATATTTTTGCCTGTAAAACCATTTGTGTGTAAAGCATCCATTTCATCTGGATGTTTAGCATCGTTTAACATCTTTTCTGGATTTATGTTTTCTACAACAGACTGTGGCCATTTTACATTATCTGTCCAAGCAATTAGTTTGCCTGGGGTCAGTTCCCCAAGCATATATTCTTCGTACGGTATGTCTATGTCGGACATATCTAAATTTGTGATGTTTTGTCCTTTTATCAAAAGAAGTAGCGCATCAATGGTTTCTGGGTTTGGTATATCCTTGGGATCAAAATCATTGTATGATGGCGCCGTATTGTTCTTTATATGCTCTAGACATATATCAATAAGTTTTTGAGTTGGTTTAACTTGCATATTGGTTCCTTTGTTTTTGAGATTATATCACATTTTTACGAGATGATGCAATTTATAAGATTTTTTACACAATTTTTACATGGGATTAACTTTCTACTTGCGTTGGGGAAATAAAAGTCCTATAATTTGCGGCGCATTGGGGCATAGTTTAATGGTAGAACTCCGGACTCTGACTCCGTCAGTGTTGGTTCGAATCCAGCTGCCCCAACCAAAAATTCAAACGCCCGCAAGGGTGTTTTTATTTTTGGTTTTGGGGTAACGAGATGAGAACCAACGGTTCGAAAACAAGTAGATTTCACAAGTAACACGCAGTGAAATCGTTACGGTTTGCGCACAGCTGGCACATACTTATGTGCCAAGCGAACGAATACGAGAATAGACAATTAGAAAAATCTTAAAAAATCGCAGTCTATAAGATTTTTTTGATTTTTTTATTGTATATCAAGGCACCCAGCTGCCCCAACCAAGAATTACAAAACCGTCCAAAAGGGCGGTTTTTTGTTGAAATAACAATATTTACAGAAAGTTCGAAAGTTTAGTTTTAGAAATAGTGAATTTTTTGTCATTTTCGAACTTTCTTATACACCACGACTTGGAACAGCACAAAAACACCGTATGTGGTCTGCGTATTTTGCATTGAAACCGTTTTTTGTAAATGTATCCATCCACCAATTTTGTGGCTTAATAAGACGTGTTTTATTACATGTGATTAATTCGTCTCCATTTTTTTGTGCTGCTGCGACATCCTCGGTTGTATTATGTATTGCACAAATCATTTTGCTTTTCTTAAACTTATCAAGCACATTAGGTAATTCTTTTTCAGAAAAATAAGTAAGCGTGCCATTACAAAATACGATATCTGCCACAATTGGTTCATAATCAAGAATAGACTTTATTTGTATTTTGCCATTTGTAAATAATTCTTCTAAATAACTGAATTGATACGGATATTTTTTTATGTCTATACCACGTGCATTCATACCTAATCTTTGTGCCATAAGAACAATAACACCAGTAGCAGCACCACAATCAAAGAAAGTTTTAGGTTTGTAACCAAATTTATTAACAAATTCATCTATCAACATTTTAGGAGGTATTGAAAACATAGTCCAAACCCCATCTGTGTCTAAATAGTTATAATGTAAGTAGGGGTATTTTTGATAATAATAATGCATTTTTGTTCGGTTTTATTTGGTTATATGCTGACATTGTATAATAAGATTGTTATTTGTAAAGGTTTTATATAAGTTTATCTTTCACTTCATCAATCTCTTGTCCGATTTTGATTATGTCGGTTCGCGAATTGCACAGGCAGCACAACCAAGATTGACAACCCCGCCAGTAAAGGCGGGTTTTTGTTTGTTTTGTAATAAATTCACCGAGTTCGAGAGTTTGGTTTCGGAAAATACTAAATTTTTTGAATTTTCGAACTTTTATAAAAATTTGACAAATCGCATACATACTGTATAATATTGTCAAATGTCAAAAAATATAGAAAATTTGTATAATTTTGCACAAAAAGGATGCATCACGCATTCTAGTCGTTTTCATGCAGACGATGTTTTGTCTGCAGCATTGTTAAAGATTTCTGGAATTATATCTGATGTTTCTGTAATTCAACGTGTTGGGCGTGTTCCACAAAATTTTGACGGTTTGGCTTTTGATATAGGGGGCGGTGAATTTGACCATCATCAACAAGATGCGCGCGTGCGTCCAAATGGAAATAAATATGCTGCATTTGGGTTGTTATGGAATGCGGTTGGTGCCGAATATATCGCCGGCAAATACAAAACCGATATAAAAACCGCAAATGATGCGGCGGAAAAATTTGATGTTGAATTCATAACACCAATGGATTTATCCGATAACTTTGGAACAAAAAAATATCCAAATACTTTGTCGTCAATAATAGCATCAATGAATGACCCTAAATACACAAACCAAGAAACTAATAATATCTTTACGGAAACCGCTAATTATTATTGCAAACCTTTGGAACGGGCAATATACAATTCATATAAACATACAAAAGACAAGATTCAGGCACAAATATTGGCTGTTTCAGACTTTATAACTTTGCCATTGGACGCGGATATCGACCGGTCTGCATTTGAAGGAACAAAAGTTAAATATATTATAAAAGAATCTCATCGTGGAACATATAATATTACAACCATAGAACCATACAAAATTCCAGTGGAATATATTAAAATGCCTGGATGTGTTCAAGTATATAGTATTGGTGCGGCTTTTGATACATATGATAATGCGTTGAACGCTGCAAAACATTTGATTAAAGATATTCAAATTAAATCAATGTAAATCTGCCAAGTTTAATTTCTCTTTCATATTATCAATCTCTTGTCCGATTTTGATTATGTCGGCTCGCGAATTGCACGCCGAGCGCAACCAAAAATTCGAGCCGTCTTTTGGCGGGGTTGATTTATAAAGGCGAACTATTTATAACACCTGATAAAATTCGACCAAATCACATACATTTACAATCATTATACAATATCAAAAATCCATACCATCTGCATACAACAGCCAAAAAAAATTTACAACTTTATAGATAACATTAATTAGTACATTTATACCGATTTTCTCAATGAAATGACTCCTATGGCGTACATCCACATAAAAATAAATAATATATTCATCGACCCAAAAGGAGAAAAAATGCCAAAAATTAAATTTTATATAACACTTGCTGCCTGTCTTGCATTTATTCAATCTGCTGATGCCTGCACAGGAATAACACTAAAATCCAAAGACAACGCAACGATTGTTGCGCGCACAATGGACTGGTCTGGGGCTGAAATGAACAATATGTACACTGTTGTTCCACGTGGCCATGCCCAGCAATCACTATTACCAGACGGCACAATGAACGGATTATCTTTTATATCGCTATACGGCTATGCAGGCCTTGCGGTCGAACAACCTGAATTTATAATCGATGGCACCAACGAAGCCGGTCTATCTGCCGCCCTATTCTACTTTCCCAACTATGGCGAATACCAAGAATACAACGAATCTGACAAAGACATATCACTTGCAGACTTTCAAGTTGTTTCATGGATACTATCCCGTTTTTCAAGCATAGATCAAGTCAAAGCCGCCATAAATAATGTTCGCATAATAAATGTAGACCCCAGTGCATCAACTGTTCACTGGCGCATAACCGAACCAAACGGCCGCCAAGTCGTTATGGAAATTGTAAATGGTGTACCGAATTTTTACGAAAATGAAATTGGTATTTTAACAAATTCTCCTGGATTCAAATGGCACACAACGAACTTAAACAACTATGTTAATCTACACCCTGGTGGCGCAGGCCCAACAGCATTTGGTCCAATAAATCTGCGTGCATTTGGTGCTGGATCTGGCTTTTTAGGACTTCCCGGTGACTTTACCCCACCATCACGATTTGTTCGCGCTGCATTTTTAAAAACATATTCACTTCAACAAGACACAGCCAACAAAGCGGTCGAGCAATCATTTCATATCCTAAACAACTTTGATGTTCCCTTGGGGGTACAATTTGCAGTTGGCAAGGCACCAAATGATATGCCATCAGCGACCCAATGGACAATATCAACAGATTTAGCCAATCGCGTAATATATTATCATACAATGTACAATCGAACGATACGCAGCATTGACTTAAAAGAAATTGATTTTGCCACTGTCCCGTTTCAGTATCATTCGCTTGATACCGCGAAACGTCAGACGATTGTACCGGTACAAATCAATTAAGCCTGCTACAGCCCCACCCTGTGGGGCATTTTTTATAAAGATTAAAAATCGATATTTTAAATAAGAAATTTTATATTTACAACAAATCGTAAACTGTGTTATAATACATTTTGAACTGGATGGGAATCTGGTTCGGGGCTGTAGCAGGCCTAGTCTATTCGGTGCAAATATATGCAAACATATATTTAAGTGTGTCGTAATTCCACGGTTTCGACAAAGTGTTTTCTCATATTTGCACTGTATTTTAATATGCCCTGACTATGTTTTAGTCGGGGGGCTGTCCGCTATACAACAGGTGTTTTTACACCAAAGGCGAACAGAATCACTAATAGACTGATTTGCTAACTCCCCGACCGCATGGATTTTCATTGCGGTATTTTTATAAATAGCAAGGAGTTAAAAATATGAGAAAAATTTTAGTATCTACAATTCTGGGGGTTGGTATCGCAGGCACTGCAAACGCATCAATCGTATCAAGCGGATTTTTAGACGAAAAATTAACAGAATACGCACTCAGCACATCACTAGACCTGAAAGCGAATCAAAGCGATTTTACAGAATTAAATACACAAATAAGTAATTCTATAGATAGTTTAAAAACGTTATGGAATAGTGAAATCGGAATACTTGCAGATGGTTTTAATCCAAATAAAGTTAATAATGACATTGAAGGGGCTTTTGGTTTAGTAGGAGGCTTCATTGTTCATTCAATGCAATCGCTAACTGGTGGTTGGACTGACAAAACCGATGGCACAACCTATCTTGGCATAAAAGATTTAAATACCAAAATCGGCCCATTACCAGATGATATAACGGTTCTGCATATGCTCGAAGGCTGGACTGATCCAAGCGGTTATTATTTTCCAGGTTTATTTGATTTAGCTAGCAATACATTTAAGTTTAACAATCTCTTTCCTAAAACTTCTATTGGTATGCTATTAGCTCATGGTTTAGAAGAATATACAAATGGTAATTATACTGGCCCTGTATATCCACTGTGGAAACTGAGTGAAGGGATTGATAAAATCGGTTCTATCGAAACCAAAATCGGCACATTACCGGCGGGCTATGATAGTGTTGGGGCGGCGCTGACCGCGATTAAGGGCATTGCCGAAGATGCTAAGGCCGCGGCACTGGCGGCAATCCCAGACCCTAAGCAAGAGGGTTCAAGCGGTAAATTTGTTTTAACTGTTGATATTGTTGGTGATAATGCGACCTATCACTGGGAAAAGATAGATCGCGAGGGCGAAACCACCACCACCGAATAACCCACCCAAAAATCCCCTGTGCAAACAGGGGATTAATCATCCCCCCCACACCCCGAACTTTTAACAAAACTTGCCTGCAACACGAAGTTTTAACGAAGTGTTGTCATCCTGTGGCTTTTTCGGGCCCCGCAAAATTTTATAATAAATTTTTAACCTTTGTCATCCTGTGGTTTTTTCGTGCCCCACAAAATTTTATAATAAATCTTCAGCTCCTTGTCATCCTGTGGCTTTTTCGGGCCCCGCAAAATTTTTGGAAAAAATTTTGTGGGTGAATGCCCCACAGGACCCAGGTTTTGCAAATAAAAAATGATTCTATGACCTAGGTTCCATGG
>JAFSDI010000018.1 GCA_017436325.1 Alphaproteobacteria bacterium | reverse complement strand
TGCCGCAAATGCAAAGTCTGGTGGCACAATGCGTGCAGGCTCTATGCGTGTAAACAATGCGACATCTGGCACAAACACACGCGTTACATCAAGTCGCACTGCAACATCCCCCAGATTATCAATTGGCAAATATCTTGGCGGATCCAGTGTAATAAGTGGCGGTTCGTCATCGAAACCAATGAACCCGGGTCAGTCTGGCGTTGGTGGTCCAAGTGGCGATGTAAGCGAACTGTCTAATCGCGTTGCGGCGCTTGAACAATTTACTGGCTATTCAGAAAATGGTGACCAAATCAAAGACACTGTTGCAGACTTGGTAATTGATGTCGCCGCACTTCAGGCAGATAAAGCAGAAGCGTCAGAGCTGGAAAATAAACTGGATACGCAAAAAGATGCAAATCAAATTCTTGAAGGACAATATAAAGTAACTGGAACCTTATATGTTCCAACACCAGAATACCCAGAATATCTATTGCCGGAAAAATAATGAAAAAAGTTTTTGCGTCTGTTTTTAGTCTTTTTGTTTTATTTTCCAGCGAATTGTTCGCTGGACAAATTGCAAATGTAGAATATGTACATGGTGTAATCGCCAGAAATACAGGTATAAAAATTCCATATAGCGAAAAACTGTCTAGCCCGATGGTTGCAGCAAATATGGAATATCTGTTAAAACTTGTAGATTATGCAAATTATTTGCTTAATGGCAATGTTGAAACAACTAATTATGCCGATACAAAATACGCATCAAAAATTGCAGTTGATTCTGATATTGTAAATAAACTGGTTCAAGAATTAGTACAAAAAGCAGAACCGTTTAATGAATTTACGATACAAACAAACTATAATGTGGGAAGCTTTGATTTCGATATCAGTGCGGCCGGTTCTTATACAATTGACTGAGACTACGGGACAAAAAATACATTTACCAAAAATAACACTGTTGTTGAGAATTATTCCCATACATACAAGGAAGCAAGTGCATATACAATAAAAATTTCTGACAGTACATCTGCATATAACCAATCCGCAGATATTGCCACAATTAGTTTTGCATCAAATAAAGATATTGCAAAGATTTCTGGTTCTTTGGGTGCTGTTTTTGGTACACTTTCTGATGGAACGCAACCACGATTTTATCAGACATTTTACAATTGCACCAATTTAGCAGGCGAAATCCCAAGCGAATTGTTCAAGGGAATTTATGGTCAGCCTGTTGACGCAATGTTTATGGATACCTTTTCGGGCGCATATCGACTAAATGGGAAAATCCCAAGTGGTTTGTTTGCAAAAATTAACGGAGATGCAACAGAAAATCTGTTTAGTGAGACATTCTATAATTGCACAGGTTTAACAGGTGAAATACCTGATGGTTTGTTTGCAGGGATATATGGCGCGCCGGCAACAGGTGTTTTTTATCGGACTTTTTATAACTGCACAGGCCTGTCCGGCATCCCAAAGACATTGTTTGGTAAATTTACAGGACTGTTGAATTGGATGTTTTATGAAACATTTTATAATTGCACAGGCCTGAAAAGCGAGTCTGCAAGAATATCGGGGGATTATTTGTATAATATTTGGCCAAAGGCAACCGCTATGCAGGTTTGGAATATGTACGGCAAAAACACTAAATTAAGTGATTATGCCTGTATACCAAAAGACTGGGGTGGTGCAGGCGAAAAATGTGAATCTGAATGATTATAAATTTTCACTGACAACAGTGTCGAATACCGATTATTCCAATATCCCAAGCGAGTGGAAATAATTTTTGTGACTGCAGATGAATTTAGCTCTCTTGTTTGTATAAAGAGAGTTTTTTATTTATATCATTGTTTAAGATGAATATATTTGCGATTGTCTAAAAACCAGTTTATAATAATACAGAGTTTAATAAATAAAAAGGTTATCAATGGCGGGTATTTTTGTTTTTCCAGGTCAAGGCGCACAGTCTGTTGGTATGGGGCGCGAATTATATGATACTAATGCGGCGGCGCGTGCTGTGTTTGATGAAGTTGATGATGCGCTGAATCAAAAATTATCAAAAATCATATTCGATGGACCGATAGAAGAGCTGACATTAACTGCAAATGTTCAGCCTGCAATTATGGCGACTTCTATTGCGATGTTACGCGCGTCTGGTGCATCGTTGCCAGAATATGTTGCAGGACATTCTTTGGGTGAATATACCGCATTGTGTGCAGCGGGTGCATTGTCTGTTGGTGATACTGCGCGGTTACTGCGCGCACGCGGAAATGCAATGCAAAACGCCGTTCCGCTGGGCCAAGGATTAACCGCTGTGATAATGGGGTTGGATATTGATACGGTTCGCCAGATTTGTGCACAAACAGGTTGCGATGTTGCAAACGATAACTGCCCATTGCAAGTTGTTGTGTCTGGGGCTAAAAATATTGTAGAAGAAACATTAAATGTCGCCAAAGAACGCGGTGCAAAACGCGCAATGCCGCTGGCGCTGTCGGTGCCAGTACACTGCAGAATCCAAGAACCAGCCGCCGAAGAAATGCAACACGCATTGGCAAATATTGATATTACAGAACCATCTGTGCCATTAATTTCCAATAAAACCTGTATGCCAATGACAGATGTTAATGAAATTAAGCAAGCACTGGTCTATCAAATAACGCATGGTGTTCGCTGGCGCGAGAGTGTCTTGAATATGGTAAATTTAGACATTACAGAAATGACAGAAATTGGACCTGGGGCTGTCTTGACAGGACTGTGTTCCAGAATAACAGATAAAATAACTGCTAAAAAGTTGGAGATATAACGATGTTTGATTTAACAGGTAAAGTCGCCCTTATAACAGGTGCAACAGGTGGAATCGGTGGCGCAATCGCAAATGCAATGCGCGATGCAGGTGCAACTGTCGTTGTTTCCGGCCGTGATGATGGTAAACTTGATACCATATTTAATGACGAATTTATAAAAATTCCGTGCGATTTATCTGCTGATGGCGCAGCAGTTGAATTGGTTATGGATACTATTGAGCGCGCAGGTCGAATTGATATTTTGGTAAACAATGCAGGTATTACACGCGATACCCTGATAATGCGTATGACAGACCAACAATTTGATGATGTTTTAAATACAAATCTGCGTTCTTGCTTTAAAACATGCCGTGCCGCAATTATGCCGATGATGAAAAATCGTTTCGGTCGTATCATAAATATTTCTTCTATTATCGGTGTTATCGGTGGCGCAGGTCAGGCAAACTATGCCGCATCCAAAGGCGCAATGATTGCAATGACAAAATCTATTGCAGCAGAGGTTGCATCACGTGGAATTACTGCAAACACTATTGCCCCAGGTTTTATCAAAACACCAATGACTGATGTTTTGCCAGAAGAACTAAAGAAAACATACTTATCACAAATACCAGCAGGACGTTTCGGTGAACCATCTGATATAGCAAATGCCTGCGTGTTCTTGGCATCAGATGAAGCGTCTTATATAAATGGACAAACACTGCATATAAATGGCGCAATGGGACGTTTCTAGAAAATGCAAAAATATGATGTAATTGTTATCGGTGGCGGTCATGCAGGAGTCGAAGCAGCATCGGCATCAGCACGCCGTGGCGCAAAAACATTGCTGATAACCAAATCTATAAATGATATTGGTGCACTGTCTTGTAACCCAAGTATTGGTGGCCCAGGAAAATCGCAAATGGTCGCAGAAATAACCGCACTGGGTGGCGTTATGGGGCGCGCAGCAGATAGCGCAGGAATTCATTGGCGCACACTAAATGCAACACATGGGGCAGCAACCCAAGCATTACGCGCACAAATAGACCGTGAATTATATCATACTGCTGTTTTAAAAATTTTGTCACAGCAAAATAATCTGGATATAAAATACGAAGATGTAGAATCTGTTGATATCTATAATAAAACAATAAACGATTCTTATTCTGCAAATGCGATTGTATTTACAACAGGAACTTTTTTAAACGGTGTTGTTACACGTGGTAATGAACGTATATCTGCGGGACGGATGCTGGATGATGGGAATTATCAACCTGCAGATAATACTATTGCCGGTGTCCTGCAATCGCTGGGATTCAAAATTTTACGCCTGAAGACGGGAACACCAGCACGTATCAGAAAATCATCAATCGATTTTTCTGTATGCGAAGTACAAATGCCTGATAATCCACACGACTGGTTTGTTTTTGGTGATGAAAATAATAATTATGAATGTCCTTGTTTTATAACATACACTAATGAACAAACACATCAAATTATTCGTGATAATATAAAGTATGCACCAATGTATAATGGTGATATCACAGGTACTGGCCCACGATATTGCCCCAGCTTGGAAGATAAAGTTATCCGATTCCCAGAACATAAATCACATCATATTTTCCTGGAACCCGAAGGTTTAAATAGCGACTTGATATATCCAAACGGAATTTCAACCAGCTTTGGCGCAGAATATCAAGACCAATGGATTCGCACAATTCACGGTTTAGAAAATGCAGAAATTGTACGATATGGATATGCAATAGAATATGATGCAATTGATGCACGCGCATTGAATGATTTGTTGCAATCTAAAGATATTGCGCACATATTCTTTGCAGGACAAATTAACGGAACGTCAGGATACGAAGAAGCCGCAGCCCAAGGACTGGTTGCGGGCGCAAATGCGGCTGCATTTGCAATGGGGGGGCAACCATTGGTTTTGGACAGGACAAATTCAATGATTGGCGTTTTAATCGATGATATAACCACACTTGGTGTGGATGAGCCGTACCGTATGTTTACATCGCGTGCGGAATATCGTCTGTCACTGCGTTCTGATAATGCAATATCTCGTTTAGGGGCGATTGGGGTTGATTTAAAATTAACTGATAAAAATTTTTATAATCGATTGTTGGACTTAAAATCAAAAATAATCGCAGAAAATGATACTTTTTATGCGGGTTATATCGCACGCAACCAGCGCGAGATTGAGGCATATCATCGCGATGCATCATTAAAGATTCCAACTGATTTTCAATACACAGGATTGGCAGGGTTAACAAATGAATTAGTTGAAAAACTGAACGCGACCCGCCCCGAAAATATTGCAGATCTATCACGCATTTCTGGTATGACCCCAGCGGGAATTATGGTCGTACTAAGAAAGATAAAGGGATAGTTTTTTTATAAAATTTGAAAGGATAAGAAATGGAAATACACCTGAATGTCAGAAAAAGCGGAACGCAAACACCTTTGTCTGATTCAGAAAAAAAGTATTTATCAGATTTGTTGGGTGGGAAATACAAAATTGGTTCTCCGTTGGGGCGTTCTGGGGCATCAACATCTGCATTTTTGATTACAGACGCAACAGGTAAAGAGTTTGTCTTGCGTATTCCCAACAAGCCCGATGATATAGAACATTGGTTAGAGACGGAAAAAAGACAATTTGCAAGCCAAGAAAAATATCTGGCTGGTTATCAAGGCAATATATCTATTCCAAAAACACTAGAATATCGGGATTTTTTCACTATCCAAGAAAAGGGCGCAGGCGAACCATTTGCGGATTATATTTACGATGGACTGTCGCGTGAAAAGCAACTTAAATTGGCGCAAGATTTTGCAGCGTTTCTGAAGCACAGCCATCAAAAAAATGCAAACCGCACAACTACAAGACCTGTATCATTGGATGGCGGACAAGATTTTACATTAAATGAACATGTAAAAAGTGCCTATAAATCAGTTATGCCCCCCGATGAATATAAATGGTTCTGTGGATTATTGTATGAATTTAATAATCGTGATACATCGGATGAATTTTTAACATTTGCATTCAATGATTTCAGGTATTCAAACATCCTGTATGATACAAAATCTGGACAATTATCAGTGATTGATTTTGGTGCTTGCTTGGAAAATTCTGTATATATGGATTTTATTCCATATCGTGCGAATTCGTTTGGCATAAGTTATAAATTTCTGCAAGATGTGATAAATTCTTATGATAATATCAAGTCAGATTCTGCAAAAACAATAAAGATAAATCCACGCAAGGTGGCATTGTTTCATATATTGGGCATATTGGCGGAAATTGCAGGTGTGAATAAAGAGCATGAGCAACTAAAACGTATCCTGTATATGCCCCACAGATTAGGATATATAAAACAGTTGTGTACATTGTTTGGTGTGGAAAACGGTCTGCCAGCACCGAAAAAAATGACAAAATTTGAAAAGGGTAAAGTGCAGATAAAAGAAAAATTAAAAAACATAATTAATGCGATTTTTAATAACAATCAAAACACATAACCGTCCCACTGTTAACATTGGGTTCTTTTACATATATACTATGTCCCCGCTCATATTTTTCGTTATAACTGCATAGCGGCCTTAAACCTGCGTGAAATGACAAAGAATAATGATGCCGGGGATTTTATTTTGTCTTGATAATATGCTGTTGGTTGTGTATAATAAAAATCGAACCAGATGGGAATTTGGTTCGGGGCTGTAGCAGGCCTTTAAGTTCCGGTGCAAATATGTAAAGAATATATGTCTTGTTGTGTCGTAATCCACACATAGTGTTTTCCTTTGGTATTTGCACTGTATTTTGATTTTTCCCTGGCTGAAGAAGTCGGGGGGCTGTCTGTTATACAACAGGGGAAACCTAAAGACAGACAGAGTCATCGAACTTATGATTTGCTAACTCCCCGACCGCATAAATTTCCAATGCGGTTTTTTTAACACATTAAAAAAAGAGGGATTTTTATGAATAAATATTTACTTGGGGTTCTTATAGGGTTGGGCACAATCGGCACAACATACGCATCAATTGTTTCACGCGGTTTCTTGGATGAAGCGCTAACCAGCTACGCCACCACCACAGCACTGGATTTAAAGGCAGATAAGGCAGATTTGATGACGGTATCAGACACAATAGAAGAATGGAACAAAATTGCTAATATAGGTGGAGGACTCGATTTGTGTAGCAATATGAACTTGGATGGTATAGTAGTTAATGGCGAGATGGTTTTCAATAGCTGTTACTATACAAATAATGTTAGCGATTTAATTAAGCGTTTTGTTCCATATATGGGTCAACGTGAGGGAAATTGGTTTATTCAATTATTAGAATTATCGACAAGGGGTTATACAAAAGGACTCGATCAAAAAATAAAAGGTTTGGAAACTTTAACATCAGACATTGAAGATTTGAACATCAAAATCGGAACTTTGCCGGATGGTTATGAAACGGTTGGGGCAGCATTAACCGCCATTAATGCCAAGGTTGATAACAAAATCGAAAACTTATCTGAAACCGCCAGCGCTGGAAAATATGTCTTAACCGCGGTTCGCGTTGGCGACCAGACAACCTATGCCTGGGAATTGATTGACCGCAGTGAAAGCGAAGCCACAACCACCACAACAACCGAATAGTTATTCATTGCAGTTTCTGTGTCAAAGCACAGAAAAAGAACACTGGAATTCTTACCCGCCAGTGTTTTTTTATATATTAATCGTGTCTTATCAATTCCACCGCCCTATGGGGAAATTTACGCGTTTGTCTTGCGCAAAGAAAACTCGCAACCACAGTAATTCTGACGATAGAAATCAGATTCGCGGTTTATCTTTATGCGCAATTGTTCATCCCACTTTATCGGCAGATATTTTATTTGTTCGCATACTTTTTGCGCAGACTTATCAACCTGAGATTGGTCTTTGTGACGCGATACCCCCAATACAGACGATATTGCATTATACCCGTTTTCCAGCGCAAATCGAACCGCACGTCTGAAACGGTATTCAAAACAAACACTGCAACGCGAACCACGTTCAGGCGCTGTTTCTAGTCCGCGAACCGCATCGCGCCACGCATCATGTTCATATTCTAAGACCGCGTATTTTACACCGCACTGTTCACAGTATTTTATCTGTTCGTTCATACGCTTAATATATTCTGATTCTGGAAAAATATTCGGATTATAGAACAGAATAATAAAGTCCGATACACCATCAATACCATTATCTGCCAATTGACGGATTGCACCGGCACTGCACGGTGCACAACAAGATAATAAAACAAGCCTGGTATCATTCATCGTTGTTTTTCTTGGCTGTATAAAACTGCAATTTGATTAATTCCATATATTCTTTCTATTTTTACCGTTGTGTATTGATTTGGACACAGTGTGCGTTCAATTGCCTTAGGTATTTTTCCAGTTTTATATGGATAAATCTGTTTCAAATTACGGTTTAATACAATATCTGTATCACAATTCAATTTGTGCCATTCCACAATTGGTTTAGTCTTGAATTCTGTTGCTGGTGACCATACGTCTTTCCGCAATCCGAAACCAGTTAACATAGGCGGAGTTATTCCAACTATCAGGGCAGGGGCATTTTTGTTTTCATTATTTATTGGTGGCTGAAATTCTTTATCATCTGCATCCAACAATTCACCTGCTGTTTTTATTTCATCAGCAATATAATAATTATATTCTTTTATCTTTGTGTTGTTTTGGACAAGTCCAGACGATGTTTTGCGTTTACTGATTTCAGTAGTTATTTTTATACGATAAACATCAGTCCACTGATTAATAAGATTTTTCAAATCTGATATATCTGATACATAATTTACAGCATTTTTAAGCGATATAACACCCGATGATTTATTTTGCATTTTCTTATCCTTTGTAACTGTCGCCAATATTGTAAGTTTCGTTCAGTTCAATAATATTATCGGCATCTGCACCGACCCCCAGTTCCGCTGCGCTGCACATCATACCAAATGAATCAACCCCTGCAACCGCACGACGCAAAAGTGGCTTTTTAGAATTTGGCAGTGTTGCACCAACCGGCGCCAAGACACTACGCAGCCCAACACGCACATTTGGCGCACCACATACAATTTGAACCAATTCTGTACCACCAGTATTTACTGATAAAATATGTAAATCTTCGCGTGTTGGATGATTTGATACAGATACAATTTCCGCAACAATCGGTGTTACAGATTCAACCTTTGGCTTGTTAGTATATTTTTCTGTCAGATATTTAACCTTGTCATCATCAATTCGATTAAACAGGTTTTCTGGCACAATAAAATCTGAACCATCTGAAATTCTGTGTTCGTAATTTTCAGGCCAAGATAAATCCGACTTTTCAACAAAAACTGATTGAATTTTATCTGCAGTATCCGGCATAAACGGTGCAGACACACGCGAATACAAATCAATTAACTGAAAGCATTCATTTAACACGTTTGCGGCTGCGTCTGTATTACCCTCCTTGACCAATGCCCATGGTGCATTCCGTGTCATATATTCATTACCAATCGCATAAAGCCCACGCAGGGCGGCAATAGATGCGCGGAATTCACACGCATCCAGCGCATTTGTCAGTTCTGATAACTTTTCATCAATTTGCGATTTTAATTCAGAATCAATACCGCTTGATTTTGGTACTTTCGTACCAAAGTTCTTTTCTGTTAATTTACATACGCGTGATACAAAGTTCCCAAGCATACCATTCAAATCTTTGTTCACGATGTCTGCAAAGCGTTCTGATGTAAAATCTGTATCGTCTGTTTCAGGGGCAGATGCCATCAAGGCATAACGCCAATAGTCCGCAGGAAATTCACGTATCGCATCATTCAAGAAAATACCATTCCCTGTGGATTTTGAAACCTTGGCACCTTCGAAATTCAAAAAGTTCATACCTTTTAGCATATCAACTGTTTTCCAGTTATCGTTCATTGCCAATTCTTGGGCTGGAAAGAATATTGAATGGAATGAAACATTATCCTTGCCCATAAACTGCGCATAGAAAACATCATCACCACCATGCCACCAATCTGCCCAGTTTTCGTTTGCATATTGCGATATAGAAACATATCCCCATGGCGCATCAAACCACACATAAAAAACCTTGTTTTCATAACCTGCCTTGTTTACAGGAACCCCCCATTTCAAATCGCGGGTAATCGGACTGTCTTGCAGACCTTCGGCCAACCATTTATTTGCAATTGATAATGCTGTCTTTGACCAACCAACACGTGAATCAATCCATTCACGTAATTTGTCTTGCATTGCACTGGTACGGAAATATAAATGCTTGGTTTCACGCATTTCAACAGGTGATTCTGGGTCAACTGCACTGCGTGGATTTATTAAGTCTGCGGGTTCCAGATTTGCAAAGCATTTATCGCATTCATTGCCATATGCACGTTCATAACCACAACGTGGACAAGTGCCAACAACAAATCGGTCTGCCAAGAATTTTTCTTCTTTGACCGAATAAGGCTGCATAGATGTACGTTCCGATATCATACCCAATTCTTCCAGACGCAAGAATAAATCTTGAATTAATTTTTCTTGTTTTTCTGTGTGTGTGCGACCATACAAATCAAAAGATAAATTAAAATCGCGAACAGATTGTTCATGCAAGGCACGATATTTATCAACATATTCTTCCACTGTCATATTTTCTTTGGCAGCGGCAATTTCACTGGTTGTGCCATGTTCATCGGTGCCACAGATATATAAAACATCACGACCACGCGCACGACAAAAGCGCGCATAAACATCACTGGGCAGCCAACAACCAACCAAATGACCAATATGCAAATTATTATTCACATATGGTAATGCAGATGTTATCAAATACTTTTTTGCCATTTTAATTTACCTTTGTTATAAAAAAACAGACGCCAACGGGGGCGTCATAACTGATTCCCGTTGAAATGTGTTTAAGATTATCTTTGCATTCGCATACTGTAATTATAATCAATAAAATTTCATAAATCAAATTTATAATAAAAAAGTCCCCCATAAAACAATGGGGGGACTTTTTTTCGTTTTCTTTTAGAAATTATATTTTGCCTTGAACATACCTGTTTGTGATGTGTAACTGTCACGAACTTCGATGTCATAGCTGACAGACAAATCAATACCGTCATAGTTAACAGTCAAACCAAGACCAAATTCTGCACCAAGACGACTTAATCTGTCACCAGTTAATGCATATGGTGTCAAACCTGGCATTGTAACAATGGTTGACGTCATATCTGAAATCAAATCATACTTTACAGCATAACGTAATTCAGGACGAATTGTTGTGCGATCACCTGCCATTATATCAAGTGCGTACTTTGTCCCCAGTACCGCAGTCATATAATTTGCATCTGGTGTTGAATTCTGAATGCCCAAACTGTTCGTATAAGTATTATCTTTTACATACAGATAACGCAGACCAAATTCAGGTGTAATACCATCCGCAAAATCATAGCCTGTCATTAACTGTGCACCAAATGCACTGGTATTGTAATCAGACGCAACCAGAACACCTAAGGCATTACCAGATTCCGCAAAATCTGATATTGTATAGTTCAAAGTTGCATTGATGTACCATTCACTTGGTTTATATTGACCGTATACGAATATGCTGTGACTGTCAATTTCTGTATCGCGTGAATCCAATGCAACATCACTGTGATTATATGCATAACCTGCACCAACTGTGATATCACCATTGATTGTTCCGTCAATACCAGCCGCAACACCACGGGTATCGGAATCAAATACATCATTTAATTTCGTTTTATTATATACACCTTGGGCCCATACACTGTTCGCAACAGATGTTACATCACCACCACTACGCCCAACGGCAGGTATTGACATACGATTAGACGCAAGTGTTGTTACTGTATTCTGCACTGATGTAGAAACAGACTGAACCACAGAGGCTTTTTCTGGGTTAATTGCCTTGTTTGCACCCTCTACCGATGCGGTATCGCCCATGGCCAATGTTTCTTGTATCTTTACACCCAGGTCATTTAATGATGCAGATGTAGAATTTGTTACATTCGCAATCATTTGCGCAGCATCATCAGTCAAACCATTATCAGACGCAATTGATTCAACTGATTTAAATGTGGCAACTAAATCTTTCTTGGATTCAGACCATTCCAAATCGTAAACAGAATTTGTTAGGTCAATATTATCAAAGACTTTATCGCCAAATACATGATATGTACCCGCAGTATCAAAAACTAACTTTACAGTACCCGTACCATCAAACGTATCTGTGATGTTTATTTGCGCCACATCACCAGATAATGTTGCAATCAATGTCCCATTTAATGTCATTGCAGCCTGATTAATAGCAGATGTACCAATGTTTAACACAGCACCTGTGGCAACAGTTGTTGTACCGTCACCCATAATACCACCAGAAACACTTGTTGTACCACTGGCAATATTTAACAATCCATCATTATAGATGTCATTTGATGCCTTGTTTTCACCATATGTATTTTTAGTAAATGTATTTATTCCATCAAGTGTAATACCACCACCAAATTCATTATATATTGCACCACCGTTAGCAGTTGCATAATTATTCTGGAATACTACATCAGACAATCTTAATGATGCCTCATTACCTTCTTTGTCTGGTTCACCATGGTTATATATCGCACCACCATTTAACGCATTATTAGTATCAAATGTTGTGTTTTCAATATATACCGCAGTGATATCCTTTTGACTGCTGTACAGATAGTTATCAATTGCACCACCTGTTGTTTTTGCTGTATTACCAACAAATCGTGAATTCAAGATATCTAAACGCGCATCCTTGTTATTTGCAACATCACCAGAACGTGTTGAAATCGCACCACCACGTAATTCAGATATGTTCTTTGTAAATTCAACATTGTCCATAACAGTTTTTGATACCGCACCCAAGAATATCGCGCCAGCACCATCCATACCAGATGCAGCAGATGTAGCACTGTTGTTTTCAAATTTAACATTTGTTAATGTCGCACCAGAAAATAATCCTAGCGCACCAATATCAGCTGCAAAATTTTTGCTGAATAATGTATTTGAAATTTCTGTCTTAACAGCAGCAGTACCAGAAACAACCGCACCACCAGATTCTTTTGATGAATTTTCTGTGAATGTCGCACCATTAATAACCAATGAACCGCCATCACCATTATATATTGCACCAGCCCATTTAGATGCATTGTTTCCGGTAAATTCGCCGCCATTTATGTTAAGTGTACCAGAATTAAATATCGCACCACCCTGACCTGTTTTCTTTTCAGTTCCTGTTACTTTATTTTCTGTAAATTTAGCATTGTTTAACGTCATAACACCGCCATTGGGGGTTTCTGCTTTGTCCAATGCACCATCGTTATAAATAGCACCGCCATTTACACCAGCGATATTACCAATAAAATTACCAGATACGGTTACACCATCGCCCTTGCCCATTCCGTTATTTGCATAGAATGTGTTATAAATAGCACCACCATTATTTTCAGCAAAGTTTTTTTCAAATGTCGCAGAAATATCAAGTTTTGCATCTTTGTTATCTGCGTCTGATGCCAAACGTGTACCAATCGCACCACCATTTACACCAGATGCATTGTTCTTGAATGTTGTGCTAGAAATTGATGCAATCTTGGCTTCTGAAACAGCACCCAATGCCAAGGCACCGCCACCAATTGGCACCGCACCAGCAACAATCTTTTTCCATTCGCCATTTTCATCTTTTTCATATTGCGCGGTATTATTTTCAAACACAGAATTTGTTATCGATAAAATTCTGTATGAGGCAACCGCACCACCGTCTTCACGCGCATGATTGTCTGTAAAGGTTGAACCACTGATTATCAATCCAGCCGCGCCGGTGCCAGAACTGACCGCGCCACCACCAACAGATGCATAATTGCCAATGAATTCTGAACCAGATACTGTCAAAGTATGACCACCTGTTGCGTGCGCAACAGCACCCCAGCCACTGTCTGAATTATCGTTATTAAAAAACCTTGAACCAGAAATTAATAAATCTGAATCAAGTGTTTTTAAATTATACAAACCACCGCTTTGATTATAAACTGTTTGATTAGATACAACACCATCAACAGGTTGTGCCACACCCGCCATCGCAGGCATTACTAATAAAGCAGGTAATACTGAAATGCCCAATAATATATTGGCTGACTTTTTATCCTTTGACATAAATTCTCCTTTCTTTTATTAAAACAAAAATAAACATAAAAAACTTGTTTTCGAATCGTTTATTTTATGTTTTATATCCTGATGATAGGATAAAAAATATTAAAATCAACCAAACTAATAAAATAATTTTTTTTAAATGTTTTTTTATGCATCATTCATAATAATTGCAAATTAAATTTTAATTTTATATACTGAATTTGTCGTTTAACAAAAGGAAGAAATTATGAAAAAATTTTTCGCTGGATTATGCATATTGTCTGTGATTGCGTGTGCTGTAAAACTTAGTGCAACTATTAATTTTTCTGATTTGATTTCTGAAACAAATAAAACAATTGTCGCGGATTTACGTGTTGCAGTACCAT
Organism: Alphaproteobacteria bacterium; assembly: GCA_017436325.1. Lineage (GTDB taxonomy): Bacteria > Pseudomonadota > Alphaproteobacteria > Rs-D84 > Rs-D84 > Enterousia. Next base: position 23,018 of record JAFSDI010000018.1, on the reverse strand, counting down.
CATGTTCCGAAGACGATATTCAAACTATACAAATGGAATTTGCAACAAGAAATATTCGCGCAAACTATAATAAATGTTCAACGGATGATATGTGGAATAGTTATGCAAATTTTTCACTGCCCATTACAATAGTAAAACAATCTTTGAATGCAGATAGTGATATTTTTTTGCAGTTTATAAATAATGGACTGTATGTCAGAACATCTGATAAACTGTCTGTTGTAACAGATACCAGTAATGATATCTTTGTTGAAAAAATAAATATAACATCTATTGAATTTTATTTGGTTAATGACACAAATGATTCTGTCAAAATAAAAACCGGATTGGCTTTTGTTGACGATGAACCTGTTTATAATAAAATAATATCCGTCAACCCTTATGATAGAATTTTGATTAAGTTGCCAGATGTCGCAAATAAGTTACTTGAAAAATCTAATGCTGAATATTTAATCTTTGAAGTGATTACTGAATAAAAAAAGTGTCATTTGACACTTTTTTTAACGCGTTTTTTTCTGGCATTGTTCACATATTTCTGTTGCAATTTTTTTAACATCCAGATAAACACCACTTACATTATCATAATAGGCCGTTGGATAAAATATTCTGCTTTTTCTCATTTTATGCGGCAGATTAAAGCGTAAATGCAAATCATATAATTTTTGCAACAATATGCAATTTTTTATATTTGGATATACTTTACAATTTTCGCCCTGCTGAATATAGATTGTTACACTGAATGATTTTGATTCATTTTTTTCTGCTGTCATATATAATCCTTTTGTTATCAACAAATCTATACCATTATATATTACAAATACAAAATCAAGTTTAAAGAAGCTTTTAATCCCCTTAAGTAAAAAAAAATCCGCCCAGCGGGCGGAATGATTTTAGAACTTGTATCGCGCGACAAGGCTTAATTCATTATACGATATCGCTTCTTCAAATTCATCAGATTTAGATGTACCAACATATCGATACATAAAATCAGCAGTTATCATAGGTGTTATCGCATATGATATACCTGCGCCAAACTGATATGCAAATAATGTTTCTTCAACAGGTTCTATGCCGTAATCATAACCATTGATGTAAAAAGCAATATCTGTTTTATCAAATGCAATACCAAGTCCAGCCGTGGCAAATGCAGAAAAATTATTCGCAATGTTTATATCATAATAACCATTCAGCATCACTGCAAACTGCGAATTGTCTAATTCAAGCACATATTCGGTATAACCATAACCATCATAGTAAAATTCCGAATCGTCATATGCTGCGCCTGTTGTGTATTTCAGTTCACTTTCGAATCGAAACGCACCGACACTTGTCCCAAGTGCCGCACGCAAGGCCACGGCAGAATCTAAATCTTCGTCACCCATACTAACAGACGGGGCGAATCCAAATCCTGCAGATATATACATCTGATTTGGCCCAGTTGATGATTTTGTGCCACCAAGTGTGTATACAGATTTACTTTTCATAGTTTTTACATACGCAGATGCATCATTTGAACACATCAGCACTGATACAACACTGACTATTGATAACAACCCTTTTTTCATTATATTATCCCTTTTTGCACTATTCACTGAAGCCCATTGCTTTTAAATACGCCTTTTCTTTTTCATAAACCACATCACATGGATATGTATAGGTTGCAGGAATATATCTGACCTCTGAAATATTTTTTAAACCTAATGAATCTTGGACTGTAACCATACATCCTTCTAATTCAGATGTTGTATTAGATAAAACCTCATCCACAGTCAGTTTAACACGATCAAAATGTTTCACATGGCAACCAGGGCAATTCTTGTTTTCTGGACAACCAACACCAGTATCTTCATAGTTATTTAGGGTGCCTTTTGCATACATATTCGCAATATACTGATTTGGTGCAACCTGTGTACATGATGTTAAGCACAATAATGCTAAATAAGTTTTTTTCATATAAAATCCTTTTGTTTGTTATAGGCTTTTAGTTTAGGATTTTTTTGCTAATAAAACAATACCAAAATTTATATGACAATGTATTTTTGTTCTGGATGGGAAATGCTTTTTATAAGATAGACATAAAACATTTATAAGTCCCCCTTCGTTAAAACTTCGGGCGACACTACTTCGCGATAACTGCTTCGTCCGTGTGGCCTGCCACACGAAGCGTCGCAGACGCGAAGTGTGGTTGGGGGGGGGTCAGCATAACGCGAACCATTTTTTACAAGGCACTTCGCAATATTATTTTTATTTCTTCTGGCACATCATAATCCAATGGCGTTTTTCCTGAATTATCACGCAAGCTCACATCGGCACCATGTTTTATCAGCATAGATACAATCTCTGGTGATGTGTTGTTGTGTAGCGGGGTACCACCGTAATTATCACGTGCATTAAGGTCGGCGCCGCACTCAATCAATACCTCAGCAACCTCAGAATTTGTTGCGCAGTGTAGTGGTGATAGACCAAAATAGTCTCTAGCCTGTATATCTGCGCCATATTGTATCAATATTCTGGCGATGTTGCCATTTGTTGTGTCGTGCAGTGGTGTTCTTCCAGATTCTGTACGTGCGTTTACATCAGCACCATGTTTTATTAAGAACTCTGCTGCTGTGGCTGTTTGGGCTCTATGCAATAATGTTGTGTTAGGGGCGTTGGGTGCGGTTGTTTTCGCTCCATGCTTTATTAAGCAATCGGCTATATCTATATTTTGTACATGACACAAGGGTGTAGTTCCGTATATTTTGTCCTGGGCGTTTACATTCGCACCGTGTTTTATCAAAAGCTCTGCTTTTTCAGTGCTTTGAACAAAAAATAAGGGGGTATAACCTTCTAAGTCTTGCGCATTAACGTCAGCGCCATTGTTAATTAACAGCTTTGCAAAATCTATATTAGTTGTATAGAATAATAAAGTTTTTGTATCAAAAAGAGGCGCATTTACATCTACCCCATGTTTTATCAATAATTCTGCAATTTCTATACTTTGAACAAAAGCTATTAAAGGCCACGCGTCACGAACTAGAAAGTTGAAATCCGCCCCATTTGATATTAAATATTCAGCAATTTCCACCGATTTTACAAAAGATAATGCTGTTCTGCCATCAAGATTTTTTGCATTGACATCTGCGCCGTGTTCAATTAGTAGTTTTGCTGCATTCTTACTTTTTACGCAAAACAATGGAGTATTATCATGAGAATCTCGTAAATCAACAATGGCGCCATTATCCAAGGCGTTTATCATTTGCTGAATATTATCATCATATATCGCTTGTATTAATTTCTTATTAGCTTCTCGCATCGTATGTATCCTTTTGATTACCAATGAATTATATCACATATATAGTGCCTACGGGATAAAAATCAATGCGTCAAGCTGGCCGACCACAAACACTTTGAATAAAAAGACCAGTTAGAGCAGATTTTCATTAGTTTTATAAACCTATTGCTGGTTCTAATGTTTTTTTGTGATTTATTTTCGGTTCGAAAGTATGTCCGGAAAGATAATAAATCGAAATTAAACTTTCGAACTGAAAAAATTGCGCACGGATTGGCTCGGTCAGCTGTGCTGACACTGCGCCGCATTCGTTAGCGCTCAAACTACGCAAGGCTTGTTTTCGCTTACTTATAGTCGAACCTGTCACGCCAAAGGCGGACGATGTTTCAAATCAAGCGGGCGCAACAAAGCCAATATTAAAACGCCCCAAATGGGGCGTTTGAATATTGGTTGGGGCGCACGGATTCGAACCATGATAAAGAGAACCAAAATCTCTTGTCCTACCATTAGACGACACCCCAGTGACTTTCACGATTATAATTATATTTATTCTCTTTGCAAGTCTTTTTCATAGTAACGATAGTAAAAATTTTATTTTTTTATGAAAAAGTACTTGAATTAAATTTATTAAAACTTATAATAATTAAGTTTTTTAACATTTTTTAATACAAATGCATTATATAGGAGTTTTTTATGTCACGCAAGGAATTTATTCGTTTATTAGAAGCCAATATTTGGACTTTTGATAGATTGGCTGAGAAAATCCGTCTGGAACGCAGTGAACTTACTGGTTATCCACGTGCTTTGACATCTATTCTGGTACGTTTACACCAAGGGGGGGCCGCACGTCTGAAAGACATTGCACGCCGCGAACACGTTTCTGCACCCAATCTGTGCGCCGCATTTCGAAAGTTGGAACAAGATGGATTTGTAGTCAGAACAATTGACGAAAATGACCGCAGAAATACATGGTATTGTGTGTCACCATCTGGTGCTGAGTTAGCACTGCGTGCGATTGACTTGTTTCGCGCAGGGGTCGAAAAGATTTTTTCAAATATCTGTCCTGAAGATGAAAAGCGACTGACAGATGCATTACGTACCATGAAAGAGGTCTTGAATAATATGGAGATAGATAATGACTAAAAAATACTTTTTTTCTTTGCTGGGTATATTGTTTAGCATAAATGCATTTGCGCTAGATTTATCCCTGCAGGATGCAACAAATAAAATAATCGCGCAATCAAATGACCTAAAAAAAGCAGAGGCAAATCTTAAAAAGGCAGAAGCTTCGTTGGATGCTGCAAATGCAAACCGTTGGTTCAAACTTGATGGCAGTTTGTCTTATATGAATATGGTGAATGTTGAAAACCCAACAAAATCAAATTCTATACAATTACCAGCAGAACTGGGCGGTATTTTAGCAGATTCTTTGGATATGGATATTGCAAATATCGAAATCCCAGACAATATATTTCAAGCAGGGCTGTCTTTGACCCAGCCAATTTATACATTTGGTAAAATTGGTAATGCTGTTAAATCTGTTAAATCTGCAATAAAAATGTCTGAGGCCGCAAAAGAATTAACCCTTCGCGAAGTCCAATATGCCGCGGCAGACCTGTACTGGACAGCAAAAATGACAGATGAAATTGTAAAATTGTCTGAACGCGACCTAAAAAATGCACGCGATGCAAAAAAAAGCTTAACAGCCACAGGACGCGCACATCGTAGCAATCTGTTAAAAATAGAATCCGATATCGCAACAAAGGAAATTAATGTTTCTGATGCAAAATTTAATCGTGATACCGCACACAGAATGCTGAAAATTATGGCAGGTATTGATGTTAATGAAGAACTGATACTGACAGATAATTTCCCAAATAAATTTAACGAATTAAATGCAAAAAAACTTGAAAATACACCAGAATGGGAAATTCTTGACCAACAGGTGCAAATGTATGAAAATCTGGCCCGCTCTAAACGTGCAGATTCATACCCAACATTGGCAGCAACCGCGTCTTATAGTTATATGGCGCTGTCTGGTGATGCGGGACACTTGTTTGATAAAAAAGGCAGTCAATCTGCATACTGGGGTATCGCGTTGCAAGTACCAATTTTTAACGGTGGACTTAATCGCGCCAACGCAACCGCAGAGGCAATGAACGCAATCGCAGCACGCGAAGATTTAGATAAAGCAAGAAAAATAACAAACGAAAAATACGAAAATGCAATCACACAATATAATCGTTTGCGTGACAATATGTCAACACTGGCCAAGGCACGCGATTTAGCCGCACAAACATACTCACTGTCACAAAATCGTTTTGCATCAGGACAGACATCTGCGGTCGAATTAGCCGATGTTTCTGCTGGTCTTTATCAACTAGATTTGGCCTTGCTTAATACAAAATATAAAATTTTAATGTCTGCAGAATCTATTAAAAAATTAGGTGAATAAAAATGGAACATATAGAAAAAATAATTCATTCAAAAATTTTTAAACATACTTTTGGTATTGTATTTATTATTACTATGCTGGGATGGGCAGGTTTTAGATTCGCAACAATAGCATCTGAAAATAGGCGAGAAGTATATAATATATCACGCGTTTCTGCCGACCAAGGAATACCTGTTGAAACACTTGTAATCACAACAAAAACAGGTACTTTGTATGAACCGCTGTCCGTCAAAAATAATCGCGCGTATGTTTCAGTTGCACGCGCAAATGGACTGAAGGCGGGACAACGTGTCGCCAATGGACTTATCAAGTCCGTGTCGCGTGGTATTGACCTGAATACAGGTATGCACATTGTTCGCACAGAAAATGTTGATGATGGTATACAGTTCGCTGAATTCGTTGCAGATGGGCATTTTGTGCCACTGTATGCAATATCAAATAATCAAGTACATATTGTTGAAAATGGAATCGCAACAATAAGAAATGTTGTTATTGAACGTCAAGATTCTGAAAACGCGTATCTGTCAAGCGGATTAAATGATGGTGATGTCGTTATTCTGTCTGCTGTCAGCACAGGCGATAAGGTTAAAACTGTAAAATAAGAAACAAGAGAGGTTATATAATGTTAAAATTCTTTGTACGCAGACCAATTACTACATTGATGTTCGTTTTAGTATGGGTAGTTTTAGGATTAGTTTCTTTCCCAAAAATGAATATCGAACGTTCACCATCTGTAGACTTTCCAATGGTGACAGCAACCTTTATATACCCAGGCGCATCACCAGAAGAACTGGAATCACAGGTCATTACACGTGCAGAAGATGCAATATCAGAAGTATCTGAACTAAAGGCAATTACTTCATACGTCTATGAAAATAGCGGTATGGTTATGGCTGAATTTAATCTGGGCGCAAATGTTAACGATAAATCAACCGAAATAAAAAATAAATTAGACTCATTACGTATGGAATTCCCGTCCGATATGGAACAGCCAATCGTAGAAAAGCTGAACCCGCTGCAACAGTCTGTGGTCGATATCGTTCTGACAGGTGCAGATGCACGTGATTTAGAAGAATATGTTGATAATATTTTATCTACTAAAATTACCGCAACCAAAGGTGTCGCAAGTGTGTCTGTTTTTGGCGGTCGCGAACGCGCTGTTCGTATCGCAATGAATCCTGATTCTATGGCGGCACGCGGTGTAACGGTTATGGATGTCGTTTCTGCACTGGGGGCATATAACTTGAATGTCCCAGGGGGCAAAATTGAAACAAGTCAAAATTCTTCTAATGTCAGATTCATCGGTGAATTTAAATCTGTTGATGATATCGCAAATCTGCATATGACAACAGCCGAAGGAAATAACTTTGTTCTGTCGGATATCGCAACAGTTACTGATGCCGCACGTGATATAGAAAATGGCGCAAGATACAATGGCAAAGATGTTGTTATCGCATCTGTTGTAAAGGCGTCTGATGGTAACGAAGTTAAAATATCACAGGCATTACATAAAAAATTACCAGAACTGCAGGCAGATTTGGCAAACCGTTTCCCAAATGCAGAAATGATGATAACATCAGATTCTTCGATAAATATTTCTGATGAAACAAACAGCACAATCAATAGCATTATACTGGGTGTGGTACTGACGATTTTAGTGCTGTTAGTATTTACAAGAAATTGGCGTTCTACCATTATCGCAGGTGTCGTGATTCCTGCATCTTTGGTTGCTGGATTCTTCTTTATGGATGGTTCAGGATTTACAATAAACGTGATGACCTTGCTGGCCTATTCTTCTGCATTGGGAACGCTGGTATCAAATGCAATTATTCTGATTGAATCCGCATTACAAGAAATGCACGCCGGTAAAAACCCAGAAGATGCAGCAATTGATGGTACAAAAAAAGTCGCAGTTTCTGTGTTGGCAGGTGTTGGAACAAATGTCGTTGTGTTCTTGCCATTGGCATTTATGGGCGGTATCGTTGGTCAATTTATGATTCAATTTGGTTTAACCGTTGTTTACTTGACAGTGTTGTCACTGATGTTCTCGTTCACGTTAACACCAATGATGATTGCTAAATTTATGAGATTGACCGGAAAAAAACAAAAAACAACAAAAGCACAAGAAAAAACAGCGAAAAATAGTTGGCTTCGCAAATGGTACGAAGTTCAAGAAAAACACCCATGGCGTGTTATTGGACTGGTTGCGATGATATTTATCGGTTCTGTTTCATTGATGAAATTTGTCGGAAATGAATTCTCGCCCGCGACAGACGCAAATGAAATTAGCATTACTGCACGCGCGCCAATGGGGGCAACATATGAAAAATCAGAAGAAATCGCAATCGAAATAGAAAAAAGATTATCACTGTTCCCAGAAGTAAAAGCAACAACTGTGAAAATCGGTGACCAAGGATTGCAAAATATCGATGTAACTATTGAATTAGTAGATGTTTCAGAGCGCAGTATTTCTGATAAATTGTTGGCACAAAAAATGTTGCCCGCACTGTCAGATATTGCTGATGTTGAAATTCAAATCAAAGCAGGTGAAGCACTGTCTTCGGGCGCGATGTCTGATTTAGTGCTGAATGTTTTTGGCGAAGACGACAAACTGCGTGAAGAATATGCAAACAAGCTAATTCGTGCAATTAATCAAATACCAGAAGTTCAATCCGCAGTTCGGGCGCAACAAATCCCAGCAATGGAAACACAGTTTATCCCAGACCAAGAAAAAATGAATTTCTGGGGTGTACAAAATTCTTATGCAGGAACAACATTGCGTACAGCACTGTTCGGTAATGATACATATAAATACAAAGAAAACGGCGAAGAATATCCAATTATATTGGAATTTGCAGAACCATTTAAAACAGCCGCTTTGTTTGATAGTGTATATGTAAATTCTTCAAAGGGTATGGTGCCAATGTCTGAATTAGGTGAAGTCAAAATGTCGCCTGCAACACCAGATATTCGCCGCAAAGATAAAAGCAGACTGACAGAGATTGATATCAATATAGGTAAGTCTACCATGGGGCCTGTTCAAGCAAAAATCCAAGCGGAAATAGATGCAATAGACTGGGAAATGGGTTATTCAGCAGCCTTTGGCGGTATGAGCGAAACACAGGCAGAAAGTACACAAGAAATTGGAACTGCGTTTTTGTTAGCAACAGTGTTAACTTTTATGTTGTTGGCAGCAATTCTGAATTCGTTGGTGCACCCGTTAACAATCGCAACATCTATTTTAACCAGCTTTGCGGGTGTGTTTATAATGATGTTCTTGTCTGGGGCAACAATGAATGTTGGGGCAATGTTGGCATTCGTTATGTTGGTTGGACTGGTTGTTAATAATAATATTCTGGTGCTGGAACCAACAATAGTTCGTGTTAATAATGGCGAAAAACCAAGTAATGCATTATGGCAAGAATTAACAGATAAAAAGAATATGGTTTTGATGACTTCTATTGCTGTTATCGCCGGTATGGTTCCACAATTGTGGTCAACAGACGGTTTGAAGGTCGCAATGGGGGCTGTTATGATTGGGGGAATGTTGGCCAGTCTGGTCTGGACATTTGCATTAACACCAGCACTGTTCTTTTTAATGGAACGTCTGCGTAATTTTAAAATCAATTCGCGTAAATAACTGATATCCCCCAAAGTATTTTGGGGGATTTCTTTAAATCCTTGCACAAAATTGTATGACTGATATAATTTAATTAATGATTTAAACCAAGGGATTTATTCTTATGATGAAAAAAGTAAATGTTGTTCTGTTTGATTTTGATGGAACATTATCGGCACTGGATTCCAATATTGAATTTGCACGTTACTGCTTTCGACACAGTATTCGTCCATGGCTGTATTTACCATTGATTGCTGTATGTGCCATTTCACGATTGCTTAACCCAGATGGGCTGTGGTGGCGCGAAAATATTAGACGCTTTGTTTCACCAAAACTAATAAAAAAATTTGCCCCTGAATTTATTAAGCAACATAGACGTGAACGCTTTGGTTGGGCGCGCGAACGTGTACAGGCAGAACGTGATGCAGGAAATAAAGTATTGATGGTGTCCGCAAGTCCTGATTATTTACTGCCGGCATTGGTTCGTGATATGAAATTTGATGCTGTATTCTGTTCCAAGACAAAAAAAGATAAACCATGGAAATATGAATTCTTGTGCTGGGGTAAAAATAAAGTTTATGCAATGGACCAATGGGCAATAGATAATAACTATATACCACGTGTCGTTCGTGCTTATTCAGATAGCAAACACGATTTGCCAATGATGGAAATCGCAGATGAACAAGTCTGGATTGATAGAAAAACTGGTTTAAGAATATAAACCCAGTGCATTCAACTGTTGCCAATGATACTATATAAATATGGCAATAGTTGATACTCTTTTTGATGTATTTAGCGCTTCGATTGGTGCGATTATGGGGGCAGTATTTGCTTTTTACCTGAATCATCGCCGTAATAAATCACTGGCAACTAAATTAATTGTAAACAGACAAACACTGGATAAAATAAAACTTGAAAATCAGTCGCTATTAAAACAAATTCAGGATAAAGAAAACCTTATCCTGCAGATGCAAATGCAATTATTAGAAAAAAATCAGAAAAAAAATCCAAAAGGTAAAAAATGAAAAACGCATAAAATTACTTATGCGTTTTCTAATATTTCTTTTAATTGCTGCATATCATCTGGCATACGTGATTTAAATCGTAACTGTTCACCAGTTGTCGGATGTTTAAATTCAAGCACCTGCGCATGCAGCATTTGACCATCGTGACTGCGCAGAAAATCTAATAATTCTTCGTTATGCACGGATCCCAATCTGGCCGATCCACGACCATACAATGGGTCGCACAATACTGGAAAACCGTGCGCAGATAAATGTAATCTGATTTGGTGAGTGCGTCCTGTAAACAATGTGCAACGCATTTGTGATATTTTTTCGCGCGGCCACGCATTTATTACAGCAACATCTGTATGCGATGGCTTGCCACCAGTTTTAACCAATGACATTTTTTGTCTGTTACGTGATGAACGCGCAATGTTTCCTGTTATCTCAGCCTCTTCCCAGTTGGGAACACCCCAAACAAAGGCAATATATTTGCGCGTTAAATCATGTGCAGAAAACATCTGAACCAGACCACGAAATGCCGCATCTGATTTGGCAAAAACCATCACACCACTGGTGTCTTTATCCAATCTGTGCACAACCCCAGGGCGCGTCTGGCCGCCCAATACGGATAAATGTGTATGTGATAATATATTCTGTACAAGTGTACCTGTCTTGTTCCCTGCAGATGGATACATAACAACACCACGCGGCTTGTTCACAACAATTATATCATCATCTTCGAACAATATATCCAAATCAAAATCAGACGATATATTATCAGTCGCAATATTTGTTTCTTTGTGTGGAATAACAACAATAAACCGGTCGCCAATACGAATCTTTTCAGACATCTTGGGCACACTGCCGTCATGACGCGTCACTGTAAATTTTTGAATTTCACTGCGTGAAAATTCTGGCATCTTTTCAGCCAGAAATTTATCGATACGTGTAATATTATCTGTATCAAGAACAACTAATTCACGATTATTTGTCATAATATACCTATCTGTAATCTTTCCAATCAGGCCCAACTGTGCAATCAGATAACTTTATTGTTAATTCACGTCCGTCACCATCAACAGGACAATATAAAATACCAGTCGTTGTTGCTTCATCTGCGTCACGTAGTGCATTTCGATACGCTAACTTAATTTCTGTTGGCGCCGCAATACACGCAATTCTTAAATGCTGATGATTCCAATTTGGACCAACCCATGCACGGACACCTTCGCCCAGACCATAGCACGGAAACCCATCAAGATAATACAGAACCAAACCACGACCAACAATTTTTTTATCTGGAATTATTGTCGCCCTGTATTCATTAAGAAGCAGACCCGTCACAGCCTGCCAATCTGTGCTGGTTGAAAAAATGCTAATACGCGGCACAGGTTGCGAATCCGCAGCACGACAGTCTGGTAGCAATAATAAAAATGCAAATATCAGAAATAAAAACTTCATACTATTTATCCTCTTGCATTAATTGAATGTCTGCAAGTTTTGCAGATATTTTCTTTACACCACTTGGCTGTTTACCAAGAATATGACGAAAATTAACCTTGTCCCCTGCCCCCAATAATGCTGCAGATGGCATAAATTTCTGTTGTGCCAAAACACGACCTTTTTCATCACTGGACACAATAATTAAATCAGGCACACCATATATGATATCAGATATATTCGTGACAGTGCCATTTACAACCAAGTGTGTTCTGCCATCTGCATCTGTTATCGTTTCAATATTTTCAACATCAACAACCAATGGCCCACGATTTACATTTTTTGCCTGATGTTGCGTTATCACAGCAACTGTAAATATAATCGCAGATAACAATGCACACAATGCCGCAAAAAACATCAGCCACGAATTCTTGCGTGGGGGAACAGCCACAGACCAGACGTTCCCACAAATAGCACACTTTACAGGTGCGTTTGGAACACTTGATAAATTATATTCTGTTTTACAAAAATCGCATCTTACTTTCATACTTTTCCTTATAGCACAAATTATTTTAAAATCAAATCTTGATATTTTTCCTGCACCTGTTTTTGAATTTTATTTATTGCATTCATATAATCCGCAACGGTCGCGTTCTTGTTCGCAGATACCGCACCAAATATTTGACCAGATACCGTGGCGGGGTCGCCTTCGTAATATGTCGCAAGTGCTGCCATTCGATTTAATTCTATGAAATTAGCGTCAACAAAATTTGCTGTCTTGGAAGAAGCATCCCAATAATATTCAGAATTTCTGGAATCTTCAATCCTGTCTTGTACAACCAGTCTGGGGGCCATAGAACCTGTAAAACCAACAGATGTGTATATTGCATTAATGTGACCAGATGTCATATCAAGATATTGATTAATCTTTAATAAAGCTAAGCCATCATTTGTTTCAACAGACAATCCACCCAAGGTCATATTAGATACCCATAAGTTATTCGCAGTCAATGATGAAAACTTCCCAAGGTTATCCAATGAAAGACTGCCATTAATTTCCATATTTTTACCATCAGCAGACAATGTGCCAGAAACAGTCGTGGATTGCGATTTATATTCGCTGTTAATAGTTGTTCTGTTCTGGAATATCAAACTGTTTGTCGCGATATTTTCTGCAGTTAAATTTTCTGCAAATTCAGCAAAATTTGCATTTATAAATGCTGCATTCTTTATATCATGACCACCTAAATTTAGTGGTGACATCATTAGTGCATCTGATGGATTTTCTGATGGCACACGCCATAAATACAACGCAGCATCACGATTGACCGCGGTTGTTTCTATCAGACCATTATTTAATCTAATCCCTAAATCAATTGTGTCTGAGTGCCACGAACCAAAAGTTCCATACGCATGTGTCCCATCAACAAACCCCATTGAACCGCCAGACATATTAACAATTTCCCGTGTTCGAAGGGGGCTGATGTCATCAGAATCACGAACAATAACACCTTGTAAAGTTGCACTGCCTGTGCTGTCTTGTGATTTAAGTATGCGTAACTGATATTTATCATCGGTTTCTTGTATCGAGTCTGGCAAACCAAATTCGCCCAATTCAGATAATTCGACACGCGTTATCGTTCGACCAATTGTATTTAATAAATTAGCCCTATTTTCAACAATATATCTTTCCAACGCAACCTGTATTTCTGTCATTTGATTGCGTATCTTCAAATTCTGCGCGCGCTGTATTGCACTTTGCTGATATTTAAAAATAAAAGGCACTATGACGGCACATAATGCGACACTAAGCAACAGTTCTAGCAACATATTGCCACGCGAATCTTTTTTTAAATATGATATTTTATTCTTTTTTTGCATTTTTATTTATATGCCCTTTGAATCATTGCTTGTTGTTGCCAATCCGCACGCAGAATTTCTTGGAATGCTGTTTGATTCGGCGCATCTGGTTTCTGGGCGCGCGTTAGGTTGAATTTACTGAATTCAGGTGGACGTGTCGATGGAAATACCCAGTTGCCTATCTTTAGTGGCTGTATTGATGACATTAATAATTCGCCAGATATGGTCAATCCAAAATTTTCATAAAAAATTATTTCTTCTGTTGATAAATATGACGTTAATACTGTATTCACAGACACCCCAGTAAAACCACTGATTGTGCGGCTTGATTCTGATTTAAGAGTCAAATTTTGTGATACATTAATTTTTTCATATATATTTGCACGATCAGTTATTATTCTGCCAACAGTTGTGTATTGATTGCCATTTACATTTTGTGCATAAATATTCCTGAAACCTGAAACATCACCAGATACACGTAAATTACCAAGTTCTATGTTTTGACCGTCAACATTTGCGCCACCTGAAAAATAAACCTCGTTCGCGGATACGATTGGCGATTTTACAAATGCCGCATTCCCATTCCTGATATCTGCAGATTTTGCATCCAATGCTGATACATTATATATATTGTATTGCGCCATATCTAAATCACGCATCATTACATTAAGATTATCTTCACCAGATGTGGCGCGATGTAGATATTTTGATGTATCTTCGCCAACAATGTCGCGCGATATCCGATATATTAAATCACCAGGTGCAAAATCAGGCGCTGCAACAGCCCACATATCGCTGTACGCAACACCATCACCACCAACAACCGCAGAATCCGTTCCAATATGACTTGCAATCTTGTTTATTTGCAAATCAGAACTATCTAAATCAAATGCTAAATAAACATCTGTTGTTGTCGCACCAGTTAATACATATTTATCAATAAAACCAGCAACCGCATCGGGCGATATCATCTGTAATTCTTCGGCAGTTAGTCTGATTTGCGCGGTGTCAGGCCATTTATCTTGGTTCATACGAACAAAATTTAGCGCATTATCACGAACACTTATTATCTGTTTTGCAATCGCAATATTCTTTATCGTTTGATTCGATTGATTAATTTGATTGTAAACAAACGGTGTCGCTAAGGCAATAATAGCCATCGCCAATACCACTTCAAGAATACTGGCGCCACGTGATTGATTATCATAAAAATCTTTAGTCAATACAGCCATCTTGTCCTGAAATTATACACCTTGTTGCATCAATCCGTTTTTCTAAGCGTTGCCAATAAACATACTGACAAATTAAATATTGCGATAATGATTGCTTGTTATATACACCATCAAATTTATCTATTACAGATTTACAATCTATCATATCTGCATTATCTGCCAGTGGATTTTCCAATATTTTAAACACATCATTATTTACGTCTGAAACATATACATCTGGTAACATACTGGTACCAGCAGGACGAATGTCTAAGATAACCGCACCAGTTTTACCAGATAACAAAGCGTTTGATGTCTGGTCGCGAAGGGTTATGTTTGATGTATATATTATATTCGTATCTATGCCTGATTTAGATGTATAACTAAGGTTTTCATCATCAATATAAACTTCTTGGCCACGGGTCGCATTTAAATATGCAGCAATATCTAATCTTTCAACACTTAAGTTTACATTAGTAGTACGCATATTTCCATGCACCAACCATTCTGCAGGCCCGACAAAATTTGTGTAACCAGCAGTCATTGATAATTCATATACAGATATATCTTCTGTTGTTAAATTTCCCGTTTCACCATACATAGATATCGTTTTTGTATTCAGACTGTCCGCAATTGCCATACCACGATTTATACTAAGTGCCGATTCACCTGTCTTGCTTTGAAAAACAGATTTATTAGTTTCTATTTTCTGTATTTCATTCCTTATTTTACGACCTGATTCCTGACCTGTAATACTTAGTGTGTTGAATTTAGCACCATCAAAAGTACCAGTTATCGCAAATAATTTCCCAACATTATTTAAAGTAAAACCACCAATATCTAAATCGGTTAAGAATCCACTGTTATCAATATTAGGCTCATTTCTGCGAACAACATCAGAATATGCATCGCCCAGCTCTATCCCTATATTAATACCCGTTTCTGTTGTTTTTGCATAAAATCCAATACGCCGCACAAGTTCTGCACGCTGTATAGCACTAAGATTTCCACCAGTTAACTCTAAGTAAGCATCAATTTGTTTTGGTGTTTTCACTATGACTAATGCAATATCCTGACCCAATGGAGTCTTTGGCACAAAGCCCAACGGCAACCCATATGGTTCCAGCAAATCAGAAAAATCTTTGCCAGAAACAATTGTTGTATTGTAATTTAGATTCTTTTGATTTTCACGTATAAAAATTTTTGCAGCTGTTTGCGCCACCTCTATCTGTTGTGTTGCGGTAAACATCCTGCTGTCAGTCGTCTGGTCTGCAACCCGTGTCGCCAAGAATGGTATAAACGCAAAAATCAGCCCCAGCGCCAGCAGGGCCTGCATAAGAAAATTACCGCGTTCTTGTTTCAATGTGTGAAAACCTCCTAACGCTATACAGCATAGCAACAGAAAAAAAATATTGCAATTGCTTTTAAGATGGTCTAGTATCTGGGATGTTAAACGTGATGGCGATGGTTTATTATCGCTGTTATAAAGATGTATTTCCTGTTAAAAAGATAAGATATGCAAAATAAAAAAAATCAATCCAATGTCGGACAGATGATTCAACGTTGCCACAAGTGGCGCCAAAAAAGAAAACAATATATAGACCTTGCACGACAATGCACAGATGAAATCGAACGCGAACGCTTGTTGCAGACCGCAGAACACTATGGCCGTATAGTTAATGTCGAACAAGGTAAAATAGATTCTACACGCGACCCAAAAGAAAAAGCAGCCGCAGAAAAAGAAATCGCCAGATTGGAAAAAGCAGAACAAAATCAAAACGCAACCGAAAATAATGACGAAGAAGAAATTGTTTTGCCAGATTTTATTATGAATTTAAATTAATTAAATGCACCTTTTTGGTGCTTTTTATTTGTTGAATTTTGTCGTTGTTTTGTTATCCTGAATCCTATAAAGGAAGTTTTTATAATGAATAACAGTTATACAGTTTTAGCAAGAAAATATCGCAGTCAGGATTTTGCATCACTTATCGGACAAGATGTATTAGTAAAAACATTAACAACCGCAATTAATACAGGACGTATTGCACACGCATATATTTTTACAGGAATTCGTGGCACCGGCAAAACAAGTACCGCACGAATATTAGCCAAGGCATTAAATTGTCTGTCTGCAGATGGCGCAACACCAAACCCATGCGGAACATGCGAAAACTGTCGCGCAATTGCCGCAGGACAACATATAGATGTTATGGAAATTGACGCGGCTTCTCATACAGGGGTTGACAATATGCGCGATATACTTGATGGCGCACAATATCGCCCAACTAATGGTCGCTATCGCGTTTATATAATTGACGAAGTTCATATGCTGTCTACGGCTGCATTTAATGCACTGTTGAAAACACTAGAAGAACCGCCTGCACACGTTATCTTTATATTGGCAACAACTGAAATACATAAAGTTCCTGTTACCATATTGTCGCGCTGTCAGCGTTTTGATTTGGTTCGCGTTCCTGTCGAAACGCTTAAGCGACACTTTGCGTGGATTGCACAACAGGAAAATGTCGAATTGTCCGATGCCGCAAATGAATTACTTGCATTCGCCGCCGATGGTTCTGTTCGTGATGGACTGTCACTGCTGGACCAAGCAATCGCACAAACCGGTGGTAAAGTCGATGAAGCCGCAGTTCTTGATATGTTAAAGCGTGCAGATAGAGGGGTTGTTGTTGATTTTATGAAAACGGTCTTGTCTGGCGATACTGCAGCAGCACTGGATATGATTGATTCTATCTATAATAACGGCGCTGATTTATCTATGTTATTAACAGATATGATGGAATGGACACATTGGGCAACACGTATGCACCCTGCCCTGCATGCGGGGGATGGTATAAATGCACCGTATACCACAGAACAACGTGAACGAATAAAAGATATTAATGCACACGTTTCTTTGAATACATTATCACGTATCTGGCAGGTTATGGTTGCTGCAGTCCCAGAAATGCAGGCATCTGGGAACCAAAAACAATGCTTTGATATGCTGATTGTTCGAATTATGCATATCGCAGATTTGCCCCCAGTTGCAGATATCCTTAGACAACAAGAATCGGCAAACCGTGTACGCGATGTAAAAAATATCTTGGCCGACCGTATGGCGCAATCTGTACCACAAACCAAAGAATCAGTAACAACAAAGATTACAATATCTAGTACAAATGATTTGGCCAGCGCACTGCAAGCAGCCAAGGAAATATTGCTGTATTCTTATTACAGCTCTAATATCGAAGTTGCAGAATTTACAGACGGTAAAATACGATACTTTGACCGCAAAGGCGATGGTGATTTTTCACATAAATTATCTGCATGGCTGTTTGATAAAACAGGTCATCAGTGGATACTGGAACGCGTTATGGAATCTGTTCATACACACACAATGTCAGAACAAAAACAAGAAGAATTGGCTGCAGACCCATTGGTCGCCAGCGCCATGGATTTGTTTGCAGATGCAGAAATCGTAGGAGTTAAATAAAATGAATAATGAATTAGGACGGTCTTTGTTGGAAGTTATTGGGGTTTTAGCAATAACTGGCATTATGACTATTTCAGGAATTGGGGTATTTAATGTAATTCGACAAAATCAGGCACGCAGTATCGCCAGTGCCGAATTAGAACAAATCGCACAAAATACAAAAATTCTGCTGGAAATGCGGGGCAATTATGATGGCGTATCGGTTGACTATTTAATTAAATCTGGGGCGCTAAAATCAAATCGTGCACCGATTGGTGGTGATGATTGGTCTGTTAAATCTGCTTTTGATGGAACATCTTTTTCTATCAATTTGGTCGATTTAACGTATGGTGAATGCGAATATTTTTCTGTATCTGTGCCAGATTGGGCTAAATCAGTTTTAATTAATGGATTTGAAATAGGATTAACAGATAACTGCTTTAAATCAAAAACTAATCAAATTTCATTTGTAGTAGAATAAATGCAATCTATAAAATTATTTGCTTTCTTGTTTTTATTATGTGGCTGTGTTCCATATCGCAGCCCAGACAGAATGCAATGGGGTAAATATTTAAGTGGTGCTAGTTTTGCAGATATGACAGAAATTTCACGCACAGCCAAGCGCCCAGTATACCTTGGTGCAGGTGGTAAATTATTAAGCACCGCGGTCGATATACCTGATTCGATGGACTATGGCGATAAAAATACAAATGATAATTTAATCGCAACAAAATATATGACAGATTTAGAAACAACACTGTATGATTCATTACGAAAGCCAGGAATTTCTGTACAACGCGCTGGGACTGATGTGCTGGTGATTTTAGTTCGTGATGCAATTATGGAATTGTCTGTTGCTGATATTTCTGCCACAGGTGATGAAACACTGAAAACCATATCTAATATACTAAAGCAATATAATGCAACTTTTATTGAAATTGCAGGATATACTGATTCTATGCGTGATTCAAACGCAGCATATGCGCTATCAATGGATATGGCACAACGCGTTGGGGTTTATCTGTCACAACATGGAATAAATACTACACGAATGTTTATTGTTGGTCGTGGCGCCGCCCGCCCAATTGCCGCCCAGGATAATATAGGTCGATTGACAAATCGCAGAATAGAACTGCGAATTACACCAGTTAGATAATTTTAATAACTTGCAATACGTTAAATATGCTTTATAATTAACGCTGGCGAAGAGAAAATTGTTCCTTTTTATACTTTGTGCAGAGTATAAAAATGAATGATTTTTCTTCGCAAAATCAAACATAACAACAAAATGGAGTAAATTTATGTTATTTGGTTTATTTAATAAAGAAGAAAAAAATAGAAAACTAAACAATCCTGTTGCAGTCGAAGTGCAATATGGTAATGAAATATTGCGCTTAGAAACAGGTCGTATGGCAAAACAAGCCGCAGGTTCTGTATTGGCAACAATGGGTGGAACAATGGTCTTGGCAACGGTTTGTGCAGAAAAAAGCGCAGTCGAAGGTCAGGATTTCTTTCCGTTGACTGTTGATTATCAGGAAAAATTCGCATCTGCTGGCCGTATCCCTGGGTCACGAGACAGACGTGAAGGTCGTGCATCTAATGCAGAAACATTAACTGCGCGCCTGATTGACAGACCAATCCGTCCGCTGTTCCCTGAAACTTTCAAAAACAAAGTGCAAATTATCGCACAAGTGTTTTCTTATGATAAAAAAAATCAGCCTGATATACTGGCGATGATTGCTTCTAGTGCGGCTTTGGCTTTGTCAGGTGTTCCTTTCCAAGGGCCAATTGGTGCGGCACGTGTCGGATACCACGATGGCGAATATGTTTTGAATCCATCTAAAAAATTTGCAGAAAAATCTGCAATGGATTTGGTGGTTGCCGCCACTAAAGATGGTGTTTTGATGGTAGAATCTGAAATTAACGAACTGGATGAAGCAACAGTTTTAGGCGCTGTTAAATTCGGGTTCGATTCACAACAGGTTGTTATCAATGCTATCAATGAATTAGCAGAAGCTGCTGGTAAAGAACGCTGGGAAACACCAGAAAAATCGCCAGAATATATCAATATGGAGGCTGATTTTGAACAATTTGCTGGTCAAATTGAAGACGCACTTCAAATCAAAGAGAAATTAGTTCGTTTAGAAACACTTGCGTCTATTCATACCGCGGCAAAAGAACGTATTGCTGTGTTATTCCCAGAAACAGAACGCGCACAATCAACACTTGAATCATGGGCAGACGAAGTTATCGAAGCCCTGACAGCACGTATTATGCGCGGAAATATCTTGGCGGGAAAACCACGTATCGATGGCCGCGATAATAAAACTGTGCGCCCAATTGAAATAGAGCTGGGGGTTTTGCCACGCGCACATGGTTCTGCACTGTTTACACGCGGCGAAACACAGGCATTGGTATCTTTGACACTGGGTGGTGGCAAAGATGCACTGCCATTGGAATCAATTGATGGTGCCGAAGAACGTGACTTTATCTTGAACTATAATTTCCCAGGCTATTCTGTCGGTGAATGCAAGGGACTAAAATCACCAGGTCGTCGTGAAATTGGTCACGGAAATTTGGCGTGGCGTGCATTGCACCCAATGATGCCAGCACGCAGTCAATTTGACTATGTCATTCGTATCGTTTCAGATATTTTGGAATCAAATGGTTCTTCTTCTATGGCGACAACATGCGGTGCAACACTGGCAATGATGGATGGTGGTGTTCCATTGAAACGCCCTGTGGCAGGTATCGCGATGGGACTTATCAAAGAAGGTGATGACTATGCGATTTTAACAGATATCCTTGGTGACGAAGACCACTTAGGTGATATGGACTTTAAAGTGACAGGTACTGACCAAGGTATCACTGCCTTGCAGATGGATATTAAAATCACTTCTATCACTTTTGAAATTATGGAACGTGCTTTGGCACAGGCAAAAGACGGCCGTATGCACATCTTGGGCAAAATCGAAAAAGCCATCAAAAAGCCTCGTGACCATGTTTCTGAATTCGCACCACAGGTTTATACTATCAAGATTAACCCTGAAAAAGTTCGCGAAGTTATCGGCAAAGGTGGTGTCGTTATTCAGGCATTAACACGTGAAACAAATACTATTATCGATTTAGAAGATGATGGTACTATTAAAATTATGGCCGTTGATAAAGATGATGCTGATGAAGCAATCAAACGTATCAAAGATATCGTTGCAGAACCAGAAATAGGACAAATATATAAGGGTACTATCACAGGTATCAAGGAATTTGGTATATTTGTTCGTATCTTAAATGGGTATGAGGCAATGGTTCATATCTCTGAAATCACTGGTAAGCGTTTGGCAAAAATCGAGGATGCAAAGCTGAACGAAGGCGATACTGTATATATCAAATATATGGGCATTGATAAACGTGGTAAAGAACGTATGACAATGATTGGTATCGACCAGAAAACTGGTGAAGAAATTGTAAAGGAATAAGTATATGAAGCCTGAACAATTAAATTGGACGGATAAAGAATGGGCATCTCATTTACAATGGGATGTCCATGGTATCCCTGCACTGCGCAAATGGGTAAATGAAAATTATTTCCCAGCCATTGCGATTAACCAAGACAATGGAAATTATTTGTTTTATATGTCCAAATTGGATTTTGCACCGTCTGGGGCAAAACGCGTTTTGCCTGTTATGTCGTCAAAGACAGAATTTGACACAGAACCCCAGGCGATTAAACACGCAAACGAAGTGATTATCCCTGCTTTGGAATTTAATCCAATGGTTGCACGGATGATGGGCGTTCCACAACGCGCATTGCATATGTTGCACATTGCAGAAAAACAAAAATAAACCACGGGAGAGAAAATATGGATATGGAAGCATTAATGGCCCAGGCAGCGGAACTGCAGAACAAGGTATCTGCAGCCCAAGAACAACTGGGGAATACAAAAATCAAAGGCATTGCAGAAGGCGGTGCATGTATTGTTGATATGACTGGTAAATATGATTTGTTGAATATAACACTTCGCCCTGATGTCTTGTCACGTGGCGCAGATGCTGTATCAGCAATTATTATGGATGCATATCATGATGCAAAATCCAAGGCAGACGATTTAATCGACAAGGTTATGGGCGATGCAACTGCAGGTATGCCAATTGGGTAATAAGACCGTAATACCGGCAATTGCCGGTTTTTTTGCACGTAAAATTTAATTATAAATGGAATTCTATGAACTGGGTTTTGTGGGGTATGAACAAACCACAGCGATGACAAGAGATTAAAATTTGTGGTTTTGTGGGATTTGAATTAGGGTAGGAAAAAGCAAAACAATTTTTTTGCAAAAAAAATTGTCATTCCATGGCTTGACCATGGAACCTAGGTTATGTACTCCTTATTATCGGCACTACCTGGGTCCTGTGGTCAAGCCACAGGATGACAAGGAGCTGAAGATTTATTACAAAAATTTTGCGGGGCACGAAAAAAAACACAGCGATGACAAGAGATTAAAATTTGTGATTTTGTGGGGTTTGAATTGAGGTAGGAAAAAGGATAACACCTGGGTCCTGTGGGGCATTCACCCACAAAATTTTTTCCAAAAATTTTGCGGGGCCCGAAAAAGCCACAGGATGACAAAAGATTAAATTCTAAAGTTTTTACTGAGAAATTGTGTTGAAAGTATAACAATTTTT